>CAZBXF010000209.1:0-5621 GCA_964495635.1 uncultured Phycisphaeraceae bacterium
CCGGAGTGCGGGCGTGTGGTGGAGGCGAACGGCGTGAGCCCCACGCGCGAGCGTGGGGGGGGATTTGGCGTTGATCGCGGCGTGTGAGGTTCGTGGTGGGCGGCGGCCCCCCCACGCTTGCGCGTGGGGCTCTGTCGTGGGGTTCTGAAGGAAGATCAGGGCGTACCATCGCGCATGTCTGTGAATTCTCGCGAGAAACTTGCCGCTCAGGTCTTGATTGTTGAGGATGAGGCCGAGCATGCTGAGGTGATGTCGGAGGCGTTGCGCCGGCCGGGGCATGTCTGCACGGTTGTTGGCGGCGTGGCGGAGGCGATGGAGGAGCTGCGCCTTGGTTCGTTTGATGTGATCGTGACGGACCTGCGCATGCCCGCGAGTGGCGGCTTTGGTGAGGGTGAGGACAAGGTTGCTCCGGACGGGGCGGACGCGGGGCTGAAGGTGCTGACCGCGGCGAAGCGCTTGCAGACCCAGGCCGAGACGATCCTGGTGACGGCGCATGGCGATGTGCCGACGGCCCGCGCGGCGTTCAAGCTTGGGGCGTACGACTTCATTCAGAAGCCCCTCGACCTTGAGGTCTTTCGCAATCTCGTGAATCGCGCGGCGGAGACGGTGCTGCTGCGGCACCACAACGACCAGCTGCGCGAGCGCGTGGACATGGCGGGCTTCGAGGGGCTGGTGGCACAGTCGGAGCCGATGCGGCGTGTGCTGCGCATGGTGAAGACCGTGGCGCCGAGCACGATCCCGGTCTTGATCACCGGCGAATCGGGGACGGGCAAGGAGCTGATTGCGCAGGCGGTGCACCGCAACAGCAAGCGGGCCTCGTCGCGCTACGTCACGTTCAACTGCGCCGGGCAGTCGGAGAGCTTGCTTGAGGATCAGCTCTTCGGGCACGTGCGCGGCGCGTTCACGGGGGCGGACAAGGACCGCGCGGGTGTGTTTGAGTATGCCGATGGCGGCACGGTCTTCCTGGATGAGATCGGCGACATGCCGATGGCGATGCAGGCCAAGCTGCTGCGCGTGCTGGAGAGTGGGGAGGTCGTGCGGCTGGGGGCCAATGAGGCGCGGCACGCGGATGTGCGGTTTGTGTCGGCGACGAACCGCGACCTCAAGAAGATGGTGGCGGAGGGAACGTTCCGCGAGGATCTGTACTTCAGGATCAACGGGACGCACATCCACCTGCCGCCGCTGCGGGAGCGGCGCGAGGACATTCCGGCGCTGGTGCGGTTTGCGAGCGACCGATTCGGGGCGGAGCTCGCCGGCGCGGAGGGGAATCGCCCTGCGGCGGAGGGCTCGGGCCCTGCGGTGACGGACGCCGCGATGATGCGGCTGACGAGCTACGCCTGGCCGGGGAACGTGCGTCAGCTGATGAACGTGGTGCAGAACATGGTGGTCTCGCTGATGGGCGAGGAGAGCGGCGTGGGCGGGACGCGGCCGCCGCTGGACCTGCGGCATATTCCGGATGATGTGCGGGCCGATGCGGAGGTCGGGGACGATGCGTCGTGGTCGAGCGCGCCCGGGCAGGCGAGCCTGGCGGGGACGAGCCTGGAGCAGATCGAGAAGCGCGCGATCCGGGAGACGCTGCGCCTGACGGCGGGGAACCGCGAGCAGGCGGCAAGGCTGCTGGGGATCGGCGAGCGCACGCTCTATCGCAAGCTGCGTGAGTATGGCCTGCGATGATCGCCCCGTTCTGCTAGAGTCCGGCCCGCCGGCGGGAAGGTGCCGGCGATAATCCCTGAGAGCGAGAGAAGACCCAGAGCCCAAACCAGAGAGCGCCGAGGCCACCCCATGCTGACGTCGGTAGAGAATCTCCCCGCGGTGCCCGTCGTCCATCAGCGACTGATCGAGGTCCTGCTCGTGGATGCGCTGCGGGAGGGGCCCGACCTTGGCTGGTGGCTGCTGCGTCACATCCTGCCCGATGGCGACACGCTGGCGCAGAGCGTGCCCACGGTCGGCGCCATCCGGCACGAGCCGACGTGGGGCCGGCGCGGGGCGGGGCTCATCGGCATCGACCTCGCGACGGCGGACGGGACGCGGCTGCGGCTGCTGATCGCCCACGCGCTCAGCACCGAGCTGACGAGCGAGGACATCGACGCCATGCGCGAGGAGGCGATCAACTCGGGCAAGCAGGGGGAGTGCGACGCGGCGGGCGTGGTCGCGATGGCGCCGTCGCGTCACTCGATCCACGGGCTGCGATTCCGGCCCGAGGTGCGGGTGACGTACGAGTCGCTGATGGGCTATTTCGAGCAGCTCGCCGCCGGCTCGGAGGGTGAGAAGCGCTCGTGGAACGCGTATCGGCGGGCCGTGATCCTGCGGGCCATCTCGGAGCACGGGCGCGCTGCCCGCAAGGTGGTGGCGGAGGAGACGGACCGCTTCTGGGGCGGCTACGCGGAGATCGCCGGGCTCTTCTCGCCGCAGCTCAAGATCAAGGCTCCGGCCAGCGCGGGCCAGGTTCCGGCGGAGCTGGTGCTGGACAAGACGCTCTCGCGCCCGCCGGCCGGGAACGTCAAGCTGCGGCACGACGTGCGGGGGAAGGTCGTCTGCCTCGAGCTGCAGGGCTGGCCGGGCGACACGGTGGGCCTGGCGGCGGGCTTCGAGCGTGAGCTGCCGCTCGACATGAAGGTGAGGTTGCTGCCGGGCACGCTGGCGGGCGGCGGGCTTCAGATCTTCGTTCGCGTGCCGGACCTTGATCTGGGCCGGTCCGCGCTGGACCAGCGTGCCGAGGTGCGGCACGCGTTGGCCTGTCTGCGTCGACTGCAGCTGTGGTATGAGCAGACGCGCCTCAAGTGGGCGGGGTGGGGGGGCATCGCGTCGGTGCCGCTGCCGCCCGAGTAGGTTCGCTCCCTGTCCGAGGTTCTCATCCTCTGCCGCCCGCGCGTCCGAAGTCCTTTCCGCACGTGTCCCAACCTCTTCCAACGCCGAACGCAACGTCCGAGGCGGCACCCGTCGCCGCCGCGGCCGAGCCCTCGGGGAGCGGCGCCCTCGCGGCCGCGGTCCGGGTGGTCTCGCTGCTGACGCTGCTGTCGCGCTTCGCGGGCCTCGCGCGGGATGTGGTGACGGCGCGGCTCTTTGGCGATGGGCTGCTGGGCTCTTCGTTCCGCGCGGCGTACGCGGTGCCCAACCTCTTCCGGCGGCTCTTTGGCGAGGGGGCGCTCTCGGCGGCCTTCCTGCCGCAGTACACGCTCCTCTCGCGCGATGACCCGGCGATGGCCAGCGAGCTGGCGCGGGTGACGCTGCGGCTGCTGACGCTCGCGACCGGTGCGCTGACGCTGCTCATCTGCGGCGCGCTGGGGCTCGTGCTGTGGCTGGCGCCGGCCGATCCTGACCGCTCGCTGTCGCTCACGCTCATGATCGTGATGCTGCCCATGATGCCGATGGTGTGCCTGACGGCGATCCTGGGCGGGATGCTGCAGGCGCACGGGCGGTTCGGGCCGCCGGCGGCGGCGCCGATCCTGCTCAACGTCTTTCAGATCGGCGCGGCGGGCCTGTTCCTTGCCGGGATCCTTCGGGGCGATGTGCGGGCGGCGTACTGGGTCGCCGGTGCCGCGCTGCTCGCGAGCGTGGCGCAGGTCGTCTGGTCGCTGTGGGCCCTTCGCGGCAAGGTCCGGTGGAGGCGCGCCGGGCTGGATGCGCGGGCCCATGTCAAGACCGTGATGGACCGCTTCGTTCCCGCGATGCTGGGTCTGGGCACGCTCCAGCTCAACACCACGCTCGACATGGTCATCGCGATGTGGCCCGTCTGGGTCGGGGCGACGGTGCTGGGCGCTCCGATCCCGCTGGATCAGTCCAGCAACGCCATCCTCTCGTACACGCAGACGCTGTACCAGTTTCCGCTGGGCGTCTTCGGGATCGCCGTTGCGACGGCGGTCTTCCCGCTCCTCTCGCGCTCGGCCGACAGACCGGACGACTTCCAGTTCCACCTGCAGCGCGGCATCCGGCTCTCGCTCTTCATCGGACTGCCGGCCTCGATCGGGCTGCTGCTCGTGCGCGATGACATGGTCCGCGTGCTCTTCGGCGGGGGAGGCTCCTTCAGCGAGGAGGGGCTGGTCCGGAGCGGGCTCGTCCTTGCGGGCTTTGCGCCGGCGATCTGGGCGTACTCGCTCAACCACGTCCTGACGCGGGCGTTCTATGCGCGCGGCGACACGCGCACGCCGATGCGCCTGGCGGTCGGCGCGGTCCTCCTCAACCTCACGCTCAACCTGACGCTCGTCTGGCGGCTGGGTGAGTCCGGACTGGCGTGGGCCACCGGAATCTCGGCCACCGTCCAGTGCCTGCTGCTGCTGTGGCTCGCGCGGCGCGTGCTTGGCGTCACGCCGATCGACGGCCCGACGCGGGCGGCGCTCTCGCGGCTCGCGCTCGCGTCGATGCTCATGGGCGTGTGCGTCTGGCTTGTGCTGGAGCTGCTGCCGGCGGGGGCGGGATGGTGGATGCGGGCGCTGCGTCTGGCGGCGGGGGTGGGGGTTGGTGCGATGGCCTACGCCGCGATCTGCCGCGCGATGGGACTGCCGGAGCTCCGCTGGATCTTCGAGCGCGCTCCGCGCGGCTCCGGGGCCGGGCAGGCGGGCATCTCGCTCGATTGAGCAGCGGCCGGGTGAACCCGCAAAGAGGGTGCTCGCGCCCGCGACGAGGCGTTCGGCGAGCGCCCGGAGCCGCCCGGAGAGGCCAATACCCCCTAGAATCCCCAGTCCGATCGGAGGCCTTATGGACCATCTCCGTTCAATCGTGGTTGGGATCGACTTCTCACCGAGCTCGGCCGATGCGTTGGCGCAGGCGCACCGCATCGCGGCGACGCTCCCGGCGCCCACGCGTCCGACGGTGAAGCCGGTGCACGTGATCGACTCGATGTCGCTGGTGGAGATCGAGGTGGGCTTTGCGCCGATGGTCGTGAGCCTGCAGCAGGGCCTGATCGAGGATGCGCACACCGCCTGGACGGGCTTCGCGCCCGAGATTGCGCACAAGGGCGCGCTGGACGTGACGGTCGCGACGCCGTGGGGCGGGCTGTACGAGGCGATCCAGCGTTCGAGGGCGGACCTTGCGGTGCTGGGCGTCAATGCGGCGGCGCCGGATTCGGAAGCGGGCGCACGCGTCGGGACCGGGCCGCTGGCGACCAAGGTCGTGCGGCATGCGCCGTGCGATGTGCTGCTGGTGCGGCGTGGCAAGCGCGATGCCTTCCGGACGATCGTGGCGTGCGTGGACTTCAGCGAGACCTCGCTGG
The DNA here is from genome assembly GCA_964495635.1 of uncultured Phycisphaeraceae bacterium. Classification (GTDB taxonomy): domain Bacteria; phylum Planctomycetota; class Phycisphaerae; order Phycisphaerales; family UBA1924; genus JBBASU01. The sequence continues at coordinate 5,210 of CAZBXF010000209.1, forward strand.
AGGCGGTGCGCGATGCGGAGCGGATGGCCGCGATGGACGGATCGGCGCTGCACATCATCCACGTCTTCCGGGCGCCGTGGCAGGGGTGGCGGCTGCACAAGCCGCGGTTCGACACGTCGCCGGCCGCCGCGGCCAAGTACCGCGAGATGCTGCGGACGCAGCTGGAGCAGTTCTGCCGCCCCGAGCGTCCCGAGAACGCGTGGGCAAAGCCCAGGTACGAGGTCGTCGAGGGACGCAGCCATGGCGAGGGCATCGTGAGGTACACGACGGAGTGCGGCGCGGACCTTGTGCTCCTGGGCACGCGCGGCAAGACCAACCTGCGCGATGTGCTGCTGGGCAGCACCGCCGAGCACGTCGTGCAGAATGCACAGTGCAGCGTGCTCGTGACAAAGCCAGTCACAAAGCCAGTCAC
>CAZBXF010000210.1:0-5620 GCA_964495635.1 uncultured Phycisphaeraceae bacterium
CTACGGCAGATTCACCGGCTGGTGCATCAGCCGCGACAGCAGCCACTCCACGCCCGGCTTGAACGCCCAGACCAGCACCGAGCCGACGGCCAGGAACGGTCCGAAGGGCATGGCACGCTTGAAGGTGCCCGAGCCAACGACACCGAGAATCGCCCACGCCACGCCGACAAACGCCGCCGCGAAGAAGCCGAGCACCGAGTCGATCCAGCCGATGCACGCGCCGACCGCGGCCATCAGATGGACGTCGCCCATGCCCAGGGCTTCCTTGTTGAACGCCAGGGACCCGAAGATGCGCATGGCCCACACCACGCCGCCACCGATGAGGTAGCCCAGGAGCGCCCCGGCAAGAACGCAGAGCCAGAGCGGGGCCTGCGTCGCCGCGACGCTCGCACCGGTGGTCGGGTCGAACGTGAACGGCCCCGCGAGGCGGTGCGCCAACGCGCTCGCGGCGTAGGCCAGCAGCGCTGGGGCGGCGAGGAAGGCCATCTCCCGGACCATCTCGCGCCGCGCGTGCGGGTACTGGACCCAGATGTCCGGCGAGGGGGCGGCGGCTTCGGCTGAGGCCTCGGTGCCCTCCTCGCGAGTCTGTGCCGCGAGAGCCTGCTTCTCCCACGCGTCGTAGTCCTCGAAGCTCCGCCGGATGAGGCCCAGCCGCACAAGCAGCAGCGAGACGCCAAGCCCCAGCGTCCCGCCGAGCGCGGCACCGATGAGGCCCCAGCTGCTCGCCCCGGGCGCAGGGATCGTCCAGTTCCACCCCGGCGCCACGCTCATGAGGCGGCCGAAGGACGTGCCATGCTCGACGTAGATGGCGTGGAGCGTGTGGAAGAGGACGCCGACCGCCGCAGGAACCCACGTCAGGATCAGCGGAATCTGGAACGTGCGTGCATCGATCAGCGTCATCGCGACCAGGCACGAGACGAGCGTGACGATGACGATGAACTGCGGCCAAGTCTCGCGGAAGCCCTCGAAGGCCCACTCCGGGCGCAGAGTCTGAAAGGGCACACCCAGGAAGCGGCCACCATCGGCATACAGGATGAGGTAGATCAGGACCCAGAGGACGCCCACGATCGCCTCGACGATGGGGTACTCGCTGGAGACCTTCGCGTGACAGAAGCGGCAGCGGCCGCGCAGCATGATCCATCCAAGCACCGGGATGTTCTCACGCCAAGTCAGCCGCGTCTCGCACGATGAGCAGCGCGAGGGCGTCGTCACGACATCAAGACCCAGCGGCAGGCGATAGACCAGCACATTGATGAGCGAGCCCACGCAGCTGCCGAAGGCAAAGACCCACGCGAGGATCACCACCTGCATGATGAAGAGATAGACCTCGTAGGAAGCGAGGGCCAGCGTCGGCGGCGGGACGGAGGCAATCTGCACGAGTTGGAGCGCGTCCTGCGCGAGTGTGGTCATGGTTGGGGCCGTTCAGTCAGGCACCGGTGCCCGACGAGCGGTGGATCGTTCTGGGGCGGATCATTCTCACCTTGATCCGTCTAGAAGGGTGGGTCTTCGGGAAAGGGGCCGGCGCGCCGTGGCGCATCCGGGCCGGAGTCATCGTCTTCATCAGGCATCCCGTCAGGCCCGTCGCCCAACGATTCTCCTTCCGACCCGCTCCGGCCAGCACCAGACCCCGAGTCGGAATCGTCCCCGGCCGGCTCGCCGCGCTCGGAGACGGTCCCCTTATCGGCCAGCGCGGCCGCCGAGTTGGGGCGGATGGCAACCGGCTTGCCCTCCTGTGTCCGCCGCGAGAGGGCCTCCACCCGCTGCTCGGCCGTCGCAAGGATCTCCTTGCACCGCTGCGTCAGCTCGATCCCCTCCTCATACAGCGCCATGGACTCCTCAAGCCCGATCTCGCCGGACTCGATCTGCGCCACGATGCTCTCCAGCCGTTCCACCGCCGCCTCATAGGAAAGCGAGGGCCGCGCGGCACGCGCACCGGCAGAGGCGGGAGTGGCATTGGGCGTTGGGGAGCGTTTGGCGGTCACGGCATCAGGATAGTGGCTCTTGACCCAGCGGACCGGCGCATGCCAGGCCCCGCCAGGACCCGCCAGGACCCGCCATGGCCTGCCAACACCTGCCAACACCCGCCACCACATCCGGTCCACGCCGCCACGGCCACAGCAGTGGGGGCGGCACTCCGGAACCCCGGTATCGGACCTTGGCCAGTGCCGATCAGCCCCGCCCGGGTCACGCCGGCTTATCCGCCGTGCGAGTCCGGCCGACGACACGGGAGAGCCGCGTCCTCGGTGCGCGCCCACGGAGCCTTGCGATGGATCTCACACAGACTCGAACACTCAAGCTGGCGGCATCTCGCCCGCTCGTCATGGTCCTGGTCGCGCTGATGCTCGTCGTTTCGCCGAGCCTCGCACCGGCCCAGGCACCCATCAGCAGCGGCTTCACCTACCAGGGAGAACTCGCAAGCAACGGCGACGTCTTCACCGGGCTCGCCGACTTCCGCTTCACGCTCTTCGATGCGCCCGCCACAGGGCTTCAGGTGGGGCCGATGCTCTCCGCGCCCTTTGTGCCGGTCGTAAATGGTCGCTTCGCCGTGATGCTGGACTTCGGTCCCGAAGTTTGGAATGGTCAGCAGCGCTGGATCGAAATCGAGGTGCGTCGTCCGGCCGGCAGCGGTGGCTACACCCGGCTCTCCCCGCGCCAGCAGATCCTCGCGGCCCCCTACGCCCTCTACGCCCTCAACGGGAATCTGCAGGGCCCGCCCGGCCCGCCCGGCCCCGCCGGTCCAGCGGGCCCGGCAGGAACCAGCGGCGCACAAGGGCCGCAGGGCCCTCAGGGTCCGCAGGGATTCCCCGGCACGCCAGGTGCCCAGGGGCCGCAGGGCATGACAGGACCTCAAGGACCCCAAGGACCCCAAGGGCCCCAAGGCCCCGCAGGCCTCCCGGGCCCCACCGGTCCAGCGGGGGCCTCACCCTTCACGCTCAACGCCGGCAACGCCGTCTTCACCTCAGGCAGCGTCGGGCTCGGCCTGACCTCGCCCCAGTACCCGCTCCACGTGCAGACCACCGGACCTCGCGCGGCCTACGCCTACTCAACCTCGACCAGTGGCCCGGGCTTCGGTCTCTTCGGACGCGCCGACAGCCCGTCCGGCGTGGGGCTCGTCGGACTTGGTGCCAGTTCCGGCCCCGCGATCGGCGTTCAGGGCCAGACCGACAGTCCAACGGGGCGAGCAGTCCTGGGCTTGGCGGGCGCAACCACCGGTGACGCCTGGGGCGTCTGGGGCTTCACGCCCAGCACCCAAGGCACCGGCACCGTCGGCCAGGCCAGCGCGACCACCGGCGTCACGACCGGCGTCCTCGGCCGCGTCGACTCCACGACCGACGAGGCCACCGGTGTCTATGGCGCCGCGGCGGCAGCCTCCGGCAATACCAGCGGCGTCTGGGGCGTCACCGCCTCAACCAGCGACGGTGCGACCGGCGTCTACGGCACCGCGACCGGCGCTTCAGGGCAGAACTTCGGCGTCTTCGGTTCCGCCGAGAGCGGCGACGGCTTCGGCGTCGTAGCGCTCGGAAACAGCCTCACCACCGGGACGAAGTCCTTCCGCATCGATCACCCGCTCGATCCCGCCAACCGCTTCCTCACGCACTTCTGCGCCGAGGGGCCCGAGCCCATGAACATCTACCGCGGCACCGCCGTCCTTGATGAGGGCGGCGGCGCGTGGATCGAGCTCCCTCCATACTTCTCCGCGATCAACACCGACGAGACCTACCAGCTCACGCCCATCGGCGGACCGATGCCCATGCTCCATATCGCGACGCCCGCAGCAGCGGCGGATGGTGCCGCGAGCACCAACCGATTCCGCGTCGAGGGAGGCACCGCCGGTCTGCGTGTCTCCTGGACCGTCACGGCCCGCCGCAACGACGCCTACGTCCGCACACGCGGCTTCGCGGTAGAGAGCGACAAGCCCGAGGCCTGGCGCGGCAAGTACCTGCATCCCGACGTCTTCGGTCGCGCGCCCGAGGAGGGCATCTTCTTCCGTTCCTCCGCGCGCGTCGCCTCGCCCGCCTGGCCGGTCGCAGCCCTCGACGTCACGACCCCCGCGAGCGAATAGAACCGACAGCCAGACGCGCCCGCCCCTCGTGAATCTCCCCCCAGTTGGTGCCCGAACCATGGGGCCAAGGAGATTCCTCATGCCCACCGCTCTCATCGAGCCCGGCGCTCTCGCACCGGACTTCGCCCTCCCAGACCAGTCCGGCACCATCCGCTCCCGCGCTCACTTCAGTGGCGCTCCGCTCGTTCTCTACTTCTATCCCAAGGACGACACCACCGCCTGCACCGAGGAAGCCTGCACGTTCGGTGCCGCGCTCCCGGACTTCCGCGGCGTGAACGTCGTGGGCGTCAGCCCCGACGACGTGAAGTCCCACGCCAAGTTCGCCGCCAAGTACAAGCTCGAGTTCCCACTCCTCGCCGACGTTCCTCCCGGCAGCGGTGTGCCGCCAGTCTCCGACGCCTTCGGCGTGTGGCAGGAGAAGTCCATGTACGGAAAGAAGTACATGGGCGTCGTCCGCACCACATACCTGATCGCCGCCGACGGCCGCATCGCCCGCCGCTGGGACAAGGTCAAAGTGGCCGGGCACGCCGAGGAAGTGCTGGCCGCAGCAGCGGAGCTCGCCACGGGCACCACCCCGTCCAGCGCGGCCAAGCCATCCCGGACCGCCAAGCCAAAGTCCGCTCCGAAAAAGCCGGCCGCACGCCGCACGAAGTCAAAGAAGCCCGCCACCAGGCCCAGCGCGGCACGCAAGAAGACCAACAAGCCCAAGAAGAAGGCCACCCGCCGCTAGCAACGTTCGCACCTCTGCCGCACACAGCCGCAAGTCGCCGTTCCGTGCGCGAGACAGCGTCAGAAATCCCCTATCGCGTCGGAGGCATCTCGCCGCTCTTCGCCGCGTCCACCCACCTCAGGTACCGCTGCGACCAGTGCCGGAAGACCATCCGCGCATCATGCAGCTCGCCCACATCCTCCGTGTGCCGCCCCTCATCCAGCGGGTCGATCGAGTCGCTCTCCACCGCCGCCGCGACGCGCTGCCCCGTCATGGAGTCCACCACCTCCATCTCCACCGACGCTCCGCCGAGCCAGGGCTCACCCTCCGGCGATCGTCCACCCATCGCAACAGCCGTAATCGCCGCCCGCACCGTCGCCACGCCCTCCTCAGGTCCGTCAACCACACGGTACTTTGACGAGATCGCCGCCCGGAGCTCGTCCGCGGCGTCCGCCGCCAGCTCACTCTTGACCGCCTCCGAGAGCTCGACGCCCCGGGCGCTCGTGTCGGGGATCACGACGATCGGCTGCACATAGAACGCGCTGTACCTCGCAAAATCGGCAGACTGCTCGTACCGCGTGTCGGCGTGACGCGGGCTCGGGCGCAGACGCGAATAGTCACCCAGAAACCCGGACTCGGGCGTCGCCGTGATCGCCGCCGTGGCCCCGCGATCCTTGCGCCACTGATCAGCAGGATGGTTGCCCGCACACCCCGCCAGAAGCAAGGCACCCAGCACAACGCTCGAGAAGCAAAACCCGGACGAGAGAGTTCGATTCATGCCGCAAGCGTATCGCCCCGCGGCACGCACGTCAGACCAGCACAAACTCACCGAACCCCGACTCGATCGC
>CAZBXF010000211.1:0-2313 GCA_964495635.1 uncultured Phycisphaeraceae bacterium
CTCATCCAACTGGAGTTGATGTCGATGGATCTTGGCGAAGGCCAGCCTTCAGTCCTCGCCGCAACTTCCGCAGGCCACCCCGCCTCAGGCGGCGGGCCGGCGTTTTGATCAAACTGACTGCTCCACTCCACCGTGGAGGTTGGGAACATCAGCGGCCGATCCAGCGCAATCACCCCCACCGGTATCTGCACCGCCATGCAGAGCAGCACCAGCACCAGATACTCCGGCCACCAGCGCAGCGCCGAGCGAACCCGCCCCCAAAGTCTCGGCCGTTCCGGCATGGCAACCTCCTTCGGACCTCTCCGACCGAGCCCCACGCGCGAGCGTGGGGGGCCTTCCACCCACAGAACATCCAACCGGCGCAAGATCCAGTCTACGAGTACCCGATTCACGATGTTCGCCCGAGCCCCACGCGCAAGCGTGGGGGGGCCGCCGCCCACCACGAACCTCACACGCCGCGATCAACGCCAAATCCCTCCACGCTCGCGCGTGGGGCTCGATTGGTCTCGGTTGATCGTCGATCACTCACACCAGCGCCCGGCGCCTCGCCGCGCACAGCGCAATCGCCAGCGCATCCGCCACGTCCGGCGGGCTTGGCGGCTCCGCCAGCCCAAACTCCGCGGCGATCGCCCGCTGCATCTGCCCCTTCCCCGACTGACCAAACCCGGTCAAACTCTTCTTCACTTCCGCCGGCTTGATCTCCACCAGCGTCAGCCCCGCCTGCCGCACCGCCAGCAGCAGCACCCCGCGCGCATGCCCCATCACAATCGCCGTCGCCGGATGCTTGTAGTGCGAAAAGAGCCCCTCAATCGCCACCATCTGCGGCCGCACGCGCGCCAGCAGCTCGCGAAAGTCCCGATCAAGCTCCACCAGCCGCTCCGACACGCTCCGAACCGCCACGCGCTCGATCCCCAGCGGATCGCTCACCTCCGGCCCGGCACCCTCTTCCTGATCCATGTCATCCGCATCAGACGCGCCCAGCTTCGCCGACCGCTTCAAAAGCCGAAACACCCCAGCCTCCACGATCGAATGCCCGGCAAAGCCGCCACCGGAGCACGGCTCGATGCAGCCATACCCAGTCAGTCGAAGGCCAGGATCAATACCGAGGATGCGCATGGGGAAGAAGGAAGGCACTAGGCACTAGGCACTTGGCACGAGGGGAGGAGCAGATCCGAATGCCGAATGCCAACCCGCCTCAACTCGGCTAGCCACGCCGCCCACCTCCACTTTCGCACCCAGCAACCCGAATCCAGCCGTCTCAATTTGGCCCTTTGACCCTTTGACCCTTTCGCCATTTCGCCCGCCCGCCCCCACTTTCGCTTTTCACTTTTCGTTTTTCGCTTTCACGTAGTGCTTCAAATACCACACCACCGTCTTCGCCGTCGCGTCGCACTCGAGGTTCACCCGGTCGCCCGGACGCAGCGGGCCCAGCGTGGTCTTCTCGAGCGTCGTCGGGATCAGCGCGATGGAGATGCTGCTCCGGGCCGGCTCCACCCGCGCCAGCGTCAGCGACACCCCGTCCACCGCGACGCTCCCCTTGGGCACCATGTACTCGATCGTCGCCACCCCATCGCTCACCGGGCACTCGATCTCCAGCGTCCAGCCTCCCGCCGCCGTGCTCCCATTGGCCCGCACGATGCCCACGCCATCGACATGCCCCTGCACGACATGCCCTCCCAGCAGCGTCGTCGGCGTCGCGGCGTGCTCAAGGTGGACCCGGTCGCCCTCCACAAGGTTCCCGAGCGTGGTCTTGGCCAGCGTCTCCGGAACCGCATCGAAGAGCAGCATCCCCCCCGCCGCCCTCGGATCCTCCACCACCGTGAGGCAGACGCCCCGCACCGCGATCGAGTCGCCCGGCCTGGGCGTGTGGTGCCAGCCGCAAGGATCCACCACAAGCCGCCGCCCCGTCGCGGTCGGCTCGCTCCGCCGGAGCACACCAACGGCTTCAATGAGACCTGTAAACATGCGTGACTGTTGCCTCTCCGTCGCCCCGGACAAGGGCGACACCCCCTCAGAACGCCCGATTTGACCAGACGGCCGCCAGACTCGATACTACTTCGAGGGGCGGTCCAGCACCGGTGGGCCAGACCGAGCCAGACCGGACACGCACCAACCGTTGGATGCGGGGCTGCCGTGCCGACTACCCTCGCCGGACGCGTCGGGCGGCGGGCCCCTGTGTCGGATGCCTCCGCCCTTGGTTGGGCTGGCCCCGCCAGCCCCGCACGCTGCCTCGCCTGGTCACACGACTGCCGGTGCTGGAAGGCCGGCACCTTTGAATCGCGACTGATCCTCGACAGATCCTCGACCCGCTTC
>CAZBXF010000211.1:2413-5580 GCA_964495635.1 uncultured Phycisphaeraceae bacterium
TTGCTTCCCGATTTGCTTCCCGACTTACTGACTCCCTCGGAGACGATGACGATGCCACGATTCGCCCAGCTCGCCACCACCACGCTCGCCATCGGCCTCGTCGCAGGTCTGGCGGCCATGCCGCTGGCCGGCTGCAAGTCCTCCGAGAAGTCGGCCTCCGGCGCCGGGAGCGCGTTCCCCGCCACCTCCCCCTCCACCCCCACCTCCTCCCCTTCCACCACCGCCGCCGCGGCCACGCCAGCCTCCACCCCTTCCACCCCCTCCACCCCCGCCACCCCCGCCTCAGCCAACCGCGCCGACGGCAACTCCGCCTTCCCCGTCGTCCATGAAGACTGGGCCAAGATCGGCTACCGCCTTGACTGGGTCGGCTTCCCCTTCCTCGGCGCGGCCCGCGGCGCACGCGTCATCGATCTCCTCCCGGCCGGCGACGTCGTCCTCGCCCAGGAATCCGGCAGCACCGTCACGCTCATGTCCGCCTCCAACGGCGCCAACCGCTGGTCCACCGACCTCACAGGCCCCCTCACCAAGTGGGTGGGCATGATCCCGGACGCCACCAGCCCGGATCGCTTCGTCGTCGCCAGCGAGTCGGAAGGGTTCGTCCTCGCCAAGGCCAACGGCAACCTCCTCGCCCGCGAGAAGTTCGAGCGCGTCGCCAACACCAAGCCCGTGCAGGACGGGCGCATGCTCATCTTCGGCACCTCAACCGGCCAGATCATGTCGCACCTCATGGGCCCGAGCGTCTCCGCCTGGGCCTTCACCTCCGTGGGCTCCTTCGACACCGATCTCGTCCGCGTCGGCCCCTACATCGGCGCCGTCTCACAGTCAGGCGACGTCCTCGTCCTCACGCCCGGCGGCGACCTCGTCGGCCGCGCACGCGTCTTCGGCCCCGTCGACTCGCGCCCCGTCTCGGACGGCCAGAGCATCTTCGTCGCCTCGCGCGATCAGTCGCTCTGGGCCTTCGCATCCACCGGCGCCACCCTCTGGCGCCACCGCACCTCGCACCCCATCACCGCGCAGCCCACCTGGCACGACGGCGTCCTCTACTGCCACCTGCGCGACGAAGGCCTCAGCGCCTTCGACGCCTCCACCGGCCAGGTCAAGTGGCAGAACCCCGCCGTCAGCGGCGAGGTCATCGGCATCCGCGCCGGACGACTCCTCGTCTGGAACGGAGCCTCCCTCTCGACCCTCGACCCCGCCCGCGGCGATGTCATCGCGTCCATCCAGGTCCCCGGCGTCATCCGCATCGTCACCGACGCCTTCGTCGACGGCAACATCTACGCCGCCTCCGACAAGAGCGTCCTCGCCCGCTTCATCACCCGCTAAGCCCACCGCAGCACCAGCGCCACTCCCGTCTGCTTCCTACCCAACCTCGTGGGGCAGGCGTCCCGCCTGCCTCTTCCAGCCCTACTTCTTCTCTGCCCTTCTCCGACCCTGGTGCCCAGCACCCAGTGCCTCACTTCCGCTTTCCCGCCTTTCGCTTTGCTCGGAGAGCCCCCCCGTGCCCGACCTCGCCCCCATCCGCCGGGCCCTCCTCTCCGTCTCCGACAAGCACGGCCTCGTCGAGCTGGCCCGCTTCCTCGCCTCCCACAACGTTGAGCTCATCTCAACCGGCGGCACCGCCCGCACCCTCCGCGAGGCCGGCCTCACCGTCATCTCCATCGACGACGTGACCGGCTTCCCCGAGATCATGGACGGCCGCGTCAAGACCCTGCACCCCAAGGTCCACGGCGGCCTCCTCTTCGTCCGCGACAACCCCGCCCACGCCGCGCAGGCCGCCACCCACGCCATCAAGCCCATCGACCTCGTCTGCGTCAACCTCTACCCCTTCGAGTCCACCATCGAGAAGGACGGCGTCACGCACGAGGAGGCCATCGAGCAGATCGACATCGGCGGCCCCAGCATGCTGCGCTCCGCCGCGAAGAACTTCGAGCACGTCACCGTCCTCACGCGCCCCGCCCAGTACGAGCGCCTGATGGCCGAGATGGCCGCAAGCCGCGGCCACACCACCCGCTCCCTCCGCGCCTCGCTCGCGCAGGAGGTCTTCGCCACCACCTCGCGCTACGACGCCGCCATCGCCGCCTACCTCGCCCACCAGGGCGATTCGACCTTCCCCCCTCTCCTGGGCATGGCCTACGTCAAGTCCGAGGACCTCCGCTACGGCGAGAATCCGCACCAGCGCGCCGCCCTCTATCGCGCCCTGCGTCGCGACTCGGCCCCCGCAGCGCACGAGCCCAGCATCGCCGCCGCCGAGCAGCTCCATGGCAAGGAACTGAGCTACAACAACATCCTCGACGCCGCCGCAGCCCTCTCCCTCGCGCTCGCGCTCGGCCGCGTTGATCCATCGCGCCCCGGCGCGGTCGTCGTCAAGCACACCAACCCCTGCGGCGCCGCCATCGCCGCCTCCGCCTATGACGCCGTCGACCTCGCCATCGCCGGCGACCCGCTCGCGGCCTACGGCGGCATCCTCGCCCTCAACACCCCCTTCACCGCCGACGCCGCGGCGCGACTCGACACCAAGGAAGTCTTCCTCGAAGTCATCATCGCGCCAAGCTTCGAGGCCGCCGCACTCGCCTCCCTCCGCGCCCGCTGGAGCAACGTCCGCCTCCTCGCCGTCGGCGCGCCACCCGCAGACACCCGCGTCGCCCACGGCGGCGCGGCGGCACTCGTCGAGTACCGCTCCATCCCCGGCGGCCTCCTCGCACAGGAGCGCGACCTCCGCCTCGCTGCCGACATCCGCCACGCCGCCGGCCCCGCCCCGGCCCCAGAGACCCTCGCCCTCGCCAGCTTCCTCGAAGCCGTCGTGCGCTCGCTGACGTCCAACGCAGTCTGCATCGGCGCCCAGGTCCAGGGCAAGGGCGGCCCCGCCATGCGCCTCCTCGGCGCCGGCGCCGGCCAGATGGACCGCCTCACAAGCTCGCGCCTCGCCGTCGAAAAGTCCCAGGCCTCACTCCGCGGCCCACTCAAAGGCTTGAGCGCCCTCGCCGCCAGCGACGCCTTCTTCCCCTTCCCCGACGGCCCCGAACTCCTCATCGAAGCCGGCGTCACAACCATCATCCACCCCGGCGGCTCCAAACGCGACCAGGACACCCTGGACCTCTGCAACCAGCACAACGTCACCTGCCTCCTAAGCGGCCTGCGCCACTTCAGGCACTGAGGAAGAAGGCACT
>CAZBXF010000212.1:0-5525 GCA_964495635.1 uncultured Phycisphaeraceae bacterium
ATGTCATCCTCCGACATGATCAGCAGCTCGTTGCCGTCGAGCTTGACCTCGGTGCCGGCGTAGCTGGAGAAGATGACCTTGTCACCCTTCTTGACCGAGAGGGGGATGCGCTCGCCGGTGTCGGTGTTGAGGGCGCCGGTGCCGACGGCCGTGACGGTGCCCTGCTTGGGCTTGTCCTTGCTGGTCTCGGGGAGGTAGATGCCCGAGGCGGTCTTGGTCTCGGGCTCATCGCGCTTCACGAGGATTTTGTCGTGGAGAGGGCGCAGGCCGAGCGACCCAGAGCTTCCCGTCACACCGTTGCCATCATTCTTCTTCGCCATCGTTCAAGTCTCCTTTTTGTCTATCTGAGTTGTTGTCTATCTGCTCTCTCGCCAATCCACGTACGACTCACTTGTTCATCCCCCATCCCTTCCCAATCACCTCCCCGGCCACCGCCCCTGGTATCTCTTGTCGAGGCACCGGCGCAGCACTTCGAGCATCAGGTTGATGTCGTGCAGCTCGCGGGGACGGTCCACCACCGCGAAGACGCCAAGCCGCAGGGCCTCTGCAACCTCACGCCGCCCATCGCGCTGGGAGCGTGGCCGAGTCACCGCCACCACCGGTGGCGGCTCCTGCATCCGTGACAGCAGCTCCAGGAGCCGCGTGCCACCCTCATCGAACTCGCCGACCTCGTCACCCGCGTCGCTCTGGTCGATGGGAAGTCCCAGGTCAACCACGGCGATGTGGATCGGGACGGTCGCGATCACGCTCCCAGCCTCGCGCCCCGTGCGGGCCCGGTGGGAGACGATGCCCATGGGCTCCAGCAGCCGCGGGAGGCGATCAACCCACGGGTCGGTCTGCCAGCCGGCGTAGGACAGGAGCAGGTTGAGGCGGCATTGGTTCGGTGCATCCATGCGCGCGCCGCCGCCGCACCCGAAGGGCGGCTGGTGGGGATCAGGATGGAAGCGCACGTTCACCACATGAGGCCCAAGGCAAGCGGGATGCCGGACGACCTCGGGAATCTCGAGCCCACCGGGGCCGGCTCGGGAGGTCCCAAACGGCCCTTAAAGGTCAAAAACCGGCACGGGGCGGCGCCCGATCGGTCCCATCGCTGCCACGGACCTCCGCCGCCCAGGCCGCGGATGCCAAAGCGGCAGGGCAGCTTTGTCACCCCCGGGAGGTCGCAAGCCCCCGCGCCGAGCGAGTCGTGCCACGAGCACCAGCTGGCAGCCCTGCTGATCGGACCGCCCCCCGGACGCAAATTTCGGGGTCTGTGAGGGTTTGTCGCTGTCAGGCTGGTATAGTCGGGAATGGAGCTGATCATCGCACTGATCGGGGTCTTGGTGGCGGTGCTCGCGACGGGCGCTGCGGTGTGGGCCTTCCTCGCGCTGGGCCGCGCACAGACACGGGCCCAGGTTGCAGAAGCCCAGGCCGAGAGTCTTCGGGCGCAGGCTGGTCAGGTGGAAGCGCGGGCGCAGGAAGCCGCGGCGGAATCACGCCGCCAGCTCGCGGAACTCACGCAGCGACATGAGGAGGCCTCGGCCGAACGCCACCGCCTTCGAACCGAGCTGGCGGAAGAGGCGGCACGCCACGAGGCAACCGTCCGCAACGCGACGACCGCGCGGGAGGGGCTCGAGTCGACGCACGAGCAGAAGCTGCGTGGCCTGATGGCTTCTCACGAAGAGAAACTGAAGGGTCTCGCCGCGGCCTTCGAGGAGGAGCGTCGAGGCATCCTGGCCAGGACCAGAGCGGAGGTGGAGGGCATCGAGAAGCGCGAGCGCGTCTTCCGCGAGGAGATGGACGCGCGCGAAAAGCAGATGGAATCGCGCGTGCGTGAGGCCTTCGCCGCGCTGTCGCAGTCGGCCCTCAGCGGCGCAACGGCGGAGTTCCTCAAGCTCGCCGAGGTGCAGATGGGCAAGCAGCGCGAGGTCGCCGCCGCGGAGATGGAGAAGCGCCGCGAGGCCGTCGATGTGCTCGTGCGCCCCATTGCCGAGACACTCAAGAAGACCGACGAGAAGCTCGAGACATTCTCCAAGAACTGGTCCACCGATAAGGCCACGCTCGACACACAGCTGCGCACGCTCGCCGAGCGCGGCGATCAGCTCCGCACCGAGACGAACCGGCTCGTGCGTGCCCTGCGCGATCCGCAGGTGCGCGGGCGCTACGGCGAGGTGCAGCTCAAGCGCGTCGCCGAGCTCGCGGGAATGCGCGAGTACTGCGACTTCTCGCAGCAGGACCAGACGCGCGACGAAGATGGGAACGCGCTCAGGCCTGACATGCGCGTGACGCTCCCGAGCGGGCGCGTGATCGCAGTCGACGCGAAAGCCAACCTGAAGGCGTACCTCGACGCCATGGAAGAGCCCGACCCCGACAAGATCGAAGCACACCTGCGCGAGTTTGCCGATGGCGTGGCGAAGCAGGCCGTGGCCCTCTCCAAGCGCGGCTACTGGAAGCAGTACGACGACTCACCCGAGATGGTGCTGATGTTCATCCCGGGCGATCAGTTCGTCGACGCCGCGTACAGCAAGCGCCCCGACCTCCTCGAGCTCGCGGCCAAACACCGCGTCGTGATCGCAAGCCCCAGCACGCTGATTGCGCTCCTGCATGCGGTGCACATGGGGTACGAAGAGCAGAAGCTGGCGCGCGAGGCACAGGAGCTCAGAAAGCTCGGACAGGAACTGCACCTGCGCGCGGTCAAGGCGATGGACTTTGTCGCCAAGCTTGGCACCAATCTCCAGAAGGCCAACGAGGCGTACAACGACTTCGTCGGCAGCTACCAGACGCGCCTCGAGCCCACGCTCCGCAAGTTTCAGGAGGGCGGCGCGACCAGTGGCAAGGAGCTTCCGACGCTCACGCCCATCGATGCCACGCCGCGGCTCCTCACCGGCACGATCCAGAGAGACGAGGCCTGAAGAACGTGGCGAGCGCCGCTTCCAACATCATGTGGTCGTTGCCCGCCGCGCTTGTCGCGCTTCCGGCGTTCGCGTGGGTGCGTTCGCGCCGCCGCCAGTACCGCGCCATCGGACGCGCGCTCAACACCGATGAGCACGCGGCGCTCGCGCCCTACTTCGCCGCCGATCTTCTCGCTTGCGTGCGCGTGGCCGAGGTTGATCGCATCGCAGACTCCTTCCTCGTGCGATGGCTGCGCGGCGCGGGTTGGTCGCGTGTGCCGGGCGGGCTTGAGTGGGTCTTCGGCATGGCCTTCGTCGATGTTGTCGCACTGCGTGCCGCCGCGGCACACCGCGAGCAGCGCCGCATGCCGCTCCTCTTCCATGAGCTCGTGCACATCGCGCAGTACCGGCGCCGCGGGACGTACGCATTCCTCTTCCGCTATCTGCGCGGCTGGATGGTGCACGGGCGCGTGTACATGGAGATCCCGATGGAGCAGGAGGCGTACACGCTGCAGGATCGCTTCACGCGCGGCGAGATCTTCATCGTGAATGCGGTGCTGCGTGCCGATTGATGCGCGCTCGTCACGCACCTCGCGCTCGCATCACGTGTCAGGCTCAGCCCATTCACTTGGGCACGACATCCGCAATCTGCGCACGGTGGCGACCGACGCCAAGATCCACGATCTCATACTTCGTGGCGCGCAGGCCGTTGCCGACGTAGATGTGGTCGATATGCGTGAGCGGCCACGTGCGCGGGAAGGACCCCGTCGGGCCCCACGAGGCCTGGTCGTACGCGTGCGTCAGGCCTCGGACGAACCTGTCAATGGAGCCCGCACGCCGCGGCGTGTTGAAGTCACCACCGATCAGGTCCGGCTCGGGGAAGCCCGTCTCCGGTGGAGTCCGAGACGTATCGAGCCCGTCCGGATTGCGGTACAGGATGGGCCCGCGGAACCGGCGCGTGGCGTTGTCGGCCTGACCCATCGCGACCCAGCGATGGATCAGCGGATCGCTCGGCATGTCGTTGAACCATGCGACGAAGGGGCGCGGATGCGCAGGGTGTGCGATCTCGAAGAAGCTGCACTCGCCGCCACTGGAGGACCAGTTGACCGGCACCAGCCCGAAGGGGCGCCACGTGGCGGGGCTGACGGCCAGCGGCACCCAGCCGTGCCGGATGATCGGGTAGCGGCTGATCAGCGTGAACCAGCCTTGCGTCGCCGAGTATGTGCGGCCGCCGCGGGCCATCGCCTCGCGGATGCTGACCCAGTCCGTGGTGACGTGCGCGTTGGTGAGCGCGAGGACATCGGGCTCGAGTTCCTTGACCTTCTCGGCTAGCCCCGGGGTTCGGACGTAGCCGATGTTCCACACCATCACGCGCACGCGCTGTCCCTCATCGCCCGGGCGTGCTGGGAAGACGATCCTCCACATGCGCCAGTCGAGCACGAGGAGGTACGTCAGAACAAGCATCGCCATGACAAGCAGGATCGTGGTGCCGGATCGCAAGCCCCGGTGCACCGGCGCCGCACCCTGCTCACGCGGCAGCAGGACCCAGTGCATGAGCGCGAGCAGCAGAAGCCCGATCACCGCGTACTGCGACAGGATCCACGACAGCATCTGCGTGATGATGAATCGATCCGTAAAGGTCTTTCCCAGACCCCAGCAGACGAACAGCACGCCCCCCGCAACCAGCGCCAGCGCGGCCGTCCAGCGGCGGATGAACTGGAGGAACCTCACGACTCACCACCAGGCCGAACGTCGCCTGAATCTCGGAGGAGCAGCAGCCGACGCACCAAGCCCCGCAGCCGCGCGGGAGTCACCTGCAGCGTGTCCTCGAGGTGCGAGCGCACAAATACCCGGGCGAGGAGCGCGTACGACACCGTGCAGATAGAGCCGAGCACGACAAGGCGGACGACATCCATCGCGATGTAGGCCCAGACCCCCTGGCCCAGCGCCGGGACGAGCGTCGATGCCTGGAAGTGCTGGACCAGAGAGTGCGCGAAGCCAAGGCCGCCGCTCCATCCAGAAGCGGCGCCCGCCGTGTTCCAGCCGCCACCCCAGAACAGCGTCAGATCGGCGAGGGCTGTCACGAGCATCGCAGCGCCGCCGATCAGCCACGACTGCGACTGAGCGGCGATGCGCTCACGAGCACTGGCGCCACAGGATCGGAGGGCGTCGGCGGTTACGAGGAACCGCCCGATGCCCAGCGCGGCACCCGCCCACACAGCCACATCCGTGGGACCTGCCCGCCCTCCAAACGGACCCTCGACCCACGGTCCACCCTCATATCCGCCCAAGTAAGCGCCCGCCATCGCAAACGAGATGAGCATCGCGGCCTCGGCGAGCGTCACGACGCTCCACCGCTTGAAGCGACCCTGTGCGTGGAAGATGGCCGTACTGAGCCCGAAGGTGCATCGCATCGCGAAGAACATGGCGAACACCTGAACCGTCATGACCGCCGCCTCCCAGCGGCCATGCCAGATGATCGACTCGAGGGGCCCCATCACCGCCGCGAGCGTCACGCATGCTCCGCTCGCCACCAGCATCGTGGATCTCGCGGACCTGAGCGCGGCCATGCGCAGCCGCTCCGGCTCGTCGCGCATGCGGGCCATCACAGGTGCCAGCACCTGCTGGATGGCGAACGACAACAGAACGGCCAGC
>CAZBXF010000213.1:0-5521 GCA_964495635.1 uncultured Phycisphaeraceae bacterium
CTGAGCCGAAGCGTCATTAGCAATCGCCAGAGCTGCAGCTGCGGCAGCACCCCAAAGACAACCAGAACTGTAACTCATGACCACTCCTTATCCCACTCCTTCAACAGTATGGGTGGTCCGAAGTCTACAGCGATTCCGGCGATGTGCAATCTAAATTCGTCCACTCATCGCGACTTCCACCCCGCCAGAATCAGCGTCACCGCACCGATCAAGATCGGAATCGCGGCCGTCGGCGCCATGAACCCCGCGATCATCGCGGCACCGATCATGATGAACCCGATCCGCCGCACCTGGCGCATCGCAAACGTGCCGCGGAAGCGCGGCCCACCGGGCGGTGGCAGCACCGTCCCCGGCTCGGGCTGGCCGACATCGACCTCGCTCCAGTCGAGATCGACCGAGTCCTGCCTGTTCTGCTTCATCGCCGCGGCGGCGCGGCCGAGGTCCGCTCGGCGCACCATCACCTTGATCGGGTCCGTGTACCCACCCTCCCACTGCAGCATGTTGGCCCCCGCCGCGAAGACTTTCGCGGGGATCTGCGCCGCCTCCAGCGTCGCGGCGATGGTGCGACCCTCAAACTCGGTCCGAGCAGAGGTAAACAGCACGAGCTGATCCGGGTCTGGACCGATGCCGGCCGGCTCCGGCCGCGGCGTGCGTGGATCGGGGCGGGCATCTTCCGGCGGGCCGAAGGTGCTCACGAGATCCTCTCTTCGCGGAAGGTGTACGTGACGGCACGCTCGGTGTGCGCCACGAGGATCCGCTCGACGAGGCCCGGCGAGGCCGCAATCGCCTCCGGCGCATTCACGCCGGGCTGCCTGAAGCGGCCCGCAAGGATCTCTCGCGCGACGATCGCCGCCGGGAAGGCCGTCGTGCGCGACATGCTCGTCGCCTGCGTCGCTCGGTGGTAGAGGTCAAAGAGGTCGTACACCACGCGCACGCGCGAGCCGCGCGAAGGGCCTTCCTTCCTGACGCCGGTCGCCAGCACGCGCATCACCGTCAGGTCCTCCTCGCCGGGCTGGTACGTCCACTTCGGGAACATGAGCGTGCTCGTGAGGTCCAGCGGCCGCACCATGGCATCCCCGACCCTGATGGGTTCCTGGGAAAACAGGCCCGTCTCTCTCATCACGCGCATGAGCTCGATGTGCCCCGGGTACCGCAGCGTCTTCTCCTTCATGAACGGGACGGAGAGTGACGTCGTCAGGCTGCGGAGGCCGTCGGTGTTGAAGGCCTCCAGCGTGCCCACGCCCGCGAAGTCCAGGAGCTCGGGCTCGGAGAGTGCCTCGCGCGTGACGACCTTGCCGTGCTCGACGAGCCGCGCGGGCCGCGTGTACTCCTCGATCACGTCGCTGGGTGCGAACGCCGCCTTGTACTCAAAGGGCCAGCGCCGCTCGCGTGGCAGCCCCCCGACATAGATCTCAATCGTCTCGCAGGGATCGAGCATCGCCGCGAGGTGCGCCGACAGGATGTGGCTCATCCCCGGCGCGACGCCGCAGTCCACGACGCACGTGACGCCCTTGGCCTGCGCCCGGGCGTTCATCGCCGCGAAGTCCTCGCCCATGAAGCTGATGTCGACGTAGTTCTTCCCCGCATCGATCACCGCCCCCAGCGCGGCGAACCCGATCCGGCTCGAGAGCGCCCCCACCACCATGTCGAACCCCGCCGCCAAGCGCGTGACGGCCGCGGGATCAGAAAGATCCGCGCGGTGCGGCGTCACCGTGCGCCCCTGCGCCCTCGCATGCTCCACCGCGCCCGCAAGGTTCCCCTCACGCACGTCCGCGATCGTGACGCGATGCGACGATTCCATCGCAAGGTCCGCGGCAATCACGCGACCGACCATGCCGGCGCCAAGGACGAGGATGTTGGCCATGATGAAGCTCCGTTCCGGGTCGTTGTTCCGCGAGACTGCGATCAATGAAGGGTACGAACGCTGATGCCTCTGCCTGACGGACCGGCGGGGACCGCCGGGCCACCCAGATGGCCACCCACACTCACGGCATCCAGAGGTAGTAGATGCCGCCCGTCTCCATCGGGTTGCCGAGGCCACCCACAGTGCCACCAGGCACGTTGAGTTGCACGAGATTGAACTCACGCTCACCCTGCTGAGCCCCCGCCACCGCTGGCCCCGCGGCGTACGGCGTGCGTGCGAGTTCGCCCGCCGTCACGTACCGCACAAGCTGGGCCCGCTCCACGCCCGCAAGCGCCTTCGCCCGTGCATGCGCCTCGCGCACGCCCCCGAGCGAGTCAACGAGCCCAAGCTCGTGGGCCCGTTCACCGCTGAAGATCCGCCCATCCGTCGCCAGCCCAACGTCCGCCTCCTTGAGGGCTGGCCGCCGCGCAACCACGAGCCCGCGGAACCGCGCGTACGACCCATCCACCAGCTCCTGCAGGACCTCAAAGTGCCGCTCCTGCATCGGCTCCAGCGGATTGGCCATGTCCTTGTTGGGTCCCGACACGACCGACCGCGACGTGATGCCGATCATGCCCAGGCCCTTGCTGACATTGACCGTCGGCACGATCACGCCAATGGACCCGGTGATCGAGGTCGGCTCCGCGACGATCTCATCCGCGCCGAGCGCGACGTAGTACCCGCCGCTCGCCGCGACCTCGCCGATGCTCACGACCACAGGCTTGCCGCTCCGCTCCCGGAAAGCGCGCAGCTCGGTGTAGAGAATGTGGCTCGACGTGACCGTGCCCCCTGGCGACGAAACCCGCACGATGACGGCCTTCACGCGCGGATCCTCCTCGGCAAGGTTCAGCTGCGCGATGAAGCGGTCCACCGGGTTCTCGCCGCCGCCAAGGAGCGTCGGCCGGACCGAGTCCACGAGCAGGCCGCGCAGCTCGATCATCGCGACCCGCTGCGAGCTCCTCGCGTCCTTCTCCAGCACCACCACGGGCTCCAGGGGCTCCGGACCCGGCAGCAGATCCACGCGGATCGTGGGGCTGCACGCGCCGAGCAGCAGCGCCAGCCCGCAGACCGCGACGCCACGCGCGGCACCCCACCCGCCGCCGTGGCCTCTCGCACCCCTCCCACCCCTCCCAAGCCCGCCCTCGCAACTCGCCGGTTTCAGCTTCATGCCATGAGCGTACCCATGCTCGCTCGCCGCACGACGCTTCCCCATCCGCGGGTCGCAGCTTTCCCTATACTGATCCCCCGCCCGCTCAACGCGGGCCAGAACGCAAGGAGTTCGCATGAAGACGGCCGAACGCATCGTGCTCTACACCGGGCTTGCCCTCTCGCTCTCCCTCGCCGCGGGCTACCAGTGGATGGCCTCGCCCGCCGTGGCCAGCGCCCCCGCCCGCGCCGCCGACACCCGCATCGCCACCATCGACATCCTCGGCATCACCGAGAAGATGATCCTCTCCGAGAAGTACCTCTCGGCCCGCAACACCAACACCACCTCGCAGAACAAGATGCTCGAGGACCTCTCCAAGGGCCTGCAGGACGTCATCGCCCGCGCCGGCGCCACGCAGGAGAACACCCCCGAGCGCCGCGCCCTCGAGCAGGAGTTCAACTCCAAGCAGGAAGAGCTCCGGCGCGCCCAGGCCCAGGCTCAGGCCCAGATCGAGCAGTTCAACACGCTGCAGGTCGCAGAGTGCTACCGCGCCGTGATCACCGCGGCCAACCGCCTCGGGGCCGAGCTCGGCTACACCCACGTCATCTCCACCCGCACCGGCGAGCCCACGATCCGCTCCAACAACGTCGCCGGCGCTGTGCAGGAGATCCTCGCACGCCCCGTGGTGCTTGGCCCCCTCGGCGATGACCTCACGGAGCGCCTCACGCGCCAGCTCGGCCTCGAGAACGTCGTGGCCCAGCCGGTTCCCGCCGGGGCAACGCCGGGCACCGCGCCCGCCACGCCGGCCACTCCCGTTCAGCCGAACCCATAACACACGATCGAGCGACGAGAAGCGTCACACGATCGCGACCCAATCGTTCATGACTCAAGAGGACCCGAGGACCGCTCCTCGGGTTCTTTCTTTTCCCGTGCCGCCGCGATGAGCGAGAGAAGGTGGCCCGTCAGCAGCCGCTTGGCCGCCGCCATCGTCGGCGCAGCTTCCCCAAGCTCCAACTTCAGGCTCGTCACCGGCCTCCCCACCAGCCCGCACGGCACGATCACGCCGAAGTGGCTCATGTCCGGCGCGACATTCAGCGACAGGCCGTGCATCGACACCCACTTCCGCAGGCGCACGCCCATCGCCGCGATCTTCGCGGCCTGCGCAGCCCCGCCGGGACTTGTTGGGCTTGCCTTGTTCGGCGCCGGGATCCACACGCCCGTCGCGCCCTCCTCGCGCTCTGCCCGCAGCCCACACTCCGCGACGGTCCTGATCACCGCCTCCTCCAGCAGCCGCATGTACGCGTGCAGGCCCAGCCCGAGCGCGTTCAGATCGAGGATCGGATAGACCACGAGCTGCCCCGGTCCGTGGTACGTGACGTCCCCGCCGCGGTCCGTCTCATGCACCTCGATGCCGCGTGCGGCCAGCATCTCCCGCGTCAGCAGCACATGCTCCGCCACGCCCGGCCGCGCCGTGACCGTGATCACCGGATCATGCTCGACGAGCAGGATCGTGCCGACCGTCGGCGCCGTCGACTCGCGCGACGCCACCACCATCTCATGCACGCGCCGCTGCTCCGCCAGCGCCGGGCCGTAGCCAATCCGGCCCAGGTCAACCACATCCGGAACTCGCGCCACAGGCACCTCAGCTGACATCACACGGATGCTATGGGCCGCACTGCGGCGATCACGACGCACGACCACCACTCGCCCCAACACGACCCCCATGCACCGCCATCGCCCCCTCCCCACCTACCCTCCAGCCTCATGGCCAACCGCACCATCCATCCCTCCGCGATCGTCGATCCCGCGGCAGAACTCGGCGACGGCGTCGAGATCGGCCCCTTCTGCATCATCTCCGGACCTGTCAAGCTCGGCGCCCGCGTCCGCCTCATCTCGCATGTCACGATCCACGGCCCCGCCACCATCGGCGAGGGGACCACGCTCTACCCCGGCGTCTGCATCGGCATGCTCCCGCAGGACTACAAGTTCAAGCCCGGCATGGCCACCGCCGGCGTCGTCATCGGCAACGACTGCCTCATCCGCGAGCACGTCACGATCCACGCGGCGTCGAAGGAGCCCGGCCAGGGCCCACCCACCACGCTCGGCGACCGCGTCTTCATGATGGTCAACAGCCACGCGGGCCACGACACGAAGATCGGTAACGACGTCATCCTCGTCAACGGCGTGCTGCTCGCGGGCCACACCGAGATCGGCGACAAGGCGACCCTCTCGGGCGCGGTCGCGGTGCACCAGTTCGCGCGCGTTGGTCGCCTTGCGTTTGCCTCCGGCCTCTCGGCCGTGGCGCGTGACCTGCCCCCCTTCTGCATCGCCGCGGAACGCAACCAGATGAAGGGCATCAACGCCGTGGGCCTGCGCCGCAGCGGCATGCCGCGCGAGCACATCACCGCGCTGCGGGCCGCCTTCCGCGAGGCCTTCCGCGTCTCGCGCACGCGCCCCGAGCAGATCGAGGT
>CAZBXF010000214.1:0-5514 GCA_964495635.1 uncultured Phycisphaeraceae bacterium
GCGCAGGCCGAGACTCTTGATGCCGGCAAGCCCATTTCTCTCACGCGCTCGCTCGACATTCCACGCAGCGCCACCAACTTCCGCTACTTCGCCACCGCGATTCTCCACACGATGAGCGACTCGTGCGAGACGGACCAGCCCGCGGTCGGAGCGCCGTTGCACGCCCTGAACTACACCCTCCGCCGCCCGCGTGGCGTCGCGGGCCTCATCTCTCCATGGAACCTGCCGCTCTACCTGCTCACGTGGAAGATCGCCCCCGCGCTCGCCACCGGCAACACCTGCGTCGCCAAGCCCAGCGAGATGACGCCGCTGACGGCGACCATCCTCGGCGAACTCGCCACCCGCGCGGGAATCCCGCCCGGCGTGATGAACATCATCCACGGCACCGGCGAGCACTGCGGCCGCGAGATCGTGAAGCACGCCCACGTCCCCACCATCTCCTTCACCGGCTCCACCGGCGTCGGCCGCTGGATCGGCGCGACCTGCGGCGACTCCCTCAAGCGCGTCAGCCTCGAGCTCGGCGGCAAGAACCCGATGCTCGTCTTCGGCGACACCGACCCCGCCGCCGCGGCGGAGCAGGCGCTCCGCGCCGCCTTCACCAACAGCGGCCAGATCTGCCTCTGCGCCTCGCGCATCCTCGTGCACGAATCCATCTACAACAAATTCCGCGACGCGCTCGTGGCGCTCGCGAAGACGCTCGTCCCCGGCGACCCGATCGACCCCGCCACGCGCCACGGCGCGCTCGTCTCTCGCCCTCATCTTGAAAAGGTCGATTCGTACGTGCGTCTCGCGCGCGAGCTCGGCGGCGTCGTCCACTGCGGCGGCGCACCAGCCCTCAACGTCTCGCCACGCTGCGAGGGCGGCTTCTTCTACCCGCCCACCGTCATCGACGGACTCGATCCCGCCTGCCGCGTCGAGCGCGAGGAGATCTTCGGCCCCGTCATCACGCTGCAGCCATTCACTACCGACGACGAGGCCATCGCGCTCGCGAACGCCACCGACTACGGCCTCGCCGCCAGCGTCTGGACCAGCGACCTGACCCGCGCCCACCGAGTCGCCGCACGCCTCGACGCCGGCATCGTCTGGATCAACTGCTGGATGGTCCGCGACCTCCGCACCCCCTTCGGCGGCGTGAAACAGTCCGGCGTCGGCCGCGAGGGCGGCCAGGAAGCACTCAAGTTCTTCACCGAACCCACCAGCGTCACACTGCGCGTGTGAGTGGTCTTGGATGGCCCGGCGGCCCCCGCCGGTCCTTTCGAACCAGCGAAGCACAACAGACAGCCCGATTGAGACATCTCACTCCAGTAGTCGCCACACCCATGACCACACCAACTCCACCCAACCCCAGCACCACATCCTCCATCAACTCCACCCGAGCCGCCGAGCCCGTCGGCGCGTACGCACACGCACGCCGCGTCGGAAACCTCCTCTTCCTCGCGGGCGTCGGCCCACGCGTGCGCGGCAGCAAGGCCATCCCCGGCACCGTGCTCGATGCCGACGGCCGCGTGATCTCCTACGACATCGAGGCCGAGATCCGCTCCTGCTTCGAGAACGTGCGCCTCGTCCTCGAAGAGGCCGGCTCCTCGTGGGACAAGATCGTCGACGTCACGGTCTACCTGACGGACCTTCCACGTGACTTTGCGATCTACAACCGCATCTACGCCGAGTACTTCCCACCCGGCCCCAGCCAGCCCGCGCGAACCACACTGGGCATCAGCCACCTGCCGCAGGCGGGCCACTCACCGATCCACTTCGAGGTGAAGGTCGTCGCGGTGGTGTGACGGGGAGTGACTGGGGATTGGGCACTGGTGGGGAAGCGTGTTGTGACACGTGTCACAGGCGTCACGACATCGACCGTCGAATCCCCGCCGCGAGCGCGGCGTAGTAGGCCATCGCTCCCATGATGCCCGCGGGCTGCGCGAAGCGCCACACATCGCCCATCACAAGGCCGGCCAGAAGTCCGATCGCGAAGATCACCAGCGCGGTGGGAATCCCCATGATCGAGCCAACGAGGATCCCCGCCGTCACGCGCGCGAGCAGCGATGGCGGCTGCGGGTCGGGGGCGATGCTGGCTTCCGGTTCGGTCGCGGTGGGCTCGTCCGCGTCGAGGCCCTGCGGCGGTGCGTGATCGAACGTCTGGAACGCCGCGAGGCTGAGCGAGCCCGTCATGACGCCCACCGCAAGCCCCATCGCCGGCGTCCATGGGAGGTTCACGCCGCTCAGACGCAGCAGCCAGGTTGTGAAGAGGATGAGTCCCGCCGCGGGAAGGCCGAGGACCAGGCCCTGGAACAGGATCCAGGGGACTCGGCCGGCGCGATCGAGCGGACTTGGCTGGGGGCTGCCCATCGTTCAGTGAGTCATCCCATTCAATCGACGGCCAGGACACCGGCGGCACCGGATGACGGCCGCTTATGGCTGCAGCGGTCAAGCCCTGACCAGGTTCACGGGCCACCCGTGCACCGGGCCCGGCCGCCGATTGAAGGGGACGACTCCGAAAAGCAGTACACCAGCAAGGCAGGCCACCAGCGATCGTTTTGGGACCCGGCCGGAGGGATGATAGGCGGGCCGAACGGAATGTCGGACACTTGGGGGCCTCCAGTCCGTACACTCTTGAGCAGGTGAAGCTCGATCCCAACCAACTCCCGGACGATCCGATGCTGGCCCGCCCAACGCGTGCCGGGGTGCCGGTCGTCGGTGCGAGGCTCTTCGGCATGAACCCGTCGCGCTCGCAGGGGTTGGACGACACGGCCGACGCCGTGCAGAGCCAGCGCATCGTCCTGCTCCGCATCACGCGCATGCTCTTTGTCGTCGCGTTCGCGACGATCACGATCCTCTCCTTCCTCGGCGTTGGCTTCGGGGCGGACGGTCAGGTCGGCGGTCCGACCGAGACGCTGATGCTCATCATCGGGCTCGGGCTCGGGATCCTGGTGGCGCTGGTCGACTACTTCACGCCCAAGAAGAAGATCTCGGCGCTGCTGACGGTCTTCCTTGGGCTGCTCGCGGGCATGCTGGCGACGCTCGCCATCAGCTACATCATCGACCTGCTCGTGAACCTGTACGACATCAAGAACCCGCAGCTGGTGCTCGTGACCAAGGCACTGGTGGGCATCGCGCTCACGTACCTCGCGATCGTGACGGTGCTGCAGACGCAGGATGACTTCCGCCTTGCGATCCCGTACGTTGAGTTCGTGAAGCAGTACCGCGGCACGCGGCCGCTGCTCCTGGACACGTCGGCGCTCATCGACGGGCGGCTCGTGGACGTCGCGGCGACGGGATTTCTTCAGGCCCCGCTGGTGGTGCCGCGGTTCGTGATCGATGAGCTGCAGGCCCTGGCCGACAGCCAGGATGGACTGAAGCGCGCCAAGGGCCGCCGGGGCCTGGACATGATCACCAAGCTCCAGCGCAGCCCGCGCGTCGACATGACCATCGACGAAAGGCCCGTCCCCGGCAAGGCCGCGGACCAGATGCTGGTGGAGCTCGCCCGCGCCCTCCCCGGCGTCGTCGTCACGCTCGACTCTGGCCTCGCGAAGGTCGGCGCGATCCAGGGCGTGCCGGTCCTCAACATCCACGAACTCTCCAACGCCCTCAAGAGCAGCCTTGTCCCTGGCGAGCCCGTCACCGTCCGCCTCGTGCGCCAGGGCGAGCAGGTCCAGCAGGCCGTTGGATACCTCGCCGACGGCACGATGGTCGTCGCGGAGGATGGCGCGGCCAAGGTTGGGCAGACGGTGGAGCTCGTCGTGGTGAGCTCGCTGCAGACAAGCGCGGGAAGGCTGATCTTTGCGCGGCTCGCAAACCAGGAAGGGGCGGGAACAGGCCCGAGCACCGGCGTGGCCGCGGGTCCGGTCACTGGTCCTGCCACTGGTCCTGTCACTGGTTCTGTCACTGGTTCTAGCACGACCTCAGCCGAAGCTGGCAGCAGCGCGGACGCCGAGGCTTCTGCGGCGGGCGAGTTGGCATCGCGCGGTGATGGGCCGCGCACGGGTGAGCCGGAGGCCAGCGGCGCAGCGGTCAGCC
Source organism: uncultured Phycisphaeraceae bacterium (assembly GCA_964495635.1). Lineage (GTDB taxonomy): Bacteria > Planctomycetota > Phycisphaerae > Phycisphaerales > UBA1924 > JBBASU01. The sequence continues at coordinate 4,015 of CAZBXF010000214.1, forward strand.
ACTCCGTCGCGCCGGGCGCGGCCGAGAAGTCTGCGGTTGAGAAGGCGGACAAGGCGGAACGGCCGGAGAAGAACGGCCTTGGCGTGAGCAATGGTGCGGGGTCGGGCGCATCGCCGGGTGCCGCGACGAAGTCGGTGCGGTCGCCCTTCCCGCCGCGGGCGCCGGCCTCGCCGAGGCAGGGAACGCCGCGGAATCCACGGAGGTGACGTGTGGGCTGGACGTGCGTTGGAAACGCGATGCTGGAACGATGGACGCCCGAGATGGGGCGGCGGGGCACTCAGGCCCTGGTCCCTGCGCTGGCGGCGGTGGCGATGCTGGCGGGCTGCGCGAACGATCCGAGCACCACGCTCTCGCGCGGCGGGCGCGAGCCCTCCAACGGCGTCTCGTGGCTCGTGCAGGATGAGATGGCCAAGTTCACGTTCACTGAGCCGACGCCCGAGCAGTACGCCGAGCGCGTGAACCGTCACCTGGATCCGTGGCGCTTCGATCCCGCCTTCTTCGAGTTCGTAGAGGGGAGCGTCGAGGACAGCCATCGCAACTGGGAACGGGCACAGCAGCCGCGGCCGCTCGTGCGCGACTGGGACGCCTTCATGGCGCGCCCGAGCCTGACGAAGCCGGTGGAGTAGCACGGTCGTTGAGGTTGCCGGGCGACTGCACGATGAGCGTGATGGGTCCGTCGTTGGTGAGGGTGACTTCCATGTGAGCTCGGAAGACCCCGGTGGCGACGGGGATGTTGTGCTGCGCGACGAGCGTGGCGAGGCGCTCGAACATGGGCTGCGCGAGCTCGGGGCGCATCGCTCGATCGAAGCTTGGTCGCCGGCCCTTGGCAGCGTCCGCCGCGAGCGTGAAGTTGGGGACGAGCATCACGCCGCCGGCCTCAACCCCGTCGCTGCGCGCCGCCAGCATCTCACGCACGCTCAGGTTCATCTTCCCCGCGGCGTCCTCAAAGATGCGAAGGTCGGCGATCTTGGCCGCGCACCACGTGAGGTCGGCCTCGGTGTCGGTGGTGAGGATTCCGACAAGGACAAGGAGCCCCGGGCCGATCTGAGCGCGGGTGGGGGGCGCGCTCTCAAGATGGGCGACGACGGTGGCGGAGGTGACGCGCTGGATGACGAGGATCATGGTGAGGGGGTGAGTAAGCGAGGGGGGAGGGAACTGCGGGTTACGCGGCGGTGGGGGTGATCTGCGTTCTGCGTTCGAGTCGGAGACGCTGGACGCGGCCGGTCAGTTCGAGGTTGCGGAGTGCGGCGCGGACCTGAGCGCGTGAGCCGCCAGAAGCGCGGGCGAGGTGGAGCTCGCTGGTGCCTGCGCCGTCGTCATGGAGGAGCGCGGCGAGGATGGAGGCGCGAAGGTCGCCCCGGAAGTCGGCCCGGGTGATGAGCGCGGGGTTGTGCTGCATGATCCATGCGGGTGGACGAAGGGCCCGCGGCTTGAGCGTGATGGGGGCGCACCAGAGGCCCCATTGGAGGGACGCTGGCGAGGCGGTTGATTGGGCGCGAT
>CAZBXF010000215.1:0-5483 GCA_964495635.1 uncultured Phycisphaeraceae bacterium
GGCACTTGGCACTTGGCACTTGGCACTTGGCACTTGGCACTTGGCACTTGGCACTAGGCACTTGGCACTTGGCACTAGGCACTAGGCACTTGGCACTAGGCACTAGGCACTAGGCACTTGGCACTTGGCACCAGGGGAAGAGGTGAAGGGATTCGTGAGCGGCCTTTCGGAGAGAAGCGTTTCGGGTTGTGCGATGCGGCGGGGACTTGTTGCCTGCGGCTGGCCGTTTGACGCGGGGATGACGCATGGAGAGATGGAACTGACACGACCCCTCGCCGTTCTTCGGTTGACGCAGACTCACTGAACGATGCAGCGCCACGCGTCGGAGCGTGGTCGGACCGAACGCCTAACCCCAAGTGCCGAATGCCTCGCCCTCTTCCCACAGTCCCCGATCCACAGGCCTTTTCGATCCTCCCCTAGTGCCAAGTGTCTCGTGCCCAGTGCCTTCCCATGACTGACTCCGGCATTCTTCGAGGTGTGACTTCAGGGACGGTGGCGGGCGACCATGCCGCGGCGGACTTTCGGCTGCGCGTGCTGGTGGGGCCGGCGACTGAGGAGCAGCACAACACGATCCGGCCGACGATCATCCCGCTGGCGTGCTGGCGTGCGGATGACATCACGTTCGAGTTTGGCTCGACGTTCCCGCTTCCGGCGATGGGTGAGGGGCTGCGGCATCTGGCGCAGCTGATCGACTCGCACTCGGACAAGTCGACGGACCCGTTCCGCAAGCCGCCGATGTCGATCTTCGGGCATGCGGACCCTGTGGGGGATGAGGCGTTCAACAAGCAGCTTTCGGGGCGGCGTGCGCATGCGATCTACGCGCTGCTGGTGCGGGACGTCAAGGTGTGGGAGAAGCTGCATCAGGACGACAGCTGGGGCAGCCGCGGCGATCAGATCATGCTGACGCGGGTGGGGTTTGACACGGGGCGCGACGACGGGGTGATGGACCAGAAGTCCAAGGACGCGGCGAAGGCGTTTCAGAAGTCCAAAGGGCTGAAGGATGATGGGATCGTGGGGCCGCAGACGCGCGAGAAGCTGTTCATGGCGTACATGGATGCGCTGTGCGTGAACGACCAGGACGTGCCCTTCACGGTCGACAAGAAGGACTTTCTCGGGCAGAACAAGGATCCGGACGGGAAGGCGGATTATCAGGGGTGCGGCGAGTTCAACCCTGCGCTGCTCTTCTCGCAGGAAGAGGACACCAAGTTCAAGAACGCGCAGGACAAGAGCGAGCGCAACCGTGAGAATGCGCCGAACCGGCGTGTGATGATCCTGCTCTTCAGGCCGGGGAGCTTTGTGGATCCGGCGAAGTGGCCGTGCCCCAAGGCCAAGGACGGGGTGGATGGGTGCAAGGCGCGGTTCTGGTCGGACTCGCAGCGGCGGCTGGCGCTGGGTGAGGAACGCCGGAAGTTCGAGGAGACCAAGGACACGTTCGCGTGCCGGTTCTATCACCGGCTGACGGACCGGTCGCCGTGCGAGCGCATGCCGCCGCCGCCGAAGGGGATGGGGTTCCTTGCGGTGCGGGTCTTCTTCCATGCGGAGCCGATGCGCGGTCTGCTGGTGCAGTTCCATGAGCTGAGCAACGGCGAGGTGGGGCCGCCGGTGGGGCCGGAGCTCTTCACGGACGAGACGGGATTTGCGGTGCATCGGGATCCGGTGCTGCTGGGCAACTACGTCTGCCAGATCGAGCACCAGAAGCCCAAGGTGGTGTGCACGCACATCGACACGGCGCGGCCGGAGATCCTGGTGCTGCCGATCGGGCGGCAGTATCTGAACCTGGAGGGTGACATCGAGTACAAGCCTCAGGACGGCGACGACACGGTTGGAGGTACGAGCGCGTGACGACCGGCCCCACCATCAACATCAGCGAACTGGCACCATCGGGCGCGGCGGCGGCGATCATGGTGACGCTGCAGGGCTTCGATGCTGGCACGGAGGTGACGCTGGTCTTCTTCGAGGACGACACCGAGGACAGCCTGATTCCTCAAGGAAGTCGCAGCATCCAGGAGATCGGGAAGATCACCGGGACGCTGCACGTGGTGCGACAGGCGGGGAATCAGCCTGCGCTTCTGAGCCTGAATCCGACGAAGGTTGAGCAGAAGCCGCCCGCCGCGGGCCAGCCCAAGAGCACGACGAAGCTGCAGGTGGTGTTTGAGAAGGAGGGTGGCGGGGGCTTCGTGACCAAGGAGCTGGACCTGCCGGTGAGCCCGACGGACGCGTTCGAGGGGGATGACTGGGAGATCTTCATCACGATGGAGATCGGGCAGAAGAGCCTGGAGGGAGGCTCCCCCACCACCCGCATCTCCCGCACCAAGCGCGCCCTCTCCGTCCAGCTTGGGCAGGCGACCTACAGCCACTACCACGGCAACGTCGTGCGCTTCTACAAGGACGGGGCGTCTGGGCCGACGGGTCAGGATGGGTACTTCCATGATCTGAGGAACGCGATCGCGGACGCGGAGCACTTTGTGTTCATCGCGGACTGGTCGTTCCACGGAACGATGCGCACGTTCCCGGGGCTGAAGCAGGAGGCATCGAACACGTTCGGTGCTCTGCTGGCGGGTCGGGCGCGGGCCTTCAAGGACATGGTGATTGCGATCCACACGTGGGATCACACCAATGCGGGCGCGCCAGACGAGTTCAATGACAACGGCGACGATGTCCTCGAGCAGATCATCAAGAACGTGTTCAAGGAGGACCGGCCTGCGAACCTGAAGTGGCGTGCGAGCTCCCGCACGGGGATTGGGTTCAGCCACCATCAGAAGTTCGCGGTGATGGACGCGCCGGGGCCGGACGGCCGGCGCCTCCTGCGACTCTTCATGGGCGGGCTGGACATTACGAAGGGGCGGTTTGACTGGGGCGACCACGCGATCCTGCCGGATGATCCGGGCGCGTCGGTGTTCATGGATCGGCTGGTGTATGTCGCCAACGGAACGCACTCGCACGATGACTGGTACAACGCCGAGCTGTTTCCACTGGATAAGCCGCTGCCGATGAATGCGTCCGGGATCATCACGCCGACACTGCCGCGGCAGCCGTGGCACGATATCGCGTGCATGATCAATGGGCCCGCGGCATGGGACGTGGTGCGCGAGTTTGTGGGACGCTGGATGCACGATCCCTCGTTCGGCATCGGCTCGGACGCGATGGGCGACGACGGCAGCGATGACATCAAGTTGGTCGTCGACCTCTACAAGCGGATGCTGAACCAGTTGAAGGACCCGAAGAAGCCGCACCATCCGAAGACCAATCCCAGGGTGTTTGCGCAGCAATGGGAGCCCGCGCTGGGACGGTTCACGTGCCAGATCCTGCGATCGATCACGCGCGAGCACTGGGAGGACAAGAAGGCGACCGCGTTCAGCAGCGCCAACGGCGGGCGGAAGGAGTTCCGCTGGACGCACAACGGCGATGCCGAGGCGAGCATCCAGCGCAGCTACATCAACGCGATCGGCAACGCGGAGAAGTACATCTACATCGAGACGCAGTACTTCATCACCGGCGGATCGATGTGGGGACGGAGCACTGTGGGAAATCCGCTGGCGCTCAACCTGGGCAACCGGGCGGGGGCGAAGGGGAAGGCAGATCAGCCGTTCCACATCTACCTGGTGATCCCCATGTTTCCCGAGGGAGATCCGAACTCTGCGGCGAACAAGGCCCAGCGCCAGTTTCAGTGGAAGAGCATCCGGGCGATGGCCAAGCGGATGGCCAGCGAGTCGGGGAAACCCGCGTCGAGCCTGCTCTCGGTCTTCTTCCTGGCGAAGTGGCGCGACCTTGGGGGCCTTCCGAGCCACGGGCCTGATCGCACCGAGAACATCCGCAAGAACAAGCGGTACATGATCTACGTCCACTCCAAGTACATGATGACCGACGACCGCTTCGCGATCATCGGGAGCGCGAATCTCAACGAGCGCAGCCTCAACGGCGGGCGTGACAGCGAGATCGCGGTGGGCATCTGGCCCAGCAACGACAAGGACGCGGCGGAGGTCGTGCAGGAGTGCACGAAGTTCCGCATGAGCCTGCTGCGTGAGCATCTGGGGCCCGCGTTTGATGAGGCCAAACTCGCCGACCTCTCGAGCCCCGAAGCGATCAAGCACATTCGCGACGCGGCGACGGAGAACTACCGGGCGTTCCGCGAGGGACGCTTTGATGCGACCAAGCACGGGCACCTCTGCCTGTGGCCGCAGGCCATCGTCGATGACGTTGCGATGACGAGCGCCGACCGGAGCCGGGCCCCCGAGGGTGACGAGTTCCTGCCCGACATGCCCAGCGGGCTGACGGGCAAGGACAAAGAGGACTGGCGCTGGGACTCGCCGGGGAAGCATGTGCACACTGCGATCGGCATCATCCCGATCGAGATGACGGCGGACGGGCGAGACATCGCCGAGTAGGGGTGGTTGTTGCCCGGGGGGAGCGCTACTGGCCTCGGCCGAAGGGGCGACCTACCATCTCGGCCCTGCCCGGAATCGTTCCGGGCGACATCCAGTGTGGTCCGCCTGCCCTCTCAGGCGAGTTGGAGTTTTTCGCATGGTTCGTATCCGTATGCAGCGTTTCGGGCGTCACAGCCGTCCCTTCTACCGCATCTCGGCGATCGAGAAGCGTGTCCGGCGCGATGGCCCGGGCCTTGAGAACCTCGGGTTCTATGACCCGATGGAGAAGGATCCGGCGAAGGCGCTCCGCCTGAACGCCGACCGCATCAAGCACTGGCTCTCGACCGGCGCCCAGCCGACCGACACCGTCCGTGACATCTTCGTCAAGGCGGGCCTGATGGACAAGGCCTCCTGGGAGAAGGAGCGGGCCCACGACCGCGCCCGCGTCGCGAAGAAGCTCGCCGAGGCTCCGGCCAAGGAAGAGGCCAAGAAGGCCTGAGCGGACCAAAGCCAATCGCCACCAAAGCCCCGCCAAGTGCGGGGTTTTTTCTTGGGGTGAAGACGCTGTCGGGAGTCAGCGCCGTTAGGATGCTCGACGGGCGGAGTCTGTGTTTGTGTTTTGATTGGCTTACAGCTTGCCGGGGTGATTGACTGGTCCGCTTGCTCACCGGACGGTATAATCAACTGGTTGACGACTAGTTGTTTACATCGGTTCGGGAGTGCGCCATGGAGATCATCGGAGCCTTTGACGCGAAGACTCGCCTGAGCGAGTTGCTCGACCGCGCCTCGCGCGGCGAGAGCTTTCAGATCACCAAACACGGACGGCCGGTCGGAAAGATCGTTCCTCCCGATGCAGCACCCGATCGTGCGGCGATCGCGCGTGCGATCGACACGCTGAGGTCGTTTCGCGGGACGTTTCAGGGCATGACTCGGGATGACATTGTGAACATGAAGCACGAAGGGCATCGGTACTAGTGGCTCTCGTTCCCGACGTCTCTGCGATCGTTGCCCTCGCACTCACCGATGAGGACGGTGATTATGCCATCTCGGTCATCGAGGCCATCACCCAATCGGAGGCCGTGGTACCGACCTTGTTCTGGTGCGAACTCCGAAACGTTC
>CAZBXF010000216.1:0-5472 GCA_964495635.1 uncultured Phycisphaeraceae bacterium
AGCAGAGCCACGCGATCTTCCGCAAGTTCTGGAAGCATGAGGACCGGATCCCCGCCGATCGCCCCGGCGTCTTTCACGCCGACATCTTCGGTGCACCCGGCGAGCGCCTGCAGGTGATCATGCTCGATGGCCGCTTCAACCGCGAGGATCCGGGCGACACGGCGGACACTCTCGGCGAAGCGCAGTGGAAGTGGCTGGCCGAGGAGCTCAAGAAGCCCGCCGATCTTCGCTTCATCGTGTCGGGGTATCAGGTGCTGCTGGATCGCGAGACGAAGTTCGAGACGTGGGCCAAGTTCCCGGCCGCACGCCAGCGTCTCTTTGACCTCATCCGCGAGAGCAAGGCGAATGGTGTGGTCTTCATCGCCGGCGACCAGCACTACGGCGAGGTCAGCCGCATCCGCGACGCCATCGGCTACGACGCGATTGAGCTGATGTTCGCCGGCATCAATCAGGAAGAGCCATGGGTCTTCAACTCTGCGCGTGTCTCACCCGTCGCCAACTCAAAGGACTCCTACGCCTACATCGACATCCAGTGGAAGGGCACCACCGGTGACAACGCCGACAAGCCGCACCTGCTCTTCCGGTGCTTCGACGCTACGAACCAGGCCCTCGAACTGACTTACCGCGTCAACCTGGATGAACTGCAGCCGCCAAAGGCGAAGTGAGCTGAACAGGCGGCGTGGGGGGCCGGACGGCGTCGGACTCGCTTGGACTTGGGAGGGCACCGCGCCCGCCCCTCACCTACGCTGCGCGGATGACTCTCCCTCCCGACCGCTCGCACGTTGCCACCGAGAAGCGCAACCCCAAGACCACGAAGCTCCACGCAATGGATGTTGACCAGATCGTCGCGGCGATCAACCGCGAGGATCGGGAGGTCCACTCGGCGCTCAAGCGGGCGGGAACGCGTCTCTCTCGGCTGATCCGAGCGATCGAGCCGGGCTTTGTTGGTGGTGGACGGCTGATCTATGTCGGCGCTGGGACGAGTGGGCGGCTTGGTGTGCTGGATGCGAGTGAGGCTCCGCCGACGTTTTGTGTGCCGCCGGATCGGATCATCGGCATCATCGCCGGGGGCGATACGTCGCTGCGCCAGAGCAGCGAGGGGAAGGAAGATGAGTTTGAGGGGGCATGGGACGCGCTGCGGGAGCTCAAGCTCTGTCCGCGTGATTCGGTCATCGCGATCGCGGCGGGCGGCACGACGCCGTACGCCCTGGGGGCACTCGCATTCTGCAAGCGAGAGATCGCCGAGGGTTCGCGCCCACTGACGGCGCTCCTGACGTGCGCCACGGTGGATGGCTGTGAGCATGCCGACCACGTGCTGATGCTGAAGGTCGGGCCCGAGGTGCTGGCGGGCTCGACGCGCATGAAGGCGGGAACGGCGACCAAGCTCGCGCTCAACACAATCTCGACGACGCTGATGGTGCGGTCGGGGCGTGTCTACCAGAACCTGATGGTGGACGTGCGTGCGACGAACGAGAAGCTGCGCGACCGCGCCGCACGGATCATCACGATGCTCACGCAGCTGCCGCGCGACAAGGCCTTCGCGTTGCTTGACCGCGCGGGCGGCTCGGTCAAGACGGCGATTGTGATGCACAAGGTGGGAACGAGCCCGGAAGGAGCCGCGAGATTGCTGGAGGAGGCGGGCGGGTGGCTTGATGTGGCGCTGGGTCAGCGTGAAGCGGGCGCGATGATCGAGGCCGAGGGTGATGACGGTCACCAAGATCACGAGGAAGCAGACTCAGACGATGCGCGGGCGGAAGTCACCGATGAGCTTGGTGAGGGATGAGTTGGGTTTGACCTGCCCGAAGCGGGCCGCAGAGTGGCGGAGCACCAAGGGCAGCTATCTCGGTGAGTTGACCCAGCCGAACTCCGCCGCGCTCGATGAAGAGATGTCAAACGTGCGGTTCTTCGCGTGAAGGCGGAGCTGGTTGGCCTTGAGGTCCGCGGCTTCTTCGAGGCGTTCGCTGCCGCCCTTGGGCGAGCGGAAGTTGACGACCGAGCCGTCGAGGAAGGCGATGTTGGACTGGCCGGTGTGGCGAGCACTGAACTGATCGAAGGCCGCGAACGAGCCGTCATCGAATGAGATGTTGTACCAGCGATCGTCCTCCTCGATGAGGATCGGGATCGACTGGAAGTACTTGCGCAGCGAGTTGGCGGCCTGCGGCGTCTCGGGGTAGCTCACCTGCCAGTCGAGGTCCGGCTTGGCACCCGCGAAGCGGATCACCATGGTGTAATCGAACCACAGGTTGGGCCGCTTACCCGTCGGGCACAGGAGCGTGAAATCGGTGGAGGAGAGGTACTCCTTCAGCACGCTGGCCTGGAGCGGGTGCCGGAAGTTCTGAGGTGAGGCGAGATACCGCGCGTTGTTGCGGCCCGACCAATCGAGATTGACCGCACCCTGCCAGTACGCCCCCGGCAGCACGCGGTAGTCCGCGGCGTAGGAGAGCATCGCGAGCTGTGTCTGGCGGATGTTCGAGCGGCAGACGACGAAGCGGCCAGACTCCCGGGCCTTGTTGAGTGCCGGAATCAGCAGCCCGATCAGCAGCGCGATGATCGCGATGACGACCAGCAGCTCGATGAGGGTGAAGCCGCGGCGGGTTCCGCCACAACCTTCGTTCACTGGCGACACGCGTTGTGCTGCGTGAGACATGGCAGGTCGAGACATTGCTGGCACCTCAACGAGCGAAGGTCCGCGTCCAAAGCTCGCCCGAACGGGCGTTGGGGTCAAGCCTACACGAAGTTGGGCCGCGCGTCGAGAGGAAACGGCTCCCGCCGCGGACTCCGGACACCTACGCTGACAACCCATGAAGCGAATTCTGCACGTCGGCATCGGCCCCCTGGGACAGCGCATCCTCAACGAGATCGCCGAGCGCGGCGTCGGGCATGTTGTCGGCGCGGTTGACCGCGACCCCAGCCTTGCCGGACGCCACCTGTCAGAGGTGGCACGTGGGCAGGACCCTCGCGTCAAGATCCTCCCCTCGCTGGATGATGTTGATTTCTGGGACGATGTCGATGTCGCGATCGTGACGACCGCGAGCGACCTTCCCAGCTGCGCCGACACGCTGCGGACGATTCTCTCGAAGGGCAAGGCCATCGTCTCCACGTGCGAGGAACTGGTCTATCCGTGGCTGCGGCATGTCGGCCTCGCTGAGGAGCTTGATGAGCTCGCCAAGCGCCACGGCGGGCGTGTGGTCGGAACCGGCGTCAATCCCGGGTTCCTTATGGACACCCTCCCGATCGTGCTGACCGGCGTCTGCCGCCATGTGAAGGCCGTGTCGTGCCACCGGATCCAGGACGCGTCGGCTCGGCGCATTCCCTTCCAGATGAAGATCGGCGCGGGTCTCGAAGAGACGCAGTTCTGGAACAAGGTCAAGGAGGGGTCGCTCCGCCACGTCGGACTGGGTGAGAGTCTGCACTTCATCTCGCACTACATCGGCCTGCCGGTGGACCGCTGGGACGAGACGATCGAGCCCGTGATCGCTACCCGCAACCTCACCTGCGGCGTCGGCGACATCGCCAAGGGGCGCTGCGCGGGCGTGCGTCAGGTCGCTCGCGGCTATCACGACGAGCGCGTCACGATCCACCTGGAGTTCCAGGCTTCGATCGGCCAGAACGAGCCGCACGACCGCGTGACGGTGCATGGTGACCCGGACATCGACGTCGTGATCCCCGGCGGCATTCACGGCGACATCGCCACCTCCGCCATCGTCGTCAACACCCTTCCCAAGATCATCGGGGCGCCCGCCGGCCTGCACACGATGGCGACGATCCCGCCCGTCGCCCACGTCGGCCTGCGTCCGGACGGGAAGACGATCGTCTGACGCTTGCGTCCCCGCGCTGTCGCGGCAGTTCTGTGCAATCCAGGGCGGCTTTGCCGATCTTTCAGACATGCCCAGGATCCCCATCGAGCGCTGGCCCACCCCCACCACCGCCGTCGTTGACGGCCGGACGCTGCTCGCCTTTGGCGGGTGCAACTACCTCGGGCTTGCGCACGAGCCGCGGGTCCACGCGGCGGTCGCGCGCGGCCTGACGGAGTTCGGCCTCTCCACGAATGCCAGCCGCGAGACCACTGGCAACACGCTTGCGCACGAGGCCCTGGAGCGCGACCTCGCCGAGTTTCTCGGCCAGGAGCACGCCATCCTCTCCGCCGAGGGGTATACCGCCAACTTCATGGTCTGCCAGGCCCTCGCCAAGGACCACGGCGTCGCGCTGATCGACCAGCGGGCCCATCGCAGCATCCGCAACGCCGCGTCTGCCTCGGGGATGCAGGTCATGGACTACGAGCACCTCAGTGCCGAGTCCGCGGCGTGGCTGGCCCGGCAGTTTGGTGACTCGGGTGTGGCGATCATCACCGACTCGGTCTTCGCGGCCGATGGTGGACTCTCGCCATTGCCCACATTGCTCAAGGCACTGCCCCGCCTGCGAGCCACGCTGGTCATCGACGACTGCCACGGATTCTGCGTCCTCGGGCGCGGCGGACGCGGCGCGGCGGACCACTTCGCCCTGCGCGATCCGCGGATCGTCATCACGACCACGCTGGCCAAGGGGCTTGGGTGCTACGGCGGCTGCGTCGCGGGACCGCGCGAGTTCGTCGACAAGGTCCGCGAGCGGGCGTGGGTTTACCGAAGCTCGACGCCCGTGCCGCCGGCGATTGCCCGCGGGGCACAGGCGGCCCTCGCCGTGCTGCGCGATGACACCTCGCGCGTGACCGCCCTTCGCGACAATGCCGCGCGGCTGCGGACGACCTTCGCCCGGCTGGGCCTGCCGACCTCCCCCGAGGGCGTGCCGATCTTCACCTTCGCGCTCGACAACGACGCCGCGATGGAGACGGTGGAGAGACGCGTGCTCGAGGCAGGGATCCTGGCACCGCTGATCGACTACCCGGGTGGGCCCTGCCCCCGCTACTTCCGCGTGGTCGTCAACGCCTGCCACACTCCGGGAGAGATCGACCGGCTCGGGGAAACGCTCGCGGCGGCCCTTGCGAGCGTCACGGCCCGCGCGCTGGCCGCCGGTTGAGGTGGGCGCGTACCGCGGATCTGAGACCGCTCCACGACAAGCCCTCGCGAAGTTCCGGTGAAGTTTGTTGGATTCCCACCCTGGAGATCTGCTATACTGCCGTCGGTTCGACAACTCACGGTTTCGCCGGGAATCCGTCTGTCTCCCGGCGTTCGATTGGAGAAAGGAAGGTTCCCATGGGCCTGGATTTCGCCATCGATGCGTTGTACGAGTCGGGTTGGCAGGCAGAAGCCAAGGATCTTGACCGCGCGGCTGGCCACGCCCGGCACGCTGATGGCAGGATCTACCCGAGCGAAGCCCTGATTCGCGAGTTCTTCCAAGAGAACGGGTTCGAGTTGGGCGTCCGGCACATCCAGCTCTTCGACTGCTACCGGGCCGAATGGCGAACGCGGTCCGGAGAGCCCGTGGGGGCGGTGGTCGGCCAGTCGGCAGAAGAGGCTGCCGTGTACGCGATGTCAC
>CAZBXF010000217.1:0-5464 GCA_964495635.1 uncultured Phycisphaeraceae bacterium
TGTGCAGCACGCCCGTGACTCCCGCAGCCTCCGCTGGCGCTCGATCCGGCGCCGGCGAAGACTCAGCCCTCCCGGACTTCCCCGCCGCGTCTCGCGCCGCATCCTTCGGCGAAGGCGCCACCGATCCAGACGGCTGGCCCGCCTGCTGCTTGGCGTGCTGCACCCACATCATGCCGAGCACGATGATCATGAGCACGGTGGTGCCGACGGAGAGCTTTGCCTGGATCGGGCGCTTGGCCATGCGCTGTGCCCCGTGATGGAGAGACACCGACAGGACTACCGACGGGTGCGCACTCGCGCGATCGCGAACCTGAACGGGCAGGCGCGTTCTCACGCGCCTTCACGCTGCATCGCGCACCCACCCGCCCGCACAACAGTCAGTCCGCGTTCTTGTCGCCCCGCGAGCGGTCCGCCTTGCGCCGATCACTCTCGGCGAGGAGCTTCTTGCGGATGCGGGTGAGCTTCGGCGTGATCTCGACGAGCTCATCATCCTCGATGTACTCAAGGCAGGCCTCGAGGCTCATGCGGCGCGGGGCCTTGAGCACCACCGTGGCTTCCTTGCTGGCCACACGGATGTTGGTCAGGTGCTTGAGCCGCGTGCAGTTCACCGTGAGGTCGTTGTCACGGTTGTGCTCGCCCACGACCTGCCCGGAATAGACCTTGTCGCCCGGCTCCACGAACATCACGCCGCGATCGGCCAGCTGCTCGAGGGCATACGTCGTGACCGGCCCGGTCTCGAGGCTGATGAGCACGCCGTTCTGACGGCGCGGGATCTCGCCGCTCACCGGATCAAACCGCAGGAAGGAATGGTGCATGATGGCCTGGCCCTGCGTCGCGGTCATGGCCCGGCCCCGCAGGCCGATCAGCGCGCGGGAGGGAATCTCGAAGACCAGGTGCGATTGCTCGCCGCGAGTCTCCATCTTCTTGATCTCACCCTTGCGCGAGCCGACCAGCTCCATGATGCTGCCCATCGTGTCCGTGGGCGTGTCGATCACAAGCTCCTCGATGGGCTCATGGGGCACGCCGTCGATCATCTTGATCACGACTTCGGGCTTGCCGACCGACAACTCGTAGCCCTCGCGCCGCATCGTTTCGATCAGGATTCCCAGCGACAGGATGCCGCGGCCGGAGACCATGAACTCATCGCCGCTGCGGCCGGGCTCCACCCGCATCGCCACGTTGCGCTGCAGCTCGTTCAGCAGACGCTCGCGGATCTGCCGGCTCGTGACGTACTCGCCCTCCTGCCCGGCGAAGGGCGAATCGTTGATCTTGAAGAGCATCGTCATCGTCGGTTCTTCCACCTTCAGCGGCGGAAGCTGCACGGGGTTCTGTGCATCCGCGATCGTGTCGCCGATGTCGATGCTCTCAAGCCCCACCACCGCGCACAGGTCGCCGGCCTCCACGCTCGCCACTTCCTTGCGCTTGAGGCCCTGGAACTGCAGCAGCTGCGTCGCCTTCGTCAGGATCTGCTTCCCGTCGCGCTTGATCACACACACCTGCCCACCCGCGCGGATCGATCCGTTCACCACGCGCCCGATCCCGATTCGACCGACGTACTCGTTGTAGTCGATGTTCGTCACCAGCAGCTGCAGGGGCTTGCTCGTGTCGGCCAGCGGCGGCGGAACCTCCTTCACGATCGCCTCGAAGACGTCGCGCAGGTTGGTGGGCTTGGGGTCGGGGATGGGCCACTGCCGCGTCGCCCAGCCGTCGCGCCCCACCGCGTAGATCGTCGGACAATCGAGCGCATGCTCGTCCGCACCGAGATCCACGAACAGGTCGAACACCTCCCCGATCACCGCCTCCACGCGCTGGTCACCACGGTCGACCTTGTTCACGATGACGATCGGCTTGAGACCAAGCTCCAGCGCCTTGCCGAGCACGAACTTGGTCTGCGGCATCACGCCCTCGGAGGAGTCCACAAGAAGGCAGCAACCGTCCGCCATGCGCAGGACCCGCTCCACCTCGCCGCCAAAGTCGGCGTGGCCCGGCGTGTCGAGGATGTTGATCCGGTACGTCTTCCCGTCCAGACCGAGATACTCCACCGCGCAGTTCTTCGCCAGGATCGTGATGCCGCGCTCGCGCTCCAGCGGGTTGCTGTCCATGATCAGCCCGTGCTGCCCACCCTCGAGCTTCTCCAGCTCGCCCGAGCGAAAGTTGCCCGACTGCTTCAGCAGGTTGTCCACCAGCGTGGTCTTGCCATGGTCGACGTGCGCGATGATCGCCACGTTGCGGATCCCGGGGTTGCGAGGGCCCTGGGCGCTGGCGAGGCTCGGAGTCTTCGTTTCGGCGGCGGTCTGCGTCATGGAAGCGTCTCGTGCTGGTGATCTGGTCGGTTCCGGTCGGCTCCGCGGCTTCACCGCAGCTCGCCTGCCAGCACCGATCTTGGCCCGCGGTTCAACCCGCGCGACCCGGCAAGGCCCCGATTGTGCCCGGGGAACGGAAAGGGAAGGCCTCTGTTCGGCCCGCTCCACTTCCCATGAAAAAGTATAGGAGCGACCGAGGCCAACTTCGCGTGAAGATGGGTAAACCCTGCCTCCAGCGCCGGATCTCCGGGCCCGCTGCTCGCTCGCTCGCTCCAGTTTGCTGGTGCCACTGTGCTGACGTGGCATCTTCTCCGCAGAGGCCAGGCAACGGCGGAGACCTCGCCAGTCCTCACGCAGCGCCCTGATCCAGAACAGAAAGGGAGCAGGGCAAGATCCTCGGATTCGCCGGAACGCGATCGATTCCACCGATCCCTCCCGGCAGGTGCTCGCAGACGCCCGCAAGATCGGTCACGAAGGCCTCCTCCCACATGAGGCCCCGGTCCTGACTTGCCCGGCCAGAGCGAGCCCACCTCCGAGCATCGCGATCCGTCGGAGGTTGCCCCGCAGCCCGGAGGTGGCATCGGGGACGGTCAGGCAGAGATCCAAAGAGAGAGGCCCACCATCATGAAGATCGCCCGTCAGCTCGCCACCACGCTGCTCGCAGCAAGCAGCGTCGCCGCCGCCTCAGGATCGGCACTCGCTCAGACCAACACCCTCTTCTATCAGAACACCTTTGAGTCTCGACAGCTAGGCACAGGCTGGAGTCCAGGCACGGTCCTCAACTGGGAAGAGCGTCCCGGCTTCTCAACCTTCAATGGTCGTTACTCGAACGGTTCAACCACACTCACCATCCCGCAGCCCAGCCTTCTCGGGCCTCGGGCTGGCAGCAGTGGCGGCGGGGGTGACGGCGGTGGAGGGGATGGAGGAGGTGGCGAACCCGGCGGCGGAGTACCGACCGTGGTCTTCACCGTGACCTTCGATCTCTACGCCATCGACTCTTGGGATGGCAGTTCGGACGCGTTCGGTCCTGATCGCTTCCGCGTCTCGGCCAACGGCCAGTCGCTCCTATCGACAACGCTCGTCAACCACGAGGGCCAGCCTCAGGACTTCCGATCACCGGATGTGGGTCCGGTGCATCTCGGCTTCGGACAAGGCTGGAAGGACTCGATCTATCGCGACGTCTCCCTCGACTTCACGCTACCGGACAACACAACCCCAATCTCCATCACCTGGGCCGATCTGGGACTCCAGGGCATGTCGGATGAGTCTTGGGGGATCGACAACGTCGAACTCTCGTATCGGGTCGTGCCGGCGCCCGGCGCTCTCGCCGGGCTCACAGCGGGGCTCCTGCTCGCGGTCCGCCGCAAGCGATAAGCCGCTCACTCGCTCAGCAGTCGTGTATCCATCATCACCTTGACGCCGCCCATGACGACGCCGGGCCCGCGCCGCTGCACGCTCGTAGAGACCTCATCGAGCCAGCGGAGTGCCCGCGCCGAGCCGCGTGCCACCCGGATCGCATCTGGACTCTCCGCAGCGCCATCGACGCCGGGACCTGCACCCGGCACCGCGTCGGCCGTGGACGTCGAGGGGTCACGGTTCGCCGCCGCGATCCCCGCGAGCCGAGATGGACGGAGAGACAGCCGGTAGTAGAGCCCCTCCACGGGTGAGTCGGTCGCCAGCACCTGGGCCACGCCTTCCACCTGGGCGCGGCACGCCGCTTCCTCGCGTGCGACCGTTCGGACACTCACGACCCACCACCCCGGCCCATCCTCGCCCGAAGCCCCCGGCTGACCCGCGACCTCCGCCTCGCGTGCGTCGGGCACGAAGCACCACGCCACCGATCCGCCACGCCGCAGGTACCCCTCCATAGGGCCGTCCTCACCCGCCGAGATCATGAGCACACGCACGAGGCCGAGCGGCGCACGGTCCAGCTTCTCCTGGAGACCCAGCGCCCTCCCCTGCTCCGCGAACCCCGACAGCCAGCGATGCACCTGCGTCGCCGCCTCGCGGGTGCGGTCCACCCGGGCAACGAGCGTGCCGGCAAGTCCGCCAGATGTGCCCGCCTCATGCACCGCCAGGACCGTCGGACCCAGCAGTCGTGCCTCGACCGACTCCGGAGCGTGGATCATCGAGAGCACAGATCCCAGCAGCGTGCCGCCCGAGCCCGAACCCAGCAGTCCCGCCCCAATCAGCCTGCCCGCGTCCGCACCATCCGCCACCGGGCTCGCGGCGGACACCGGCTTGCCCGCGTGCAGAGAGCCCGCCATCAGCAAGATCGCATCTGCCTCGAGCCGCGCCAGCACACCGCCCGGCAATCCGGGCTCCTCCTGTCCCTCCGAGCCCAGTAGCATCGAATCAGAAGCGACAAAGCGGCCCGCAAATCCACGTTCGCCGACGCGCCCGCCCAGCACGAAGAAGCGGTCCGTCGCGCCCGTACCCGCTTCCACTGGGGAGGCGGAAGCTGCCTCTGACTCGGTACCACCGCCGCCACCGTCACGGATCATCACCACCAGCGGCTGCGAAGCGATCTCTCCAGCATGCCCCCACCACGCACGGTCCGCGAGCCGTGCCCCCGGCGCCATCGAGCCCGAGTTGAGAACGCCGAGCATCTCGTCAAACAGCCCGGAACTTCCGCGCGGCGAGATGAGCAGTCGACCGCTCCCATCGGCGGCCAGCGCCGTCGCGAGTTCCACCCCGCCCCCTTCGAGCGCCAGGATCGGGAGGCCCGACTCGAGCCCGCGCGGGGCAGGCTTGAGCCGCTCGCGCACGCGCCGCTCAGTCATGTCTGAGACGCTGCTGAGCAGCACTGTCTGCGATCGCAGCCCCGGAGCCCCGCGCCCCCAGGCCCCCCGAACGCCCAGCACGCACGATCGCCCCACCAGCTCGTCAATAGCCCGGTCCGCGGGGAGTTCCAGCGCAGCGCCGAGGTCGGTGAGCGCGGATGTCGAACGCTCCCACTGACCAACCTCGCCGAGGAAGGCCAGCAGTGCCCGCCCGCCCGAGCGCGACCGCATCCCGCTCAGATCCTGTACCGAAACCAGAAGGTCCAGAGTCCCCGGGAGCGAATCGACCTCAGCGGCTCGCTCATCTCCCGCCCGTGGCGCCGGTTCCCCGGCCAACGCGCCGCTGCAGAGCGACAGCGTGAGGAGCGCGAATCCGAC
>CAZBXF010000218.1:0-5418 GCA_964495635.1 uncultured Phycisphaeraceae bacterium
GTGTTCTTGGGGTTGGTTACCTGCTGGTGCTTGGCGGGCTGGCCGACGAGGCGCTCACCCTTGTCGGTGAAGCCGACGACGGAGGGGGTGATGCGGCTGCCGGAGGTGTTGATGAGCACCTTGGGCTGGGTGCCCTCCATGATGGCGACGCAGGAGTTGGTGGTGCCGAGATCGATGCCGATGATTTTGGACATTGTTTGGTTCCTCACTGGCAGGGTTGGGCCCTGACGGAGACGGGTGTGGCAACCGGCGTGCCAAGGGCGGTTGTCAGGAAGACTGGGGAAGATGGCTGCTGGCGAGGCTGGGGCAGGGCTGGGGCGGCTGGGGTCGCGCGAGGTATGGCCACGGGTGGCCCTTGGTCGGTGGGCTGGGTGCCGAGTTGGCAGGGAGGGTGGTCAGGCGATGCCGCTGGAGCGGAGCCAGGCGAAGAGTGCGCAGGCGAGGAGGAGGAGGGCGCCGAGGGCGAGGGCGGCGAGGCGGGCGATGCGTTCACGCATGGGCGGACCTTGGGTGGGTGCGGGCGGGGGAGCGCGAGGCTGGGGGTGAGGACTAGACGAGGTTGAAGCGTTCGCAGTGATAGTCGCCGAGAGGGACGCCGAGGGCGGCGAGGTGCTTCTCGACGGCTTCCATCATGGGCGTGGGGCCGCAGATGAAGCACTCGACGCGGCGACGCCGGGTGATGAGTTCGGCGAGGTCGGGGGCGTGGGCGCGGATGAGGTCGGGGGTGATGAGGCCCTGCACGGCGGGGATGGGTGGGCTCGAGGCTGGGAGGCCTTCCGTGGAGGAGAGGACGTAGAGGATGCGGAGGGTTGGGAGGCTCGCGCGGAGTTGTTCGAGCTCTTCGCGGTAGGTGAGGGTGTTCCAGTCGCGGGCGGCGTAGAAGAGCCAGATGGGGCGCGGGTCGGCGCGGTCGCGGAAGGTGCGGATGTGGCTGAGCATGGGCGTGATGCCGATGCCGCCGGCGAAGAGGGCGAGGGCCTCGGCGTCGGGATGTCGATCGGCGGAGAGGGCGCCGAAGGGGCCGTCGACGTAGACGCGCGTGCCGGGCGTGGCGTGCTGGACGCGTGCGGTCCAGTCGCCGAGGGACTTGATGGTGAACTCGATCGTGGGGTGGGGCTGGGCGTTCGGCAGTGCGGCCTCCGCGCTGCCGGAGAAGCTGAAGGGGTGCTCGCGGTCGGAGAAGGGGGAGTCGCCGACGGTGAGCCAGGCGAACTGGCCGGGGGCGAAGGCAAAGCCGGGATGGCCGACGGGGCGGAGCGTGAGGGTGGTGGCGTCGCCGCGCTGAGGGGTGGCGGCGACGATCTCCCAGGGGCGGCGGAGCTCGATGATGGGCTTGATGACGCGGACGTAGAGGATGAGGCCGACGAAGGCGAGGGTGTAGATGAGCCAGAAGGCGCGCTGCCAGGGGGCGGCGAGGTAGTGGCCGATGAAGAGGACGTGGACGATGGCGGCGGTGACGGCGAGCACGGCGAGGGCGGCGTGGGCGCGGCGCCACTGGTCGTAGCCGATTCGCAGGCGAGTGCGCCAGACGGAGACGATCACGATCCAGAGGAGGCAGAGGATCGAGAGGGTGCCGGTCCAGAAGGGCCAGGGGTGGGTGAAGGGACGCTGGAGCATGGTCTCCCAGCGCGTGGCGAAGAGGATGATGGGGTGGGCGAGGACGAGGGCGACGGCGACCATGGAGATGGTGCGGTGGAAGGCGTAGATGATGTCGGAGCCGAAGGGGGCCTTGAGCCAGCCGAAGCGGGCCGTCAGGGCGAACTGGAGTCCCATCATCGCGAGGCCGACGAAGCCGAGGCCGACGCTGAGCTCGGTCCAGAAGGGGCGGGGTGCCTCGCTGGCGCGGGAGGAGATGAGGACGAAGGCGAGGGGCGCGAGCGAGAGCGCTGCGTAGAGGCTGATCCAGAGACTGCCGACTGCCCATTGCCTGGCACGCACGAGAGATCTCCTGTGGATGCGCGGGGCCATCGGGCCTCGCGGGCGGCAGAGGGTACCCGGAACGGGTGAGGCGAGGGGAGGGGAGGGGGGCGTGGTGCGGACGCCGCGGAGCGCTTGGCGATAACCTGAGGCATGGTTGATCCGAACTCCCCAACGCGGCTTCCCGAGGATGAGAACCGGCGGGAGGGCATGCTCGCGTCGACCGGGGGCCTTGGTGAGGGTGTGCCGCTGACGCGGATCGGGGCGTATCAGATTCTGGATGTGATCGGCGAGGGGGGCTTCGGGGTTGTGCATCTTGCGGAGCAGCGGGAGCCGGTGCGGCGTCGGGTGGCGCTGAAGGTGCTGAAGGCGGGGATGGACACGGCGGAAGTGATTGCGCGCTTCGAGGGGGAGCGGCAGGCGCTTGCGATGATGGACCATCCGAACATCGCGAAGATCCTGGATGCCGGGGTGACGAAGGAGGGGCGGCCGTTCTTCGCGATGGAGTACGTTCAGGGGAGGCCGATCACGGAGTTCTGTGATGGGGCTCGGGTCTCGACGCGGGAGCGGCTGAGGCTGATGGCGGAGACCTGCCGCGCGGTGCAGCATGCGCATCAGCGCGGGATCATCCATCGGGATCTGAAGCCGTCGAACATCCTGGTGTGCGAGGTTGACGGGAGGGCGGTTCCGAAGGTGATCGACTTCGGGATTGCGAAGGCGACGACGCAGCAGCTGGGCGGGGCGACGGTGTACACGCAGGCGGGCCGGATGATGGGGACGCCGGAGTACATGAGCCCGGAACAGACGGGGATGGGCGGGCTGGACATCGATACGCGGACGGATGTGTACTCGCTGGGTGTGGTGCTGTACGAGCTTCTGACGGGGATGCTGCCGTTTGAGTCTTCGGACCTGAGGTCGGCGGGGTACCTGGACATTCAGCGGATCATCCGTGAGGTGGATCCGCCGGTGCCGAGCGTGCGGCTGAGCCGGATCGGGAGCGGGGTGACGATGCTGGAGGGGGCGGAGCGGGGCACGGGCGTGTCGCCAGCGGAGCGGGTGTCGCGGGCGCGGAGCACGGACTTTGCGTCGCTGCGTCGGGAGATCCGGGGGGAGCTGGACTGGATCACGATGCGGGCGCTGGAGAAGGACCGGACGCGGCGGTACGAGTCGGCGAGCGCGCTGGCGGCGGACATTGAGCGGTATCTGTCGAACGAGCCGGTGATGGCGAGCCCGCCGAGCGCGACGTATCGGGCGCGGAAGTTCGTGCGGCGGCATCGCGTGGGGGTGGCGTTTGCGCTCACGACGGGCGCGATGCTGACGTTTGGTGTGGTGAGGACGGTGCTGTACGCGCAGGCTGAGGCGCGGCAACGCCGCGAGATCGAGGCGCGGGAGAAGGACCTGCTGCAGGTGACGCAGTTCCAGGCGGCGATGCTGGGAGGGATTGATCCCGAGGAGGCCGGCCAGAAGCTGATGGCGAGGCTGCGGCGAGATGTGGTGGCGGGAGCGGCGGAGGGCAAGGAGGCGGCGGAAGGGGCGCTCGGGCGGCTGTCGGGGACGGACATTGCGCTGGACTTCATCGACCAGACGATCCTGGCGCCGGCGACGGGGGCGATCGATGCGCAGTTTGCGGAGCAGCCGACGATCGATGCGACGCTGAGGCAGAGCCTCGCGGAGACGTACGCGCGGCTGGGGCTGGTGGAGAAGGCGCTGCCGCTGCTTCAGCGGACATTGCAGATCCGGGAGAAGGAGCTTGGGCCCAACCATCCTGACACGATCACGGCGGTGGGCAATGTCGGGTACATCATGCAGGCTCTGGGGCGGCTGGATGAGGCTGGGCCGTACTTTGAGGCCGCGGTTGCCCGGATGGAGGAACTGCGTGGACCGAACCATCCGGACCTTGCGCCGCACCTGAACAACCTGGCGATGCTGCGGGTGGATCAGGGGCGGCCGCGGGATGGGCAGCCGCTGTATGAGCGGGCGATTGCGATCCAGACGCTGGCGAAGGGGACGGATGATCCGGACACGCTGCTGTACGAGAACAACCTCGGCGGGGCGCTCGAGGCGGCGGGAGACAACGCGGGCGCGGAGGTTCACTACCGGCGGTCGCTGGAGGGGACCTTGCGGACGCTGGGGCCGGACAGCCTTGATGCGCTGACGGGGATGAACAACCTTGCGGGCGTGCTGGAGTCGCAGGGGAAGCGCGCGGAAGCGGAGGAGATGTACCGGCGGTCGCTGGAGGGGCGGAAGAAGCTGCTGGGATCGGGGCACCCTTCGACGCTGCTTGCGGTCAACAACCTTGGGTACCTGCTGACGCGGACGGACCGGGCGAGCGAGGCGGAGACGCTGCTGGCGGAGGGGCTGCGAGCTTCGACGGAGTCGCTTGGGCCGATGCATCCGCGGACGCTCACGCTGCATCACAACCATGCGGAGGCGGTGCGGCGGGCGGGGCGTCCGGCGGAGGCGGAGGGTGAGTTCAGGTCAACGCTTGCGGCGCGGACGAGCGTGCTGGGGGAGGCGCATCCGGACACGCTGTCGACGCGGATGAGCCTGGCGCTGGCGGTGCGGGATCAGGGTCGCCTTGCAGAGGCGGCGGAGGAGCTTGAGGGGGCGATGCGCGTTTCGGAGCGGCTGGAGCGGACGGTGATGGTGGTTGGCGCGGTGCGGACGACGCTGCTTGAGACGTATGAGATGCTTGACGCGAAGGAGCCGGGCGCGGGGTGGGGCGAGAAGGCGACGGCGCTCAAGCTGGGGAACCCGTGAGGCGGGCGGGTGGGCTTGGGCGCGAGGTTGCGGCGTCGGTGGGCGCGTCGGCGCGGCTGCTCCCCCACTTGCCGGAGCTCATGGCGGACCTTGGGGCGCTGGGGAGCTCGCCGCGGCTTGTGGTGGCGATGCTGGAGCGGGCGGGGGCCGGGCGCGGCGCGCGGGTGCTGGACCTTGCGTGCGGGAAGGGGGCGGTTGGGATTGCGGTGGCGCGCGGGCTTTCGGCGCGGGTGGTGGGTGTTGATGGGTTTGGGCCGTTTCTGGTGGCCGCGCGTGAGGCGGCGGTGCGCGCGGGTGTGGCGGGGCGGTGTGAGTGGGTCGAGGGGGACGTTCGCCGCTATCGATCGCGCGGTGGCTTTGATGTGGCGATGATGCTCGGGCTGTTTGGGGTGGAGGAGGCGGTGCCGATCCTGCGTCGGCACACGCGCGCGGGCGGGGTGTATGTTGTCGATGATGCGACGTGCGAGGAGGGAGCTGATGCGGGGCTCTCGCGCGCGGAGGCGAGAGACCTGATCGAAGTCGGGGGAGACAGGATCATCGAGGTTTCGCGGCAGACGCCGAGCGCGGCGAGGCGGCAGAATGCGGCGCTGTTTTCGAGGCTGCGGGAGAGGGCGCGGAGGCTGGCCCGTGAGAAGCCGGCGCTTGCGAAGGACCTCAGGCGGTTTCTGGATGGACAGCGGCGGGCGAACCGGATGCTGGCGGGGGAGCTGAGGTCGACGGTGTGGGTGGTGCGGCGGCGTG
>CAZBXF010000219.1:0-5331 GCA_964495635.1 uncultured Phycisphaeraceae bacterium
GCCGGATATCGAGTCGGGCGTCGCAGTCGTGGCCAGATCGTGGCCAGATCGTGATCAGGGCGCGATGAGGGCGCGGCCGGGGCCGTCGGAGCCGAACGCCCGTGAGCGCACGGTGGGTCTGAGGGAAACGAAAAACCCCCGCGGCTGCGGGGGTTCGTGGGGGTTCGTGGGGGTTCGTGGGGGTTGTGGGGGCAGACGGACTTGGGAGCGGCTTAGCGGCGGCGACGGGTCGCGGCGAGGCCGGCGATGCCGAGCAGGGCGAGGGCGCCGGGCGTGGGGATCAGGTTGCCGCGGAGCTCGCCGCCGGGGAACTGCTGGCTGTGGATGTTGACGTAGGTGTTGCCGGCGAGGAGGTTGGCGAGCTCGGCCTCGGGGAAGAGGAAGGGGGCGTTGAGGGCGCCGCCGGTGTTGAGGGAGGTGATGCCGGGGGTGATGAGGTTCCAGGAGGGGCGGCCGCCGGAGAGGGGCATGCCGTCGAGGCCGACGATCACGGGGCCGTTGGAGCCGACGGGGGCGCGGTGGATGTGGGCAACGGTGACGGGCGTGGTGAGGGAGCTGAACTGCACGCTCATCGACCACTCACGCGAGACGGTGTTGATGGTGAGAACGGCGGTGCCGGAGGCGGGGGTGATGACCGGGGGCACCTCGTTGCCGCCGCTGAGGTTGGCGGTGAGGGTCACGACCTGGGCGTGCGAGGAGACGGCGAGGCCGGCAACAAGGGCAACGGCGGTGGCAAGGCTGGACATGGTCTTCATCTCTGGATCTCCTGGAAGGAAGGGGAATGGAATCGGCGCGGGCATCGCGCGGACACGTGTCCGGCGCGGCGGCCCTCCTCCGTCAGCCAATCGTACTTCGCGGGTCGGGGTGGATCTTGCAGTAAAGCGGCGAAAACCGCCGCAATTGGCCCGGCGCTTGGGAGATCCTGCGGCAGGACAGGGAGATCCTTGGGTGAACGTGGGGTGACCACGGGGTGACCACGGGGTGAATACGGGGTGATCACGGGGTGGCCACGGGGTGGCAGAAGGGGCGGGAGGGGGATGCGGAGGATCACTCGCGCCCGAAGAGCATGCGGATGGCGCGGCCCAGGCGTGTGCGGAAGGGCTCGGCGGCGGCGGGCTTCTCGGGTGTGGCTTTGGCGGCGGCGGCTGCGGCGTCCGACGGGGCCGGGACCGAGAGGCGGGTGATGGAGGGCGACGAGAGGGAAGAGGGGGAAGAGGGGGAGGAGGGGGAAGCAGGGGAGGTGTTGAGGCCGGAGCCGGGGCGTGCGGCGGCGCTGGGCGCGGCCTTGTCGCCGGCGCTGCCGCCCATGGAGAGGCGCACGAGGAGGAGGCACTGCGGGCAGCGGCCGGTGAGGGGCTGGTCGCGGAGGTCGGTGCCGCAGCGCGTGCAGGGGCGAGACTCGGTGACGCGGTCGACGAGGGCGAGGTCGGAGTCGACGGCGGGCGTGGCGCGCTTGCGGGAGTCGGCGAGGGAGGTGAGGCGGTCGTAGTAGGTGGCCTGTGGCGGGGGCGTGTTGCCGGTGTGGGCGTGGTTCGCGTCGCCGGCCTCGACGCCGAGGCACTTGGCGACGAGGGAGGCGAGATCGGCCTGGCCCCGGGCGCGGTTCATGCCGAGCTGGTCCATGTCGCTGTAGGCGTCGACGATGGCGCGGTGCAGGTGTGCGGCGGTTTTGACGCGGAACATCTGCTTCTTCGTGAGGGCCTGGAGGATCGGCTGGCGGAGGGGCTCGGGCAGCTCTGCGATGAGGGCTTCGGGCACTTCCTTGTTGGCCTGGGCGTCGCGGATCTCTTCGAAGGAGCCTTCGAAGGGGACCTTGCCGGTGAGGAGCTCCAAGGCGGTGATGCCGAGGGCGTAGACATCGCTCCGGGGCGAGACGATCTTCTCGAACATCTCGGGGGCCATGTAGGTGGGCGTCCCGGCGACGCCCTCGACCTGCGAGCCCATGCCGAGGACTGGGCGCGGGCAGGCGAGGCCGAAGTCGGTGAGGACGGCGCGGCCCTCGCGCGTGATGAGGATGTTGCTGGGCTTGATGTCGCGGTGGATGATGCCGTGATCGTGCAGGACGCCGACGGCCTCGCAGGCGTCCTCGATGATGATGCGTGCCGCGGCGGGCGGGAGCTTGCCGCAGTGGCGCAGCAGCTGCGAGGCTGTGGGTCCGTCGACGTACTCCATGACGAGGTACGGGACGCCCTGCGGGAGGATGTCGGCGTGGACGACGGGGTTGAGGCCGGGGTGCTGGAGC
The DNA here is from genome assembly GCA_964495635.1 of uncultured Phycisphaeraceae bacterium. Lineage (GTDB taxonomy): Bacteria > Planctomycetota > Phycisphaerae > Phycisphaerales > UBA1924 > JBBASU01. The sequence goes on from CAZBXF010000219.1 coordinate 2,243, forward strand.
GCGGCGGCGGCGCGGGCACCTTCGAGGAAGGCGACGAGGGAGGGGTCGTTCTCGTCGGCGATCATGTTGAGGAGGAACTTGACGGCGACCTGCTTGTTGAGGAGGGTGTGGCGCGCGAGCCAGACCTCGCCCATGCCGCCGCGACCGAGGATGCGTTCGAGGAGGACGGGGCCGAGCTCGCGGGGCACCTCAAGGGGCGCGGCGGCACCGGGCGCGGTGCCGATGGCGGTCCGTGTGAGGGAGACCGTGTCTTGGGAGCCGGCGTCCATGCGGGGAAGTGTAACGGGTAGCGAGGCAGCGATGCAGCGAGGCAGCGAGGCAGGGGGAGAAAGCGGAAAGCGGGAAAGCGAAAAGCGGGAAATGAAGAGGAGAGAACTGCCGGGTGGGGTTGCTACTTGGAGAGGCGCTCCAGGAGGGCGGCGGCGTTTGGGTCGCCGAGGAGCTTGGCGCGCTGGGCCCACTCGCGGGCTTGCTCGGTGTCGCCGGCGCGGTCGAACCACTGGGCGGCTTCGAGGGCGAGGTCGGCGCGGGCGGTGTCGGTCTTGGCGGCGTTCACGTAGAGGGCCGCGGCGTCCAAGGGGCGCTTGAGGAGGCCGTAGCACTGGCCCATGAGCTGCATGACGCCGGGCTCGCGCTGCTCGACTTCGGAGAGGCCGGTGAGGAGGAGGAGTGCTTCTTCGGGCTTGGCATCGCGCACGAGGGCGCGGCCCTCGAGGACGCGCCAGAGGGTGACGTCGGGCTCGAGCGCGCGGGCCTTGGCGATGTGCTGGAGGGCGAGCTTGGTCTTGTTCTCGCGGAGGGCGAGGTCGGCGAGCGTGCCCCAGGCGACGCCGATGTCTTCCTTGAGCTGGACGGCGATGAGGAGGTTCTTCTTGGCTTCGTCGAAGCGGTCGAGGCGGACCTGGATCTGGGCGAGGAAGAGGGAGGCCTTCCAGTCCTGCGGGTTTTTGGCCTGTGCCGCGGCGTAGTGCTCGACGGCGCGTTCGAGCTTTCCGGCGGCGCTGGCGACGGTGCCGGCGGCGAAGTGGACCTCGCCGGTGTCCTCGCCGCTGGCGATGGCGCGCTCGTACATGGCGTGGGCCTCATCGGGGCGCTTGAGGGCGGCGAGGACCTCGGCGAACTCGGTGTAGAGGCGGGGCTCGTCGGGGTAGGTCTTGATGGCCTCGCGGAGGATGGTCTCGGCGGTGGCGAAGTCGCCGTCGCCCTTGGCGGTGATGACGGTGTTGAGGACGGCGTCGAGCTTGGAGACGTCGCGGGCCGGGCGCGGCGGGGCTGGGGCGGCGGGCGTTGTGGCGGCGGAGGGCGCGGGCCCGGCGCGGCCGAGGAGCCAGTAGGTGCCGGCGATGCCGACCAGTGCGGTGACGGCGATGGCGGTGAAGCGGAGGGCTGGTGAGGGTGTGGACATTGGTGAGGAAGTATCGGCAGGGGCGGGGAGGGGAAAGCGAAAAGCGAAAAGCGGGAAAGCGGGAAAGCGGGAAATTGAAGACGGAAGGCACTGGGCACTTGGGGGAGGAGGAGAAGGGAGTGGGGATTGGGGCGGGAGCGGAGGGGGTTCGCGTCGACCTCGCGGCGCCCTCATGCACCGAGATCAGGCGGCTATCGGCGTCGTCGGTGAAGTGGCGGCGCTGCGTGGTGGTGGATGCGCGGACAATGTCCATGACCTCGGCCGTCTGGTTGCCGCTTGCGTCGTAGGAGTGTATGAACAGGAACTTCTTAACCTTGACGCTTCCGAACTCACCGCGGAGCGTCCTGGCGGCGTCCACACTCAGGACAGGTTCGACTGTTGAGACCCCTGAGATCATACTTGCACTGGACGCACAGGCCGACTGGGCGTCGCCTAGACCGGGTCAGAAAGATGCCGTATGCGATGAGGCTGGGCCACAGAGGCAATCGCACCGTAGCGCCCTGTGGATCGGACTTCCAACTGAGTGCAAATCGAAGCTCACCATCGTTCTGAATGAATCGAAACATCGCGCTTCGACGCGGCGGGTACCTCATCTTGGGCGCATTTGGGTAGGGGATCAGGAGAAATAACTGACCACCATCCACGAACAGTCCACCATGCTTGCCGCTCTTAGACTGATACGGAAGCAGCCCAAAAGTGTACCAAATACTCAATACAAATAGTATTGATACTACACCCATAGTCGCATGAACAGATAGGGCTCGCAGCTGCATTGTATATCAATCGTCGTCGTACGGAAGCCGCTCCCCCTCTTTGCAAGGAAGATCGTTTCGGCGACACATTGCCGCGCACTCCTGGTAAATCGCCTCAATTGCTCTCTCGCAAGCCTTCACCCTGGGAAGCATTCGATCTCTGCACCGCTGGTACCTTGGATCATCTGGCGCAAATGCGTCGCACCTTCGAAGCCAAAGGGAGCAAGCGTGGGCCAAGGGCGCGAGGTAGCTGTCACATGCTCCACAGCAATCTGACATCGCCAGCCCACTCGGATCACTCCCCCTAAACGCCATCCCGCCCACGTACTCATAGAGCCCCATCCCATCCACATACCCAAGGGGGTCGCGCGTCATCCACCTGCCGAGGTCAGGCCGGTAGACGCGGTGGCGGACGTGGTACATGGCGAGCGACTCGTCGTGCTCGTAGCCGGCGTAGCCCTTGCGGTTGCTGAGTTTGGCCGCGGTGAGGCGGCCGCGGCCGCTGAGGCCGAGATTGTCGGCGTAGGTCTCGTCGAAGAGGGCGTCGTCGGCCGCGGTGTCGGCGCCGTCGTGGTTGAGGTCTTCGAGCGCGGCGTAGGCGAAGGTGCTGTTCACGGCGCCGTTGGCCCATGCCGCCTGATCATTGCTGTCCACATCGCCATCGAGGTCCACGTCCGCCACGGCGTGCGTGACGGGCTCGCCGTAGGGTGAGTAGACCACGTACTGCAGCGGACTCCCGTCGCTCTTGGTGACGGCCACCACGTCCGCACGCCAGTTCTGCACGTAGTAGCGGCGTTCTTCGAGCGTGCCGTTGGCGTCGGTGTCGCGATCGCGCATCACCACGCTGTCGATGTAGCTCGACGAGCCGAGCCCGGCATTTCCAGCCGCGTGGTACACGAAGGACTCCTGCGGCGTAGACCCGCTGTCCCAGA
>CAZBXF010000220.1:0-5327 GCA_964495635.1 uncultured Phycisphaeraceae bacterium
ACGCTCTCGGCGTTGACTTTTCAAAAGAACGCCTGATGGAAGTCTCGCAGCTCTCATCCAAGACCTTCGACATGATCCGCAAGGCCGCGCGTGTCAAGGGCCCCGCCCATGGCGGCCTGGACTGGCAGTTCTCCCTCGCCGACCTCCACGCCCTCATCCACACCGCCGGCGGCGGCAAGTTCACCGAACGCGGCGCCCCCGCCGCGGAGGCATGGCGAGCCATGCTCGAAGCCGAGGGCCTGCCCACCTCCGAGCCGAAGGGCCCCGGCGGCCGGTGACCGGAACTCCCTCCGAGCCCAGCTGCGCAAGCAGCGGGTGCCTTTGGGTAAGCTGCCGGTCCCCGGCACACCCCCCTAGGCCGGTAGTCCGCGACCGGTTCCCCTTGCCCCCGCCGGACTGGCTGCCTAAACTCCTCTCCCCTTGGCCCGGCCAGGGGGTTGAGGGGATCGTGACGTTTGCCGCCTTGCCCCGACGGGCCTGGCGAGACAATGTGGACCGTTGGAACTACCGAGCCTTGGCACTCCCGTCCGGAGGAGCCAGGACCAGCGAAGCTGGAGGCCGGTGGGAGGTTGGAAACGATGGGCAAGAAGGAAGTCGTCAACGTCTTTAAGATCATGGCGCCCGGTGGGCAGGCTACGCCGGCCCCACCGCTTGGTCCCGTTCTGGGCTCCAAGGGCGTCAATCCCGGCCAGTTCATCCAGAAGTTCAACGCCGCGACCCAGGCCGTCAAGGGCAAGGTCGTCGGGTGCATCGTCACGGTGTACTCGGACAAGTCGTTCGAGCTGGAGATCAAGAACTCCCCGGCCAGCGTCCTCATCCTTGAGGCCGTGGGCAAGGAGAAGGGTGCGGGGGTCCCCAACAAGGACAAGATCGGCAAGCTCAGCAAGGACGCCCTCCGCAAGATCGCCGAGGGGAAGATGGCCGACCTCAACTCGCACAGCGTTGAGGCGGCGATGAAGGTGATCGCGGGAACGGCCCGTTCGATGGGCGTGACGGTCGAGGCGTAATTCAAGCGACAGAGGAGCCAGCACGATGCCAGTCCGACTGACCAAGCGTGATAAGGCCAACGAGTCGCTCATGGTGAAGGACGCCGTCCTTCCCGGAGACGCCGTGGCCGCACTGAAGAAGTTCAAGGCACCCAAGTTCGACCAGACGGTGAACGTGGTGATGCATCTCAACGTGGATACGGCCCAGGCCGACCAGAACCTGCGTGGGGCCGTGTCGCTGCCCAAGGGCATCGGCAAGTCCAAGCGCGTGGTGGCCTTCTGCCCCAGCGACGTGACCGCCGCGGCCCTCGCCGCCGGTGCCGTCAAGGCCGGTGGTGACGAGCTCGTCGCCGAGATCGAGAAGGGCTTCATGGACTTCGATGTCGCCGTGGCATCGCCAGACATGATGCGCGTCGTCTCCAAGCTCGGTAAGGTCCTGGGTCCCAAGGGCCTGATGCCCAGCCCCAAGGCTGGCACCGTGACGCCGGACATCCCCCGCGCCGTCAAGGAATACGGCGCTGGCAAGGTCGAGTTCCGCACGGACAAGGGCGGCAACGTCCACGCCGTGATCGGCAAGCTCTCCTTCCCCGAGGACTCCCTCCGCGAGAACCTCGAGTTCTTCATCGACGCAATCGAGAAGAGCCGCCCCGCGACCGTCAAGGGCCCCTTCATCAAGAGCATCCACATCAGCGGGGCCATGACCCCCGGCGTCCGTGTCAAGCACGTCAACGAGGTCATTGTCGCCCAGTGATTGTTCCGCCAGGAATTCGAGTAGAGCAGCCGGCGCTCTGGCGCCGCTGATGCAGGGAGTCAGCCATGTCGAAGACCGTCAAGGGCATCATCATGCGGGACTACAAGTCCCGTCTCGCCGGCGCGGGCGAGGAGTTCCCCGACGCGATGCTGATCAGCATCCGCGGGCTCAAGGCCGTGGACAACACCAAGGTCCGCGGGATGCTCTCCAAGAAGAAGATCAAGGTCGTCGTGGTCCAGAACGCGCTGGCCCGCAAGACCTTCGAGAACACCAGCCTCTCCAACCTCACCGAGCTCCTGACCGGCTCCTCGGCCCTGGCCTTCGGCGGGCAGAGCGTCGTAGAGGTTGCCCGTGAGGTCATGGAGCTGGTGAAGAAGTTCCCCGGCATCGAGCTCAAGGGCGCGGTCCTCGACGGCACCCTCTTCAAGGGCAAGGCCGGCTGCGAGGAGCTCTCCAAGTTCCCGACCAAGGACGAGGCGATCGCGACCGTCGTCACGCTGGCCGTCAGCCCGGGCCGCAAGCTCCTGGGCCAGATCAAGGGCCCCGGCAGCAACGTCGCCGGCCTCATCAAGGCCATCGAGACCAAGCTCGAGAAGGGCGAAGCCATCACCAAGGTGGCGTGAGCACAGTCCCCCCAGGAAGAGAAATCAGCGGGCGAAATTCCGTACGCCCGTCCGTCACAGAACACTCGCCATCTCCACTGGTCCGCTCATGACGCGGACGAAATGCCCGGGTGTGCCGGGCGCCTCTGGGGAGGCAGTTTGCCGGGACTCTCCCGGTGCAGAAAGGTTCGAACCATGTCCACGATGACGATCAATCAGCTCGGCGACGCTCTCGCGGCCCTCTCCCTCAAGGATGCCGTTGAGCTCGGGAAGTACATGAAGGACACCTACGGCATCGAGGCCGCCGCCGGTGGTGGCGTGATGATGGCCGCGGGCCCCGCTGCCGCCGCTGCCCCCAAGGCCGAAGAGAAGACCACGTTCGACGTGGTGCTCAAGGCCGCCGGCGCTCAGAAGATCCAGGTCATCAAGGTCGTCCGCGAGGCCACCGGCCTCGGTCTGGCCGAGGCCAAGGCCTTCGTCGATGCTCCGGGCAAGCCCGTCAAGACCGGCATGTCCAAGGAGGACGCCGAGAAGCTCAAGAAGCAGCTCGAGGAGCAGGGCGCGACGGTCGAGCTCGCCTAAGTTCTTCACTCTGAATCGGATCCGAAGCGGGGCCCGGCGTGCCGGGCCCCGTTTTTCGTTGGAGGATGGCTCCTCCATCCGAGCCGGTGGAACTGACGGCTCCATCTATCCCTCCTCCCGTCCCCTCCCCGGACCGGGACAGGTGATACCGTCAACAAGAATTTGAAGAAAAATCCAAAAAAATGGCAGCAAGCGTCATGCCGGGCTACACTCATCGGTTCGGAACGGCTCGGGCGCCTGTGGGATCACCGTTGAACGAATGGTCCGCTCAAAATTGAACCCGTCAGCTGCATGAGGCACGCGCACGCGTGCCCCTGTGGCCGGCGGTTTGTATCTGCATCGAGAGGAACACGATGGCAGCAATGTCTACGTCTACCGGTTCGGGCTCCATCACCATCCGCAACTTCTCCAAGCGGGGGGATGGAACTCCGGTGCCCGACCTCACGAAGGTCCAGTCCGATGCATATGAGCGGTTCCTCCAGCTAGGGACCAACCCGGACGACCGTCGCAAGGACATCGGCCTTGAGGCGCTGCTGCTCGAGGTCTTCCCGATCGAGAGCTATGACGGGACGATGAAGCTCGAGTATGTGAACTACACGCTCGAGGAGCCCCGGTACACCTCCGACGAGTGTCGCGAGCTCCGCCTGACGTACGGCCGCCCCTTCCGGGTGGGCGTGCGGCTCAAGCGCGAGGGCCGGCCGGACATGGCCGAGGAACAGATCTACCTCGGCGAGTTCCCGATCATGATGGGTGGCGGCGAGTTCATCGTGAACGGTGCCGAGCGCGTGATCGTCAGCCAGCTTCACCGCTCCCCCGGCGTTGACTTCTCCATCCTCTCGAGCGAGGGCGACCGCCCCCTCCACTCCGCCCGCGTGATCCCAGAGCGCGGCAGCTGGATCGAGCTCGAGGTGACCAAGAAGGACGTCCTGGCGATGCGCATCGACCAGTCGACCAAGCTCGCCGCCTCGACGTTCCTGCGCTGCCTGCTCGGAACCGACGCCGCGACCGAGGCCATGCGCAAGGCCAAGAAGGGCGACGACGGCCAGCCGACCAAGGAGGCCCTGGAGCAGGTCGCCGCGATCGCCGGCGCCGCCGCCGGCACCGATCAGCTCATCTCGATCTTCTATGAGGTCAGCGACATCAAGGCCGAGAACGTCAAGCCCGAGCACTGGGCCGCGGCGGACATCGTGAACCCGGAGACAGGCGAGGTCCTGGTCGCGGTCGGCCGTCAGATCGGCGAGAACGCCGAGGCGATCCAGAACAGCACGCTCCGCAAGCTGAAGGTGATCGAGAACCCCAGCGACGTCCTCATCCTCAACACCATCGCTGTCGAGGAAGAGAAGCGCGACACCGAGAACAGCCACAGCGACGCCTTCGCCAGCGCCAACGACTACGAGCGTGCGCTCCTCCGCATCTACACCAAGCTCCGGCCCGGCAACCCGCCCCAGGTCGAGAAGGCCCGAGCCCTCTTCTTCGAGAAGTTCTTCGACGACAACCGCTACCGCCTCGGTCGCGTCGGCCGCTTCCGGATCAACCGGAAGTTCGACCTCGACAGCCCCGAGGACCTCATGTTCATCCGCGGCGAGGACTTCCTCCGCGTCATCCAGTACCTGCTGGACCTGCGCAGCGGGCGCCAGGACGCCAAGACCGGCCGCCCCGTGGCCGTGGTCGATGACATCGATCACCTCGGCAACCGTCGCCTGCGCACGCTCGATGAGCTCGCGGTCGAGGAGCTCCGCAAGGGCTTCCTGAAGCTCCGCCGCACCGTGCAGGAGCGCATGAGCGTCAAGGATCCCGAGGAGCTCACGAAGATCGCGGATCTTGTCAACACCAAGTCCATCTCGTCGGCCATCGACTTCTTCTTCGGGCGCTCCGAGCTCTCGCAGGTCGTCGACCAGACCAACCCCCTCTCGAGCCTGGTGCACGAGCGTCGCCTCTCGGCCCTCGGACCCGGCGGCCTCAACCGCAAGCGCGCGGGCTTCGAGGTTCGCGACGTCCACATCTCCCACTACGGCCGTATCTGCCCGATCGAGACTCCCGAAGGCACGAACATCGGTCTGATCGCCAGCCTCGGGCTCTACTCCTCGATCGACGAGTACGGCTTCCTTCGCACCCCCTACCGCGAGGTCAAGGACGGCAAGCCCACGGGCAAGATCATCACGCTCCGCGCCGACGAGGAGATGAAGGCCATCTTCGCCACCCCCGACGCACTCGAGCTTGACGGCAAGATGCGCAAGGGCGCCGTGGTCGCACGCGTCAATGGCGAACTCGCACAGGTCGATGCCTCCGAGGTCAACTACCTCGACATCAGCCCCAAGCAGGTGGTCGGCATCTCCGCGGCGCTCATTCCCTTCCTCGAGCACGACGACGCCAACCGCGCGCTGATGGGTAGCAACATGCAGCGCC
>CAZBXF010000221.1:0-5266 GCA_964495635.1 uncultured Phycisphaeraceae bacterium
CGTGCCTTGTGTGCTGGGCGCCAAGGGTGTTGAGAAGATCATCACCTTCAAGATGAACGACACCGAGCAGGCCTCGATGAACGAGTCCATCAGCCACGTGAAGGACCTGATTGGTTCGACGATCAAGCTCTTCCCCGAGCTTGCGTAAGAGGTGCCGGGACGGTCCGCAAAGAGGTACCGCCGCCCTTGCGGCGCAGGAACAGGAACCTATGAAGACCATGAACACTCTGAAGTTTGGAACGATCGCGGTGGCTGCTTTGGCGGCCATGGCTGGCCAGGCGATGTCGCAGGATGGCAGCGCCCGCCCGATCACCGTCACGCCGATGACGCAGCCTCCGGTGGTGCAGCCCGCGCCGACGTCGCCGGCGGCCCCGGCCCCGGCTCCCGTCATGGAGGCCTGGAAGGGCGAGTGGACCAGCCCCGACTTTGAGAAGGTTGCCAACCGGCTGATCGGAACGTGGAAGTCGACGGCTCCAATCTCTGGCGGTCCGGGGGCGCCGGCGTTCGATGTCACGATGAGCGTGGCTCCGGTGCGGATCGAGGGGCTGCCCAACGCGATGTACTGCGAGGTGGCACGCGTGGATAACTTCCGTGCGCCCTTCCGCCAGACGATCCTGGCCCTCAGCAACGTTCGCGGCAACATCCGTCTCCAGACGTTCGAGTTCCGCACGCCCGAGGGGATCAACCGCTCGCTCTACAACATCTGGGCGGCCAACGAGACGTTCAACTCGATCACGAGCAAGGACCTGGTCGCGACGCTGGCGCTCGACTTCACGCAGGCCGGCGACACGATGACGGCCCGCACGCCGCACGCGTATCCGACCGCGACCGGCGGCGCGGTCGAGATGACCAGTGAACTGGTCCTCACGCCGACGGGCATCCGCACCTCCGACCGCGGGTTCGGCGCGGACGGGGCGCAGGTGTGGGGTCCGGCCGAGGGAACCTCGTACGAGTTTGCCCGCTGGGAAGCACCAATGAAGGTCCGCCGCATGCAGGGCGGCCTGACGTTCTTTGAGTACAACGGCCCCCTCGCCGGTCCGACGGCTCAGGCGGGCGAGCAGATCACGGCGAACTACACCGGGTACCTCCGCAACGGCACGATCTTCGACTCGTCCTTCACGCGCAACATCCCCTTCACGTACCGGAAGGGGCAGCCACTGATTGAGGGCTGGAACATCGCGATGGAGGACATGCAGAAGGGAACATCGCGGCGGCTCATCATTCCGCCGGAGCTCGCGTACGGGCCCACCGGCAACCGCAACCGCACGGTGCCGCCGAACGCGTGGCTGACGTTTGATGTCGAGATTCTGGACATCGCTCCGCCTCCGCCGCCGCCCGCGCCGCCGACCCCTGCCACCGCGCAGCCTGTGAGCCCCTCGGCCCCGCCGGCCGTTCCGGCCCAGCCGACTCCGCCGGCATCGACGCCCAAGTAGGCCGCCGTGTGAAACCAAGTCAGATTGTGCAAGGCCCGGGCGATTCGTCCGGGCCTTGCCCGTTTGGGGTCTGGCGCTGCGCGCTCGCGGAAATGGTGGTTTGGGGAGGTACAGTTGGACATGGCTGGTTCGACGGAGCGAAACTACTACGACGTGCTGGGGGTGTCCAAGGGGGCGTCGGCGGACGAGATCCGGCGGGCGTACAGGAAGCTCGCGCGCGAGCTTCATCCCGATGTGAACAAGAGCCCCGACGCTGCGAAGAAGTTCGGTGAGGTCCAGAAGGCGTACGACGTCGTCTCGGATGATGAGAAGCGCAAGGCCTACGACCAGTTCGGTTCCGCGGCGTTCGAGGCTGGCTGGACTCCGCCCGGGCGGGGGCGATCGGGCGGACCTGGGCGGTCCGGGACGTACTCGTGGACGAACGTCGGCCAGCCTGGCGGGCAGGGCTCCCCACTGGACATGGATCAGGAGGACATGGCGGAGATCTTCGAGGCCATGTTCGGCGGAGGTGGAATGGGTGGTGGCCGCGCTGGGCGTGAGACGCCGCCGAAGGGGCGTGGATCACGCACCGGCGCCCGACGCGGGCGGGCCGAGGCTGAGCCCATCGTGCGGGAACTGGAGATTCCCTTCTCGCTGATGGCGAGCGGTGGGAGCCAGGCGCTGCGGATGGACGATGGGATGGGGGGCACGAAGACAGTTGAGGTTTCGATTCCCAGGGGCGTCGAGGACGGGGCCCAGATTCGGATCAAGAATGCGGCCGGATCGCGCGACCTTGTCCTCACGATCAAGGTGTCTCAGCACCTGAGGTTCCGGCGTGGCTCTTCGGAGAGTGACACATCCGGGAAGGGGCTGGACCTCTGGATCGATCTGCCTCTGACGATCGCGCAGGCGACGCTGGGGGGGCCTGTCCCGGTGCCGACGCTGGAGGGGACCGTGGACCTCACGATCCCAGCCGGAACTGACAGCGGCAAGCGACTGAGGCTGAAGGGCAAGGGGCTGACTGACGCCGCTGGTCTGCGTGGAGACCTCTACGTGCAGACGCGGATTGTGGTGCCTCGGCAGCCGCTCACGCCGGAGGAACGCGAGGTTCTGACGCGAATCTCGCAGGGCTCAACCGAGGCGCAGTCAAGGTCGGCGTAGGGGCGGGACTGGCTGGGCTGTGTACGGGTTGTCGGTTGTGAGCGTGGCCGGACTTGTTCCTGCAGAGATGTTTGGGGGTTGGTACTGACCTTGAACCGACCTATAAGTAAGTGCAGGGCCCGAGCCCGGAGAGGCAACGGGCTGGTCACTTGGTCAACTCGTGTGGGACTTGGAGAACCCCTTGCTGAAGCAGCGGCATCAGCTCTTTGTGGCATTGCTCTCGGTGGCCGATGGCCTCGTGATCGTCGCCGCATGCCTCGGAGCGTGGGGGGTGCGCCGGTGGGTGGTGGAGGGTTCTGTCCCGGCCCCCTGGGGTGAGGGCGCGGCGGATGCATGGATCCGGCAGCCGATGGTCGTGCCGATCCTGCTGATGACGCTGGCTTCGATGTGGTTCTTCGGGCTGTACCGGCCTCGCCGTGATCAGGCGCTCTGGGAGGAGCAGCGCCAGATCGTGAAGGCATCGGTGGGGGCCCTGCTTGGCATGGCGGCGACGGCGTGGCTGATCGGCGGGCAGGAGCTGCATCGTCAGGATGGAGCCCTCTTCCGCCTCGGGATCGGGCTTGGTGGCGCGTCGATGTCCGTCGAGGCGGCCCGGGTGCAGATGCTCTCGTTGCTGGCGATTCTGCCCTTGAGTCTGGGCATCTTCCGCGTCTGCTTCCGTTGGGGGCTGAGGTGGCTGCGAAGCCGCGGATTCAACCAGCGGCACGTCCTGATGATTGGTACCGGGCGTCTGGCGCGGATCGCGTGCCGCACGCTGGACCGCAACTCATGGACGGGCATCCACGTCGCGCAGTTCATCAGTCACAACGACCAGAACACCGGACCAACGGAGATCCTGGGTCGTCCGGTGGTGGGGGGGCTGGCCGACCTTGACAAGGTGCTGGATGCAGAGCTTCCGGACGCGGTGTACCTCGCGCTGCCGAACGCACGCTCGGCGGCGAGGCCGCAGCTGCTTCGCAAGCTTGAGCGCTACTGCATCGACGTGCGCATTATTCCGGACGTGCAGCCTCGGTACATGCCGCACCGTGTCACGATGAGCGAGCTTGAGGGGATGCCGATCCTCTCGGTGCGTGAGAGCCCGATGGTGGGAGTCGGCGGCGCGTTGAAGCGGCTCCTGGACATGTTCGGGGCGGCGGTCGGGCTCGTGCTGCTGTCGCCGCTGCTGGTGGTGCTGGCAGCGATGGTGCGGCTGAGCGGTCCTGGACCGGTGATCTTCAAGCAGCGGCGGGTCTCGCTGGGCGGTGAGGAGTTCCAGATCTACAAGTTCAGGACGATGGTGCACGCGCGTCAGGAGCGCGGCGAGCCACGCTGGACCACTCGGAATGATCCACGAGTGACGCGAATCGGGGCCTGGCTGCGGTCAACCAGCCTGGATGAGCTGCCGCAGCTCCTGAACGTGCTCAAGGGCGAGATGAGCCTGGTGGGCCCAAGGCCCGAGCGGCCGGAACTGATTCTCCGCTTCCGAGAGGATTGGCGCGGCTACATGCTCAGGCAGCATGTGAAGGCCGGCATGACAGGCTGGGCACAGGTCAACGGCCTGCGCGGCGACACGAGCCTCAAGAAGCGCCTGCAGCACGACCTCTTCTACGTGCAGCACTGGTCGCTGGGATTTGATCTCAAGATCCTGGTGCTGACGGTCTTCCGCGGCTTCGTGCACCGTAACGCGCATTAGGCGCGGCGGAGATTGCTGGGCTCGGGGAAGAGTGTCGGAGCTTCGCACTCCCAATCTGGTGTTCGGCCTTAGGCACGTGTGGCCACGAAAAGCGCGCGGAGCGACGGCGCGCTCCGTTGGCGACTTTCCGAAAGCCTGACCACGAATGTCCCTTGGCGCCTACTTCTTGCCCTTCTTCTTCGCGGGCTTCTTGGCGGGCTTGGACGCCTTCTTCGCTGCGGGCTTGGCGCTGGCTTTCTTGGCGGACTTCTTTGCCGCGGGCTTGGCGGGCTTCTTCGCAGCGGGCTTGGCCGCGGCCTTCTTGGACGGCTTGCTGCTGGACGCGGTCTTCTTCTTGCCGCTGACCTTGTCCGAGAGGCCCTGCAGAAGTCCCCCCGCGCCTGAGAGCGCGGCGACGGCGGCCTTGCGGGCGACTTTGCCTGCGCTCGCAGCGGCGTCGCTCGCGATGCTCAGCACGTTCCCATCGGCGGCCTTGAGCGCCTCGGCCACGTGAGGGCGAATCTTGTCACCCGCGCGGCGGGTCTCGTCGACGAGCGTCGTGAGTTCCGCACGGACCTGGCCACTGAACTTCTCACCAACGGTGCCGATGGTCGAGAAGAAGCCCTCCTCAAGATCCTTGAGGTTGCTCGCGGCCTTGGCGAGGTCCTTGTCCTTGAAGGTCTTGCCCCGGGCCTGAAGCTCCTTCACGGCGTTGCCCGCGGCACGTGCGGTCGCGTCGAGCGCTTCGGACAGACCCTCATAGACCTGGCGGAGGTGGTTGGACTGCGAGGCCGGGATCGAGCTCTTTACGGCCTCGGCCGTGCCGTCCATGATCTCGGTGACGACGGTCTTCACCTGCTTGAGGTCGAGGCCCTCGTCCAGAAGCTGCAGTGTGAGGGACCGAACGCGTGCGCGAACGTCCTCGCCGCTGGCGATGATGTCCTTGGTGCGGGCACGGGCGTACTGCGGGGGAAAGGGCATGTGGAGACTCCTGCGGTGATTCTGGAATGGTACCGGGAACTGTGGGGGCGTGCAGGGGGCG
>CAZBXF010000222.1:0-5231 GCA_964495635.1 uncultured Phycisphaeraceae bacterium
GATCGCCAGCGAGTGACGTGATATGGGTCACAGAGCATCAGCGAGGGTGTCCACGATGCATACCGACCGCAAGCAACGCGCACTCAGAGTTCTTCGCCGCCGATCCTTCATCGCCGGTGTGCCGATCGGGTGCCTTCTGCTGGCCGCTGCATACTCGGTGAGTCTTGGTCTGCCCAGGTTTGGATTCTCATCGACGCAGGACTTTTTCACATATGACAACCAGAACTGGACGAGGCAGCGTCTAGCCTGTTATTGGTCATATTCGGTCTCGGACGTGACACCCGGAATTGACCTCTCTGAAAACCTCGCCCCGAGCACGCTCACACGCTTCGCGTGGCAGCTTGACCGCGATCTTGTCTGGAACAGAGCCGCACCGAGGGACTTCTTGTCCGGTTACGCGCTCGGAATCTTCGGGCCATCACTCACGGCGTATCGGATAATGACCTTCGACAGCACGGCCCCCGGACCGACCAAAGTTGTCGTCGGGGGAGGTTGGCCCATCGGCCAAATGGTGATCCCACTCAGGCCAACCATCTCGCTCACCGCAGACCTGTTGCTGTGCTTGGTGTTGGGAAGCGCAGCATGGCATGGCGTTGGTTTGCTTCGACTTTCAAGACGCGAGAAGGCTGGCCTCTGCTTGATGTGTGCGTATCCAAAGCCCGGAAGCACATGCTCCGAGTGCGGCGACGGCGCGGTCACGACCTCAGCATCTTCAGTGTGAGAAGCAGGCTAGACGCCTGCCCCGCAAGCAAAGCAAAAGCAAAGCGGCCCGGCGTTGTGCGCCGGGCCGTTTCGTCATGTGGTGGGTTGGTTGGAAGGACCGGCGGGGACCGCCGGGCCACCCTGAGCGGTCCTTATGGATTCGCCCGCTGCGGCGCGTTGCGGTTCTCGGGGCCGGCTGCGATCGCGGTGGACTCGACCTTGCCGCGCAGGAGCAGGAGCGCGGTCTCGAGCTGGAGGTCGATGCCCTTGGTGAGCAGGTCGTCCGGGTCCGGGCGTGGCTCGGCGGTGGTCTTGGCCTTGCCGGTCTCATCGATGGGGACGATGTCGGCGTTGCGACGGAGCATGATCGCCTCGGAGTTCTGCGAGGGCAGCATCTCCACCGTCAGGTGCGGGTTCACGCCCCAGTTCGTGCTTCCCTTCCTGCGATGGATGATGGACTGGTCGGGGAGCGTGTAGTAGGCGGTGGTGACCTTGATCATCGAGTCGCCGGTGAGCGGCCAGACGTTCTGGACCGAGCCCTTGCCGAAGGACCTCGTCCCCACGAGCACGGCGTCGAGCTCGTTCTTCTCCGCGTACTTGAGCAGCGCACCGGAGACGATCTCGGAGGCCGAGGCCGAGCCCTCGTTGATGAGGACCACGACCGGGATCTTCGAGAGCGTGGCCATGTCGGGCTCGGCGTATTCGGGGTTCTCCAGCCGCCCGCCAGCCGTCTTGGTCGCGACGATCAGCCCGCTGGGCGTGTCGATGAAACGCCGCGAGATGCGGACAGCCTCATCAAGGAGCCCGCCCGGATTGAACCGCAGATCGAGGATGAGGCCCGACAGGCCGTCCTTCTTCATGTCGCGGATCGCCCGGTCGAACTCGGCGCCCGTCGTGTCGGAGAACTGCGTCAGGCGTGCGTACCCGATCTTGTTTGCCGGATCGATGTACCAGTTCCAGTCGTCCTCGCGCACGCCGCTGCGCTCCCAGCCCTTCACCGAGCCGACCTTGATCTGCGAGCGCGTCAGCGTGAACTCCAGGTTCTGCTTCACCACGGCGGGATCGCCCGCGTCCGCGCCCTCGGGCAGGCGCTCGATTGTCAGCTTGACCTTGGAATTGGCCGGACCCGTGATGACGTCCACCGCCTGGTCCAGCGAGAGGCCATAGAGCGCCCGATCGTCGACGTGCGTGATCAGGTCGCCCGGGTGCACGCCGGCACGCTGGGCGGGCGTTCCCTCCAGCGGCGTGACGACGCGGATGTTCTGCATGTCGTCGTACTCGATCTGGATCCCCACGCCGACGAACCGTCCCTGCGTGTTCTTCTGGAAGCGGCGGAGCTCATCGGGCCAGATCACCTGCGAGTACTCGTCCAGGCGGCCCAGCGCGCCGTTGCCAAACTCGTGCCACAGCGCTTCCTGTGGCAGCTTCAGCGTCTGGTCGTTGGCCTTGCGCACGCGGTCGAGCAGCTGGCTGACCTTCACGGCGTCCAGAGGCGCGCCGTGGTCGCGGATCTGGGCCAGCTCATCGTCGATGATCGCGACGAACCGCGTCCGGGCCGCGTCGTCCGCCATCGTCGGGAACGTTGTCTTCAGTTCCTCCGTCGTGGCGAGCGTGTGGACTGCTTCGAGGCCGCCCAGCACCACCGTGTTGGTCGGGACCTGCTCGACATGCCGGCGCGTGAAGGCCAGGGCCCGCTCCACGAGCATCTGGTCCACGGTCTTGAGCTTCTCCGTCCAGTCATCGCCGAAGGCGTTGTAGGGAGGGAGGGGCCGCTCGAGGTTCTTGGCCGCCGCTTCGGCCTTGGGATCGGGCTTGGCGTTGGGGTCGGCGGCCTTGGCCTCGCGCTCGGCCTTGGCCGCGGCGATCAGCTCGTTCTGGCGCTCGTTCCGAAGTTCCCAGAGGCGCTTGGGGGCGTAGAGGCGCAGCATCTCCTGACGCTGAGCGATGCGGCGAACATCATCGCGGTACGTTCCCGCCGTCTCGTTGAGCAGATCCAGCAGGACGAACAGCTCGCCGGCGACGAGTGCGTCGCCGCGCTTCTCCGCGGCGTGGGCCGCGGGCACCGCGCGAGAGATCAGGTCCTTGATGCGGGGGTCGGTCAGCACTGCCTCCTTCTCGATCGCGCTGGTCTGCCACTCGATCGCCGAGCGGAGCGCCCGTGCGAGAGAGAGGTCGCTCGTGCCCGCCAGATGCTTCTCGAGCTCGGTCTTGATCTCCGCGAGACGCTCGGTGCGCTTCTCTTCACGGGCCGCGATGTGCGCCTTGAGCCGCGCGGCCATGGCCTGCAGCGACTCACCGTCCGCCGGCGCGTCCGCGTACCGATTCAGGAGCTCATTGAACGATTGAGAATCTCCGCCCCGTGCGGTGCGCCACAGATCGCCGGACCAGCTCGCCAGAGCCTGATCACTCCCGACTGTTGCCGGCAGCGCCACCCGCTGGCCCGGATCGACCTGGGCCAGAGCGGCAGGCGTGAAGCCGGGCGCGAGCATCGCGCCGGCGACAAGGCCCAGCGCCAGAAGCCGGGCGCGAAGGGTGATGCCTCGGGCAGAAGTGGCGGGGGTGGGTCGGAAGGAGGGGGTGGAGCGTGCACGACCTGCGGGCATGGAAGACTCCGTGTGCCGAGGGTTCGGGAAGGTGTTTCCCGCCGCCAGCGTGTGTGACCGACCCGTCAGGATCGGGCGAGGAAGGATCAGAGATCAGATGCGCGCACGCGATCCGAACCGTCACCACCCCACTCCATGATATAGGACCGGCGCGACCGGTTGGTTCGCGCATTCCGGCACAGCGTTACCACGCCATCGGCCCCCCGGGAGCCGCGCCAGGCCGGCAGGCCCCATTTCCATTGCCATGGCAATCTGGGGGCCATGCGCCGATCAGTTCGTACCGCCGGTGGAAAGGCGGGCCTGCCTCGCCACGCGTCGTGCCGTCGCGATGGCCACCAGCACCGCGATTCCGCCGACCGTGGCCAGCAGCAGCGGTTCGAGCCGTTCCTGGGGCACCAGCCCCATGGCGACCACCGCCCCCGCGCCAAGCCCGCAGAGCGGCCCGGCGGTGTAGCCGACGCCGATGAGCGCCTCGTGAGCGCCGCCGGCCTCCACCTCGGCCGAGCCGACCTCCATTGCGTAGTAGATCGCCCCGCAGTAGATCGCGGCCATGCCCAGCCCGAAGAAGATCAGCCCCAGCACCACGACGCCAGCCCCAAGCCCCGGCACCTGGTGCGCCAGCACGCACATGCCGAAGCCCGCCAGGAGCATGATCGGGGCCGCGATGGCTGGCCACCAGCGCCCGTGCCACTGCGACGACTGCTGCATCAGCAGGAAGCAGGCCACACGCGACAGGAGCCAGACGGACCCGACGACCGTGAAGAGGTTGGCCGCGATCCCCAGGCGCGTGAACTGGCTCGGCAGGAAGGGTGTGAGCGCCGTCGAGACGAGGTAGCTCATCGGCAGCAGCATCCGGAACGTCACCAAGAGCTTCGCGTACACCGGCGGCACGGTGTGGGCATCATCGTGGAGGTGGGCCTGCGGTTCACGCGCGAAGGTGAGCAGGAGGGCCGCCCCCGCGAGATGGGCCACGAAGATCGCGGCGATCGCCTCAGCCGCGGCGTTCTTGACGAAAGGGGCGAGGGCCACCGTCGAGATCACGAGCGAGCCCGACCATGTGACGTTCCACCAGCCGATCGTCCGGCGCAGCACGCCCGCGCGCTTCCCGCCGCTGACGTAGCTCTCGACGATCGGCCAGAGCACCCCCGTCAGCGGGCTGTAGAGCGTCACAAAGACCCAGATTGGCCATGCGGCCGGCAACGCGCCGGCCTCTGGTGCCGGCAGCATCCGCATCGCCGCGATCGGAATCAGGCAGAGCAGACCCATCACGACCATGAGGGCGGCCAGAACGCTTCTGGTCGAGAGCCCCGGGGCCGCCGCCCTCAGCACTCGCAGTCCCGGCCCGGCCCCCAGGGCTCCGGCGATGTACGTCGCGCCCAGCACCACGCCCAGGGCGTAGTTCTGCGTCCGCGTGAAGCCATACGTCTGATCCGTCAGGTAATAGATCCCTGACGTCGCCACGCCCGCGCCGGAGTTGATGGCGGTGAAGAGGAGCGTCGAGGCGACGGGCGTCGGTGCCTGCGGTCCGAGGCTGGCGGAACCGGAGTTGGAGGACGTTTCGGGGCCGGTGGTCATTCGTGTGCTCGCGTCCGTGCGGCGGCGGTGGGGGGTGGGAGTAGGCCGAGGTGAGAGGGTAGAGGAGCGAGAGGCGCTGAGGAGACGCCCGGCTCCGCCGTCCGAGCAACCGCTCTGTTTGCGGCAAGTGCCGCGACGTGGTAGTCTGCCGGAACCGAAGCTAGGTGCCGCGCAGAAGCGATGTGGCGCTGGGCTGGATGGGAGCCTTGACATGCTGATCGCCCCCCGTCGGACGCTGCTGGCGTCGATGATTCGCGCGTGGACGTGCGCTGCCATGAGCCGTGGCAAGCACACTGCTCCACGCTCCGTTCTCCTCGCGTGCACGTTCTTCACCGGTCTGGCGTCTCTCTC
>CAZBXF010000223.1:0-3394 GCA_964495635.1 uncultured Phycisphaeraceae bacterium
CCGGAGCCAGTGCCGCATCGCCTCCCGCGAGTGTGACATCTCCGGCAGACCATCCGGCCCCAGCAGCGCCGGGCGAGGAGTCACAACCGCTTCGCCACGCGGCCCCGGAGGAGGCTTCCGCCGCACGCGCGTCCCGCCCCCTCCGGCAGCCCCAGACTTCGCCTGCCGCTTCTTTGCCATCCGTCCCTCCCTCGCGTGCAGCGACCCGAACCTCGCTCACGCGAAGCTCGGTGTGCGCTGCTTTGTGGATGCGTGCCTGTCTGCTCGACGCGGGTCTATGGCGCCACAAACACCCTCGCCGGTGCCGACACGCCCGCCGCAGCCATCGCGAGGGCCTCCGCGTCGGAGGCTTCGCTGAGTGCGCTGCGGGTGGCGCGGCTGGCTCTGGCCCAGCGTCGCGCCTCATGCACCAGCGTGCGATCACAGCGAGCCCAGCGTGAAGCCTCCCCGAGGTCCAGCAGGCGCCACGGCGCGAGCCTTCGTTCACGCAGCGCCCGAGCCATGCGGCACGCGTGCGCGGAGCGCGCGCTGATGCACCGCATCCCTGCCCTCGTAAAGAGCGGCACGAGCGCCCCCATCGACGCCACCGCCTCCGTCAGCGGCGTCAGCGGGCGATCCAGATACGCCCGCACCAGCGCGCTCGCGACGCCGGCGCCACGATACCGCGGATCCACCACCACGCGCGAGATCGTCCGCACCATCGCGTTGAGCTGGCGTGCCCGCGTCGCCGGATCGTCATCATCCATGGTGTCCATCGCGCCCGGCCAGGCCCGCTCGCGCCAGGGCCCGTTGAGCGTGGGATGGCTCACGACGAGCACGCCCGCCAGGACCGGCGGCCCGCCATCCATCACGCCATCGACATCGACCGCGCGCAGCACCGCCGCGAACGTCGCGGGCGGCCCGGCGCGGTAGTGCCAGTGGGCCAGCGCATCGAAGTCTGCGCGGGTGCCCGGCTCGATGTGGAGCCACGCCAGATCGAGCGCTGCACGCGCCTTCGGTGCGTGCGTATCGGTCAGTCGCGGACGTCCGTTCATGATCCCTCCTTTTCATGTTCGATCTCGGCGCAGCTCATGCCGGCGCCGCGCGGCCTGCGCGGCATGCACGGGCTGACGCCCCCGAGGCACAGCTCAATCTCACGATCCGCCCCCAGCGCACGCTCCAGCCGCCGCGGCGAGGCGCTCGCCACCACGATGCGAAGGCCCGCGCTCGATGAAGCCACCCTCCTCAGCGTGCGGCAGACGCCGCGGGCCGTCGCGTCGTCCAGGACGGCGCAGGCTTCATCCACCATCAGGACGCAGCCCCGGCCGCCGCCAGCGTGCTCCCCATCCCGCGTGCGGGCCCACTCGAGCGCCAGCGCGAGCGACAGCCGGAACGACTCACCAGCCGAGAGCGTGCCCACACGCCGCACCAGGAGCGAGGCTTCCGCGAGTCCGCAGGACGCGAGCGTCCGCAGCCACGCCCGCAGCCCCCGTCGCGAGCAGCCCACCACGCTGCGCGAGCTCGCGAGCAGCCCTCCCACCTCCCTGACGGCCGATCCTTCACGGCGGCACGCCCGGGCCATGGCGCGGAGCAGCGTTGTCTTCCCGCTCCCGCTCGGACCATGAACCAGCGTCACGCCGGGCCCCACGGCCGGCGGATCGTGGAAGGCCCGAGCCCCGCGTCGTCCCGCGCCGTCGGCACGCGTCCCGGGCCCGGCACACCCGAGCCCGAAGATCGCACGCACGCGGAGCTCTCGCCCACCCTCGCGCGAGCCTCGGACCGCGCCACGCATCGCCGTTCCACGCGTCTTCATGGCGCGGCCTCCAGGATCGCGCGCACCGCGGCGTAGTGCTGGCGGGCCGAGTGGAAGCTGATCCCGAGGCGCTCCGACGCGCGCCGGATCGACAGCCCGTGGACAAAGCACGCGACCGCCACCGCACGCCGCGTCTCCGGCCAGCGCGACTTCATCGACTGCACCAGCGTGCACTCGCGCGAGCAGAGCCGCTTCACCACCCCGCGCACACGCCCCGACACCTTGCGGGCCGGAAGACCCAGCACCCGCGCCACCTCCGCCGCCGTGCGGCCCGAGCCATAGATCGCCTCGATCACCCGCCGATCCGTCGCCTCGAGCAGGTGCGCCCTCGACAGGACCTCCTCCGCACTCGCACGCCGCCGAAGCCGCGATCCGCCCGCCCCAGCCCCCTCCACCCCCTCCCCCACCGCCAAACCCAGCGCCGCCGAGGCCCACGGGCCAGCCTCTACCAGCCGAATCCGCGCCGGAGCGTCCTCCGGCTCCCAAGGCGTCACCCGCTCGTTGATTGATCGCATCACCAGATCCTCCAGAGGCTGCGAACCATCCCAGACCCAAACAAACTAGACCAAACGCTTGCCAAACATATCCTCATGTTCTACACTCGTGAGAACATTTTGCAAGGTACTTGTTTGGATGTTCACGAACTTTGCGCACAAACGCGGTACAGAGCGACAGAAATCTCGTCCCGCCGCCGCCTGACGGATTCCGGAGGCCAAGATGACCACCGATCCCCCCGCACCCACCACCTCCGCCACCTCCCCCACCTCCCCCGCCACGCCCGGCGGCCTGGGCCCGCGCCTCCGCGCCGCGCGCGAGAAGGCGGGCCTCTCCCTCGACGCCCTCGCCCGGCGCTGCACCTGCGTCAAGAGCCTGCTCAGCGCCATCGAGACCGGCAAGCGCCTCCCCACGCCCGAGACCCTCACCCGCCTCATCGACGCGCTCATGCTCGACCGCGCCGAGATCGAGTCGCTCGCCGCAAGGGCCCGCGCCCTCGCCGCCGGCGGCGAGACTTTCCGGCGTGACCTCCTCCGCATCGAGCAGCAGGCCCACCGCCCCGGCGCCGGCGTCGACCTCGACGCCATGCTCCGCTCGGGAGCCCTCCACCGCCTCGCGGGCGTGGAGCAGCCGCCGGCCACCGCGCGCGGGCCCGACCGCCCCAACCCCAACGCCCTCGAATCTTCGAGCCTCGCCCTGGTCCCCCTCTCGCGCGAGGTGCCGCTGATCAACCGTGTCGCCGCGGGCTACCCGCGTGAGTTCACGGATCTTGGCTACCCCGCCCGCGTCGCTGATGAGTACGTCCGCGTCCCGGACCTCTCCGATCCCGACGCCTTCGCGGCCCGCGTCGTCGGCGACTCCATGTCGCCCGTCTACCTGGAGGGTGACGTCGTCATCTTCAGCCCCGCCAAGCCCGTCACCAGCGGCATGGACTGCTTCGCGCGCCTCGAGCGCGACGCGGAGACGACGTTCAAGCGCGTCTACTTCGAGCCCGCACACGCCGGCGACCCTGACGCGGGCGAAGCAAGCGCCGGATCCGGCGGTGACGCGGCGATCATCCGCCTCCAGCCCCTCAACAGCACGTATGCCCCGCGCCTGGTGCCGCGG
>CAZBXF010000223.1:3404-5192 GCA_964495635.1 uncultured Phycisphaeraceae bacterium
CTCGAGCGCGACGCGGAGACGACGTTCAAGCGCGTCTACTTCGAGCCCGCAGATACCGGCGACCCTGATGTGCGTGAAGCCGGCGCCGGATCCGGCGCCGGATCCGGCACTGATGCGGCCATCATCCGCCTCCAGCCCCTCAACAGCACGTATGCCCCGCGCCTGGTGCCGCGGGAAGAGGTCGCGGGCCTCTACGCGGCGGTGAGCGTGCTGAGGAAGATCGGATAAGCACCAGACTGCAGCAACCGATCCATGAGAGCCCGGCTCAGGCCCGATCGATGCGTGCAGAAAATTCTCATCACAGGTCGGTCGCAACGGCCAAGGACTGCGCTTCTCTCCCTGTGGACCCAGCCGCGCGACCCGGTTCTCTCGTGATCCGGGCCGCATGCGGACGCAGGGCAGGTTTCAGCGTGAACGAGAAGGGAACAGCACATGGCATATGCACGCAAGAACTCCAAGGGCGAACTCTACATTCCCATGGCCGGGGCCACCAAGATCGAAGACATCGACAAGATACTCTCGAGCAGGCCGCTCACCGGCGCTCCCAAGCAGCGTGCCGCTCCCGGCGCGCCACTCAGCGTGCCGGCCAGCACCACGCTCCGCCCCCAGCCCATCCCGCAGCGCCTGCCGAAGCCGCCCGCATCGCCCCTGACCAAGGTTGCCAAGCAGGGTGTCGGAGCGGCGGGCCCCCTCGCGGCACCGGCAGCGACCGGCGCAGCGCCCGCTCGCCCCTCCACGCCCGCGCCCGGCAAGGCCCCGGCCCGTCCATCCTCGCCCGCGCCCACGCGTGCCGCCGCACCAGCGCCCCGGGGCGGCCCCGCGACCCCGGCTCGCCCCACGTCGCGCACGCCCGGCTCCGGCCCCGCCCAGCCGATCGCGCCAGCTCGGCCCCAGGGGCGCTGAGCCTCCACGTTTGCCAGAGAGACCGCCAACGCAACGCCCGGGGCACTCGTGGAGCCCCGGGCGGTTGCTTTTTTGTGCAAGCCTCTGGTACGCTGCCCGCACGACGCCGCGGCGTCACGGAGGTTCACACATGAGCATGGGCCGAACTGCATCGGGATCGGGGTCTTTGTCCGCGCGCACCACTACCCGCCGCGGACTCGCACCGATGGCAGCCGCGCTCGTCGCCGGCGCACTTCTCCTCGGCGGCTGCCAGAGCGTGAAGTACACCACGCCCGGCGGACCCGCGGACTTCCGCGCGCTGGGCCTCTCTCCCGCGGAGGCGGAGACGCTGACGGACTACGACATCGGCCAGCGCCTCGCGCGCAAGCCCGCCGCGAGCTTTCCCGCGGCGATTGCGCTGGTGCGGGTCCAGGGCGAGGGGTACACGTCGTACACCTCGCGCGGCCGGGGGAGCGGGCCATACTCGATCATCACGACGCGCGATGCAGAGTCTGATACCGATGTGCTGCGCCTCACGCAGATGCCCAACACGCGCGGCATCGGCGCGGTCAACCGCCTCATCGTCCCCGCCGAGACCAAGGACCTCAAGGACCTCAGGCTCATCGGCGCGGACCTGCAGGCCGACATCATCCTCATCTACACCTTCGACACCGAGTTCGGCAGCACCGAGACCACGATCCCCGCGCTCGGCGTGCTCACGCTGGGCCTCTTCCCCAACGAGCGGGCCCGCGTCACGAGCACGGCCTCCGCCGCGTTTGTCGATACGCGCACGGGCTACCTCTACGGCCTCGCCGAAGCCACCGTCGAAGACACGCGCATCACCAACGCCTGGGGCAACAACGAAGCCGTCGACAAGAGCCGCCGCGAAGCCGAACGCGGCGCGTT
>CAZBXF010000224.1:0-5166 GCA_964495635.1 uncultured Phycisphaeraceae bacterium
TCATGATCCGCATCGAGGACACCGACCAGGCCCGCTCCAGCGATGAGTCCGCCCGCGGCATCCTCGACGATCTCGCCTGGCTCGGCATCGAGTGGGACGACGGCCCCACCCACACCCACGCCGGCCGCGAGATCGGCACGCACTCGCGCCCCGTCGGCCCCTTCTTCCAGGCCCGCCGCGTCCACATCTACAACGCCTACATCGAGGACCTCATCAAGCGCGGCCGCGCCTACCCAGCCTTCGAGAACAGCGAAGAGCTCGACGCCAAGCGCAAGGCCGCCGTCGCCGCCAAGCAGACCTACCGCTACGCCCGCCCCGACGACGTCAAGCCCGGCGTCTTCAATGAAGCCCGCTGGGCCCGCGCGCAGTCCGGCGAGACCCACGTCGTCCGCTTCCTCGCGCTCAGCGAAGAGATCGTCGTCGAAGATCAGGTCCTCGGCGATGTCCGCATCGCCCCCGGCGAGCTCGACGACTTCGTCATCCGCAAGGCCGACGGCTTCCCGACCTACCACTTCGCCGTCGTCGTCGATGATGAGCTCATGGGCGTGACCCACGTCATGCGCGCCCAGGAGCACCTCGCCAACACGCCGCGCCACGTCGCGATGCAGAAGGCCATGGTCCGCCTCGCCCAGTGGGAGACCCCCGGCCGCCGCGCCGGCGCCCCCTTCGCACACCCCGTCTACGCGCACATGCCCCTGATCTTCAACAACGACGGCACCAAGATGAGCAAGCGCGACAAGGCCAAGGCCGCGCGCAAAGCAGCCAAGGACGCCATCGCCAAGAACAGCGCGATCACCGCCGCCTCCCTCGCCGCCGACACCGGCCTCCCCGAGCGCGACATCGCCCTCTTCCTCGCCGCCGAGAGCGACAGCATCGACACCGCCGAGGCCCTCGCCCGCCGCTTCGGTGTCGCCCTCCCCGAGATCGAGGTCTGGGACTTCCGCAGGAACGGCTACCTCCCCGAGACCATCACCAACTTCGTCGCGCTCCTGGGCTGGAACCCCGGCATGAAGACCGAGGACGGCAAGGACCTCGAAAAGTTCGACATGCCCTTCATCGCGAAGCACTTCGGCATCGAGCGCATCGGCAAGACCAACAGCAAGTTCGACCGCGCCAAGCTCCTCTCCTTCAGCGCCGACGCCATCGGCGCAATGACCGACGGCGCCTTCGTCGATCGCTGGCTCGCCTGGCTCGCCGAGTACGAGCCCGCGGCCCACGCCCGCGTCGCCTCCCTCGGCACCGATCGCCAGCTCACGCTCGCGCGCGCCCTGCGCCCGCGCGCCAAGACCCTGCGCGATGCCCTCCGCCCCATCGGCTTCCTCCTCAGCAGCGACACCGACTACACCTTCGACACCGCCGCCGTCGAGAAGTCCCTCCTCGCCTCCAACCGCGCCGGCCTCACGCTCCTCCGCACCATGCGCGACCGCCTCGACACCATCCCCGACTCCGACTGGCGCCCCGAGCTCATCCACGCCCTCATCGAGCAGGTCGCCCAGCAGAACGCAGGCCCCGACAACAAGCCCGCCCTCGGCGCCGTCTCGCAGGCCGTCCGCGTCGCCATCACCGGCACCACCGTCTCACCAGGCCTGGGCGAAACACTCGCAGTCCTCGGGCGCCAGAGCTCGCTCGCCCGAATCGACCGCTGCCTCGCCACCTTCACCACCTGAACATCATCCCCACCACGCGCAGCAAGGAGGGAGCACGCACATGTCCGATCCGATCGCACACGAAGCCAGCAACACGCTCCCCGACAAGTTCGAGTGCTACGAGCTCTGCGTCCAGTCGCCGCGCCACGTCGTCGCCTTCCTCCGTGGCGTCCACGGCCGCGAGCCCGTCATCCTCCGCGAGGACTTCTGCGGCTCCGCCGCCGTCTCACGCCGCTGGGCCACCGAAGGCCTCAAGGCCGGCGAGACCCGCCGCGCCGTCGCCGTCGACATCTCCGCCCCCTGCGTCGCACGAGCCATCGATCTCGCCCGCGCCGACAACGCCCTCACCCACATCGCCTTCTTCTGCGGCGACGTCCTCGAAGACATGCCCTACTGGAAGTGCGCCACCACACCCAGCGGCGGCGCCGATCCTCAGAGTGCCAGCGACGCCGTCGCACCCGACATCATCTTCGTCGGAAACTTCTCCCTGGGCTACATCCACGAGCGCGCCGCCCTCGTCCAGTACCTCAAGGACTGCCGCACCGCCCTACGCCGCGGCAACGCAGGCTTCGGCGGCGGCACCTTCGTCTGCGACACCTACGGCGGCTCGCGTGCCTTCAAGACCGGCGGCTTCGAACGCCTCCACCCCGGCAGGAGAGGCGAGATCATCCGCTACACCTGGTCACGCGACGCCGCCGACCCCGTCACCGCAATGGTCGACAACTCCATCTCCTTCCGCATCGAGGTTGGTGGCGAGGTCGTCCAGGAACTCCCGCGCGCCTTCGTCTACCGCTGGCGCCTCTGGAGCATCGCCGAACTCCGCGAAGCACTCATCGAAGCCGGCTTCGCCGCCGTCAGCGTCCACGTCGACACCAACATCGCCCCGGGCCAGATCCCCCGAGGCATCCAAAGCCCCGACGAACTCGGCGACGACTGGATCGTCCTCATCGTGGGCCGCATCTGACGCCGCACCACGCCCCCAATCGCCTCTACCATCCCGCCCTACCGGAGCCCGACATGACGACCGAAACCCCAGCCCCCACACCAGCCCCCCACCACCACTTCATCGACGAGATCATCCTCGCCGACAACGCCGCACTGCGCTGGGGCCAGAACAAGGACGGCACGCCCAAGGTCCACACGCGCTTCCCCCCCGAGCCCAACGGCTACCTCCACATCGGCCACGCCAAGAGCATCTGCCTCAACTCCGGCCTCGCCCGGCGCTACGGCGGCCTCTTCAACCTGCGCTTCGATGACACCAACCCCGCCAAGGAAGAGCAGGAGTACGTCGACTCCATCATCAGGGACGTCAAGTGGCTCGGTGCCGACTTCGACGCGCCCCCCATCGGCGGCGGCCTCTTCTACGCCAGCAACTACTTCGAGCAGATGTACGACTGGGCCGTCGAGCTCGTCAAGAAGGGCCACGCCTACGTCTGCGACCTCTCCGCCGACGAAATGAGCAAGCGCCGCGGCGACCTCCGCACCCCCGCCACGAGCCCCTTCCGCGACCGCCCCGCCGCAGAGAGCCTCCGCCTCCTCGAAGAGATGCGCGACGGCAAGCATCCCAACGGCAGCCGGACTCTCCGCGCACGCATCGACCTCGCCAGCCCCAACTTCGTCATGCGCGATCCCGTCATGTACCGCGTCGTGCACGAGCACCACCACAACACCGGCAACCGCTGGTGCATCTATCCCATGTACGACTGGGCCCACTGCCTCGAGGACTCCCTCGAAGGCATCACCCACTCCATCTGCACGCTCGAGTTCCGCAACAACCGCCCCCTCTACCACTGGTTCATCGACAGGATCAACGAAGGCCGCACCGCCGACGGCAGCGGACCATGGGGCAAGCTCATCCACCACCCGCAGCAGATCGAGTTCGCCAAGCTCCGACTCACCTCCATCATCCTCAGCAAGCGAAACCTCCTCCGCATGGTCCAGGAGAAGGTCGTCTCCGGCTGGGACGACCCCCGCATGCCGACCATCTCCGGCCTGCGCCGGCGCGGCTTCCCCGCCGCCGCGATCCGCAACTTCTGCGATGAGATCGGCGTCACCACCCAGGAAAGCACCATCGACCTCGGCCGCCTCGAGAACAGCGTCCGCGACTACCTCAACAAGGCCGCCCCGCGCGCCATGGCCGTCCTCAAGCCCCTCAAGGTCCGCATCGAGAACTGGCCCAGGAACGCCGACGGCTCACCCGTCGTCGAGATGCTCGACTTCGTCGTGAACCCCGAGGACGAAGAGCGCGGCCTCGAATCCGCACGCCGAAAGATCGCCTTCGCCGGCGAGCTCTTCATCGAGCGCGAGGACTTCATGGAGGTCCCCGCGAAGAAGTTCTTCCGCCTCGCGCCCGTCAGCGCGGGCGGCCTCGAAGTCCGCCTGCGCTGGGCCTACTTCATCAAGGCCACCGGCGTCGTCAAGGACGCCAGCGGCGAAGTCACCGAGGTCATCGCAACCTACGACCCCGCAACCCGCGGCGGCGACGCACCCAAGGGACCCGACGGCCAGCCACTCCGCAAGGTCAAGGGCACCATCCACTGGGTCAGCGCCCTCCACGCCATCCCCGCCGAGGTCCGCCTCTTCGACCGCCTCTTCGCTCACGAAGAGCCCGGCCACGACGGCCCCCAGGGCGAGAAGCGCGACTTCCTCCTCGACCTCAATCCCAACTCCCTCGAAACCGTCACCGCCCGCGTCGACCCCTTCCTCGCCGCAGCCTCCGTCGGCGACACCTTCCAGTTCGAACGCCTCGGCTACTTCCGCGTCGACGAGGACTCACGCCCCGGCAAGCTCGTCTTCAACCGGACAGTCACGCTCAAGGACAGTTGGAGCAAGGCCAAGGAGTAGCGCCGTTCCGCCGGCCGCGCCGATGCAGCCACAGCCCCCAACCACGCCCCCTCCCATCGCCGCGGCCAGGCCACTCATCCGCCCCGCCACCGTCGCAGACGTCCCACACGTCCTGCCCATGGTCCGCGCCATCTGCGACCTGCACCAGGCCCGCGACCCCGAGCGCTTCCGCGTCCTCCCCGACGTCATCGCCCGTTACGCCTCCTGGCTTCCGGAGCGCGCCCAGGACCCTCGCAGCGTCTTCGTCGTCGCTCAGGACTCCAGCTCCGCCGCCCTGCTGGGCTTCGCCGTCTGCACGATCGAGCCCGAGGTTCCGATCTTCTGGGTCCCCGAGTGCGGCTGGATCCACGACCTCTGGGTCGAGCCCGCCGCCCGCCGCCGAGGCATCGCACAAGGCATGATCGATCTCATCGCCCAGCGCTTCACGAGCCTCGGAATCACCCAGATCCGCCTCCACACCGCGGCCTTCAACGACGACGCTCGCACGCTCTTCTCGCGCAGCGGCTTCCGCCCCTGCGTCGTTGAGATGCTCCGCACGCTGCCCGCCCCAGCAACCCAATCGCCCTGACCGAACCAGACTCCCCGCCCCCCCCCCCCCCCCCCCCCCCCCAAAACCCCCGGGCCCCCCCCCCCCCCCCCCCCCCCCGGCCGGGGGCCGGGGGCGCGCCCCCCCCCC
>CAZBXF010000225.1:0-3619 GCA_964495635.1 uncultured Phycisphaeraceae bacterium
CAACTGCCCACCCCCTCCACGACCCCCACCACCCCCACCACCACTCAGCTACTTCGCACGCGCAGCCCGACGCGCACGGCGGCCAGCCTGGCCACGCTTTGCATGAGGCGGCCGGCGGGCCATCGCGGGCGGCTCACGGCGCCACCAGCACCACCACCAGCACCATCGAGCAAAAGCTGGCAGCGGAGGGGGCAGGGGCGGGTGAGGTCGAGTCCTTTGCGGGGCTGCTGGAGGGATTGGAGCCACTCTCGTTCCGCTGCCCGTATGCGCCGAGCGTCGAGCTGGCGGTTGGGGCGTCGGGCGTGCTGCACCTGGTGTCGCCGATGCAGGAGGGGGGTGCTGGTCCGCTGCTGACCGCCGCGGCGTGGGCGCAGTCGCATGCTCAGCTGCTGGAGGCTGCCCGGCCGGCCTCGCTGAACATGACGCATCCGGACGGGCCGGTGCTGCATGTGATCACGAGCGACGCGAAGGCGGCGCGGCCCATGCTTGACACGGGGGTTCGGGTGCATCTCGTGCTGAAGGTTGGTGAGGCGGTCACGCTGCACGACCTGAACTGAGGCCGAGGGTCGTGGTCCGGCTGGCGGGGTGTGTACCCTCCGCGCATGGATGAAGTAGCGGCCTCGCTCTCGACCTGGGTCCGGCGGCTCCGTGCGGCGAGCGCACCGGGACTTCCGGATGGGTTACTTGACTTGCAGCGAGGGGGGCCGGGAGGATCGCCGGAGAAGGCCCGCGCGTGGATCGCGGGATTCCGGGATGGGGAGGGGAACCGTCGTGCTGTCGATGGGTTCTTTCTGGGGCACATGCTGCGGGTGGCGCCGGCGGTGACCTCTCGGACGCTCACGCCTGAGGCGCGGGTGTGGGCGCTGCTTACCGAGGCTTCACCCGATCTCGCGAGCACGCCGGTGGACTGGGCGGGGTCTGGGCGGCTGTTCCCGGCGCTTGCGGATGAGGGCATTGAGACGTGGACGGAGGCGGAGCTCTCTTCGGTGCAGGCGCTGGCGTGGCTTGGCCTGCGTGAGCGGTCGCAGCGCGTGACGGAGCACGTGATGGAGCGGGTGATGGACCGGGTGACCAGCGCGGCGGAGTGGCTTGTCCGGGAGGTGCAGCCGGACAATGCGACGCAGCACCCGTGGGGGGCGGGCTTCTTCATCGCGCGCTCGATGGACACGAGCATGCCGGCGCGTTCGCGGCAGGAGTACGCGCTGTACGCTCAGACGCTCATCGAGAATGCCCTCGTCGGACGCGAGCATCCCGACACCTTCTCCGCGTGCATCCTCTGGGACTCCGCGGCGTGGATGGAAGCGCTGGCGGCGCCCGGGTGGAGTGCCGCGCAGTGAATTCGCCGCCGGTCGCGCTGCTCAGCGGCGGACTGGTGGCAGGGCCGGACTCTCTCAGACCGTTGCGCCGGCGGGCTTGGAGGCGCGGTGGGCGACGCCCAGCGGGGCGGTCCACCTTGCGATGTCGGCGGCCCAGGGGTCGCGTGGATCGATGGCGCCGTGGAACTTCCGCCGGATGGCGGCGGCGAGCAGGCCCATGAACATGGGCTGGGGGCGCAGGGGTCGGCTGGTCAGTTCCGGGTGGAACTGGGCGCCGATGAAGAAGGGGTGCGTGATGCCCGCGCGGTGTTCGCCGGCGATTGCGACGCCGGCGGCGGTGCGTACGCCCGCGCCGCTGGAGGCGGCGACGGCGCGGGGGAGCTCGAGCACCTGCATGATGGGCCTGGTGGGGTGGCGTCCGGAGAAGATCAGCCCCGCGGCCTCGAGGCGGGAGATGAAGTCGGGCTCGACCTCGTACCTGTGGCGGAAGCGCTCGCGGACGGAGGAGTGCCTGAAGAGGAACTCGGCGAGGGTTCCGGGCATGATCTGGACGTCCTGGGCGCCCTTGCGCATGGTGCCGCCGAGGCCCTCGATGCGCTTCTGCTCGGGCAGCTCGGAGATGACCGGGTACTGCGTGGTGCGGTCGAACTCGGTGGAGTGGGCGCCGGCGAGGCCGAGGACGTTTCGGGCGAACTCGATCACGGCGACCTGGAAGCCGAGGCAGATTCCGAGGTACGGGATCTCGTTCTCGCGGCAGTGGCGGACGCAGGCGATCTTGCCTTCGACGCCGCGGCTGCCGAAGCCGCCGGGAACGATCACGGCGTCCATGGTGGAGAGGAACTCGCCGACGTTCTCGTTGGTCACGTCGGTGGTGTCGACCCACTGCAGCTCCACGCTGGTGCCGAGGTGGGCGGTGCAGTGTTCCATGGCCTTGTCGATGGAGGCGTAGGCGTCGCGGAGGTTCGCGTACTTGCCCAGGACGCCGATGTTGACCTCGCGCGGCTTGGTTGCGGTGAGCTTGCGGACGAAGCCGGTCCAGCGTTCGCGGAGGCGATCCTCCTGGCCGATATCGACGCGGTCGTGGAGGCCGAGGGCGGAGAGGATCTCGCGGTCGAGGCCGTCCTGGCGGAGGTCGTCGGGGATGGTGTAGATGCTCTCGCGATCGTGGAGCGAGAAGACGCGCCTGGGTGGGACGTTGCTGAAGAGGGCGATCTTCTCCATGACCTTCGGCGAGACGGGATTGCTGGCGCGGCAGGCGATGATGTGCGGCTGGATGCCGGCCTCCATGAGGCGCTTGATGCCGAGCTGGGCTGCCTTGGACTTCTGCTCGCCGAGGGCGGGGGGCTCGATGATGTAGGTGAGGGCGACGAAGCAGACTGATCCGGGGCCTTCCTCGAAGGCGAGCTCGCGGAGGGCTTCGATGTAGAAGCCGTTCTCGTAGTCGCCGACGGTGCCGCCGACTTCGACGAAGACGACATCGGCGGGGCGGGTTCCGTCCCCCACTGCTGCCAGCTCGCGGAGCTTGCGTTTGACCTCGCCGGTGATGTGCGGGATCCACTGGACGTCGCGGCCGAGGTAGAAGCCGTCGCGTTCGCGCCTCAGGATCTCGCCGAAGACCTGGCCGCTGGTGACGAAGTTGCGTTTGGTGAGGCTCTGGTCGAGGAGGCGCTCGTAGGTGCCGAGGTCCATGTCGCACTCGGTGCCATCCTCGAGGACGAAGACCTCACCATGGCGGTACGGGTTGAGCGTGCCCGAGTCCATGTTGAGGTAGCCCTCCATCTTGATGGGGGCGACGGTGAGGCCCTTTTCCTTCAGCATCTTGGCGAGGGAGCTGGCGAAGATTCCCTTGCCGAGGCCGGACATGACGGTGCCGAGGACGACCACGAACTTGTGGTGGCCGCGGCGGTACCCCTCCGGGACCGGGCTGTAGTACTCCGACGCGTCGCCCGACGTCTCCGCGAGGTCAGCGAGCGACGGACGATGTCCGCGCGTGAACTCGGGTGGGATCGAGGTGGTCTTGACGACGGGGATGGGGTGGATGGGTCCCTGGTGGGACTGGGATGGCTGGCTGGGATCGGGATTCTGGCTGCTCTGGGCGGGCATGGCTCCATCCTACGACGCGTCGAAGGCGGTTGTGGACATCCTGGCCCCGGATCCGCCGCAATTCACAGATCCCGCGAGACCTGCCGGCGTACACGGTCCGGAGGTGTTCGCTACGCTCCACGCCATGGCATGTTCCCCAGCCTCCCTGCTGCGTACTGGCGGCCGCCATGCGGCCGCGATCGCCCTTCTGCTGATGGTGG
>CAZBXF010000225.1:3719-5149 GCA_964495635.1 uncultured Phycisphaeraceae bacterium
GTCGCTACCGAGCCTGCGGATCCTCGGATCAACCCGGAGACGGGGCGGAAGATCGCCAATTGGCCGAAGCCTCGCCACTTTGACCATCTTCACATGAGGCTGGAGCTGGTCTTTCCGGACCTGAGCAAGCCCGAGCTGAGCGGGGTGATGACGCTGCGAGCCCGGGCGCAGGGGCGCACACGGGAGACGCTGGTGCTTGACAGCCGCGGGCCGGCGATCCAGTCGGTCAGTGTGGATGGACGGGACGCTTCGTTCACGGTGGAGGAGGGCAAGCTGCGGATCACGCTGCCTGCGCCGGCGCCGGTTGGGGCGGAGGTCACGGTGGTCGTGCGGTACACGCTTGATTACGGCGCGAACAAGGGCGAGGGGCTGACGTTCTCGCCGGGGAAGGAAGGGGGCAGGGGTCCGACGGAGAGGTTCACGCAGATCCATGCGCAGGGGCAGGCGGAGCTCAACAGCCGCTGGTTTCCGTGCCACGATTTCCCGAACGAGCGGCTGGCGACGGAGCTCATCGTGACCGTTCCGCCGTCCACGGATGAGCATCCGTGGGTCGTGGTCTCGAACGGGCGGCTGGAGTCCAAGGTCGAGAACGCCGACGGCACGACGACGTGGCACTGGAACCAGGCCCTGCCGCACGCGCCGTATCTGGTGACGCTGGCGATCGCGAAGTTTGCTGTGATCGAGCTTGGGGGCCCGACGTCGGCCCGTCCCGGACTCTCGATGCCGATCTATGTGCCGATCGGCACGGAGGAGAAGGCGACGGTGGTGTTCGAGGACACGGCGCGGATGGTGGCGTTCTTCGAGAAGCTGTTTGACGAGCCGTATCCGTGGGACATGTACGCGCAGGTGTGCGTGCGTGACTTCGCGGCCGGGGGGATGGAGAACACGAGCGCCACGCTGCTGACCGTGGGTGTTGCGACGAGTGCGCCGGGGTCTCAGGATGATCTCATCGCGCATGAGCTGGCGCACCAGTGGTTCGGGGACCTCATCACCTGCAAGAGCTGGGAGCATCTCTGGCTCAACGAGGGGTGGGCGACGTTTGCGGAGGCCCTGTGGGTGGAGGAGGAGGCCCGCCAGCAGCACCCGGAGGATCAGTCCACCCCGTCCATGGCGCGGAAGGCGTACATGCGTTCGATCGCGCAGGCGGCGCAGGGGCTGCGGCGGACCAACCGGGCCACGGCGCCGCGGTTCACGGCGATGGTGTCGAACCGGTACAGCGATCCGGACCGCGTCTTCTCGAAGATGGACAATCCGTACTCCAAGGGTGCGCTGGTGCTGCACATGCTGCGCATGCGGCTGGGCGATGAGGCCTTCTTCAAGGGTGTGCGGCTGTATGTCGATCGATTCAAGTTCAGGGAGGTGGAGACTGACGACTTCCGCCTTGTGATGGAGGAGGTCAGCGGGCTGAGCCTGGAGCAGTTCTTCGAGAG
>CAZBXF010000226.1:0-3685 GCA_964495635.1 uncultured Phycisphaeraceae bacterium
CGTGCTCAGTTCCGGGCTGGTCACCGACGACGAGCGCGTCACCGTCGCGCGGTCGCTCGACGAGGCCCGGAGCATCCTGGCCGATCGCGGCGCCCGGCGGGTCTACGTCGACGGCGGGCAGACGATCCAGGCGTTCCTGGCGGCCGGGCTCATCGACGAAGTGACCGTCTCGATCGCGCCGGTGCTGATCGGACAGGGTCGGCGCCTCTTCGGCGACCTCGATCGCGACGTGCTGCTGTCGCTGCGCGGGGTGCACGCGACACCGGATGACGGGCTCGTGCGCGTGACGTACGACGTGATCCCCGCTACGGTCGGCCCATGACGAAATACCTGATCTCCTTCCCCAGCGGTGTCATGCAGGTCGCCGACGGCGAGTGGGATCAGGTGGTCGAAGAGTCGCACCAGGTCATCCGCGACATGAAGTCGGCCGGGGTGTACGTGTTCGGCGGCGGCATCAACGAAGAGGTCGCGGCGGCCACGGTCGCCGGCGACGGCACCGTCTCGGGCCCCGCCTACGACGCCTTCGCGCGCCTCGACGGCGGGCACACCGTCATCGAGGTGCCGACGCGCGCCGAGGCCGTCGAGTGGGCCCGCCGCGTGGCGGTGGCCTGCCGCTGCCCGCAAGAGCTGCGCGAGTTCATGTACGACCCCGAGTCGTAGGGCGCCCTCGCGTGGGAGAGCAGGAAGTGACCG
Source organism: uncultured Phycisphaeraceae bacterium (assembly GCA_964495635.1). Lineage (GTDB taxonomy): Bacteria > Planctomycetota > Phycisphaerae > Phycisphaerales > UBA1924 > JBBASU01. Next base: position 694 of record CAZBXF010000226.1, read on the forward strand.
AGCCGGGCCCCGCCACCGTGGCCGCGTGGATGGCGCACGCCCGCGAGCTCGAGCCCGCATCCGTCGACGGCGTCTCGTACGGCCTGCCCGCCCTGCTGTACCGCGGCAAGCCGCTCGTCGCCGTGGCGCAGACCGCTGCGGGCTACTCGGTCTACCCGTTCAGCGGGGCGGTCGTCGCCGCCGTCGCCCCGCTGCTCGGCGACCTGAAGCGATCGAAAGGCGCGATCGCGTTCACGGATGCTCACCCGCTGCCGCGCGAGGCCTTCGACGAGCTCGTCCGCACGCGCCGCGCCGAGATCGACGCCAGCCTCGACGGCTGAGGGAGGCGTACTCACGCATCCGTCGTTGGCTCCTCCCCAGCCGTCGGAGAGGGCAGCATCTCACTGTCACCGGGTGATCGACAGGCGGGCGACCCGCCCTCCATCTACCGTCGGCGGATGATCATCGAAGCCGGTTACGACCTCCACCTACTCCTCTTTCCCGATCACTCCCCCGCGGGCGGCCTGCGGATGGTCTGCCTCGATGCCGACCTGCGGGTCACGGATGTTCGCACGCTGATTCCCGCGTTCACGGGCGTTTTCGATCACAGCGCGCTCGATTCGATCGAGGCCGCTATCCCCGAAGATGACGACCTCGCACCCCAGCTCGACACCCGTTTCGTGGGTCTCGGCTATCGCGTCACAGCAATCTCGGGGTACCCCGAGGGTTTCGACTGGGAGCGCGTGAAGTCTGTCGAAGAACGGCTCGCGCGTCGTGGGATCCAACTGCTCGGCATCCAGGTCTGCGATGACGAGAGCTGGGCTTCGACCGGGCCGATGTACTCCTTCGAGTCCTATGCACTCGACGACCTGCCTCGGGCGATCGTCATACCCGGTCCCCATCCGTTCGCCTCCTGTGAGTGCCTTGCCTGCGCCCCCAAGCGGCAACGACTGCGCTCCGTACCAACAATGACTTCTGTGTAGACTCGTGTGTGAGGAGGGCGTGATGGCGACGAATCTGGCTCTGGATCCCGACCTTCTCGACCGCGCTTTCGCGATCAGCGGTCAGGCCACCAAGAAGGCCGCCGTCACGCTCGCCCTGCGTGAGTTCATCGCCCGGCGCGAGCAACTCGGCCTCATCGACCTCGTCGGCACCCTCGAGTGGGACGACTCGTTCGACTACAAGGGCGAGCGCTCCCGCGGATGACGGTGCTCGTCGACACGAGCGTGTGGTCGCTCGCCCTCCGTCGCGACCAACCCTCGAGCAGCCCCGCGGTCGCCCACCTCACCAAGGCGCTCGAATCCGACCTGGTCGTGACGACAGGCCTCATTGTGCAGGAGCTCTTGCAAGGCTTTCTGCCCGAGCGTAGTCGGGCCGAGATCCGCCGCCACCTTGGCGCGCTGCCCGCCGTTCAGCCGACGCGCGACGACCACATCGCAGCGGCCGACCTCCGCAACACCTGTCGTCGCGCCGGAGTGCAGCTCGGCACGATCGACGCGCTCATCGCACAACTGTGCATCACGCACGACCTCGAGCTGCTCAGCACAGACCAAGACTTCGTGCACGCAGCCGGCCACTCCCGTCTCCGGCTGTGGAGCGCTACGGGCCTGTAGGCAGGGCGGATCCACTGGCCAGTGCGTCGAGGCGCTCGAGCCTGCGGATGAGCCCGTGCACGATGATGAGCGGGATGATGCCGACGACTCCGAATGACATGTCGATGAGCATCCACCCCACAGGAATGCCACGCACGCTGCCCGCGATCAAGGCCAACGGAATCACGGCGACGCAGCAGATCATGCCCCACTGGATAATCCAGATGTTGCGCACGGGGTCGCGCAGCGGCCCGATGAACGCGATCGCGATGACCAGGTGCGCGAACGCGAGCCAGTCGGTGCCGTAGGCGAGAAACGGGTAGTCGTCGTTGGTGGCGATGAGGGCGTCGCGAATGCGGTCGATCCACGCCATGAACTCGGGGGCGAGCTGCGGGATGGGCGTTGCCCGCAGCAGATCGGAGCCCCAGCGCAGCTCGGTCTCGAGCGGAAACGCCGTGACGCCGCTGACCACCAGCGCCACGATGAAGAAGATCAGCCAGGCGCGGATCCACCGCAGGGTTGTCGTGCGTTCGTCGCGTGCGGCCATGTGAATCAGTGTGGCACTGCGGATAGGTTCGACTCGTGCTCACGAATCGAGGTCACTGACGTGCAGAGGCTGCTGAGCGTTCGCATTCGTCGGTGGTACGTCAAGCTGCTCTGCGCGGTCGGAGTGTGGGCAGCGGGGCTGATCTGGATTCCCCTCGACGCCCTGGGTGTGCCAGACATCGCCGTGAGCATCCTGACGACCGCGATGAGTATGGGCGGGATCCTGTACGGAGCACGGGTCTTCCGAGGAAAGGGTGAGTCTGACGAACCGGCTCGACCCTGGTGGCGTATGACGGCGCGGCGCAGGCTGAGCCGGGTGATCGGCTCACTGGCCGCGGTCGCATTGGTGGCCTCCGTCGTGACGCTCGTCGGCGCGGCACTCGGCTGGGAATCGGCCGTTCGCTCGGTCGAGCGTCTGACCCTCGGCGAGTCGATCATCAGCGCGCTCTTCTATGCGATCGTCGCATTTCTCTACCTGAACTCTGCGGCGAGACTCCCGAAGCCTGGCCCGCGAGTCCGGCCACTGAAACTCGCCTAACCGCCGAGGTTGTCGTAACGGAACCCAGGGCATGGAGAAATTCAGCCAGTTGACAGACTGATCGACATCGCGACGGCCTCCGCCTTTCGCATAGCGGTTCTCCAACCCCACACATGGTGAATTGTTCCCACGCCGCGGTCTCTGAAGTTGGATGTCAAGGCCGTAGGGATCACGGGGAAACTCGTGACGACTTGAAGTCCTGCTTCCGTGAAGAGTTTCTTGTGCACCATGGCCTGTTCCACAACGGCGAGACCCTGTACGTCGTCGAGAGTTGGGGGCTGCACGCCGTACCAGGGCAAGACCCCGGCAATGAACGTTGCCAGCGACCCAGGCCCAG
>CAZBXF010000226.1:3695-5138 GCA_964495635.1 uncultured Phycisphaeraceae bacterium
AGGTCAACAATCTGGAGGCACCCCCACCCGCTGGCCTCACACGGAACAGCGATCACATCGCCAATCTCCAGACTCGCGGTGGTCTTCGGAGTAAATGGGAACGGCGGACGGACCATTCCTCGATTATCAAGGCCACGTTGCCGATGCGGCAACGCTTCAACCAGTGACGCGCTTGGTCGCGTTATGCAGACCTTCGTAGGTGCCTGGAGAGCCGGAGCGTGTGTTCCATGGAATGCATCCGCGCGATAGATTCAGCCCACGACTCGGATGAAGACGGAGGGCAGGGTGACCGCTCTCGACCCCCGTCAGGAAGCGGCCGTCGCTCAGATTCATCTCGAAGTGCTTGAAGAAACCCCACTGAGATTCATTGGTCGCGCCCTCGATCTGCCCGTCGCCGCTGACACCCAGGCGACCGAGATGATCGGGTGGCCGTTTGCGTCGTGGCTCTTGCTCACCTGGCTCGACGCCGGACTAATTGACCTCTGCTTCGACGCAGATCTCGAGCCCGACACCGAGCCGCAGTCGCTCAAATGGCGAGATCGTGCCGAGGTTCGAGATGGATACTTCGCTCTGCTGACGTCCGACGCGCGGGCACTGTTGACAGACCTGACGCGATGGCACGCATCACGCTCTACAAGCGGCCTTTATCCACTCCGATCAGACGCCACTGACAAGATCGATCATGAGTGTTGGATGCAGGCCGCGCGTCAGTCGCCGGCGCCGGCTCCTCCACTCGGCGCGAACCCCGACCTGATCGATAGTGTCGCGTGGCAGAACGCGGTCGCACCATGGGAAGAGGTCTCAGCCGGAAGGAAGCTTTACGTCGTGCGCTGGGAAGCCGGCGGCAGAGTTAGGTGGGCTCGTGTCTTGGCCGAGTCGAGGCATCAGATACTCGACCTCAACAGAGAGTTCACCGTCTGGCCTGAAAGGTTTGCCGAGTGGATGCCGCACCTTGCCGAACAGGTCGCCCACGTGAAGACATGGGTGCCAAACGTGATCTCCGAGCACATCGAGCTTCGCGAGATTCACTAGGTCGCTGAGCGCCGCCGCGCCCCAACCCACGCGACGACGAACAGCACCGTCGCGAGCGGAATGGTGACGCCATAGAAGAGCCAGCCCGTGGGAATCGGCTCCGGTGCCGAGGTGAGCAGGGCGAACACGGGCGTCGCCGCGACCGGGATGACCGCCAGTCGACCGAGGGCACGCCCGGGGGTTGGGCCGGCGAGGGGCTCGGGTGCAGCATCCGCAGCCCGCGGGGTTGTCGTGATGAGCGCCACCACTGCCAGCGCCACGAGCGCCGGCCCGACGAGCGTCAGCGGGTTGTCGATGGCGTTGAGCACGGCGAGCGCCGCGAGCAGCAGGAGGGCGGTGAGGGTTCCGGGCAGGCCGGGTGCGGCGCGGTGGCGCAGGGCCCACCAGCCGGCGAGGCCCGCGGCGAAGGCG
>CAZBXF010000227.1:0-5101 GCA_964495635.1 uncultured Phycisphaeraceae bacterium
GGCGAGATGCACCGCGGGCCAGATGGCCCACGCGGCCCGAGAGGCGAAGGCCGCGACGAGATGCGCGGACCGGGGCCACGAGGCGACGATCGCGCGATGCGCGACGGCCCGCGTGGCGAGGGGCGTGGCGAAGCACGCCGCGAAGGACGTGGTCAGGGTCGGCCGGACGCGTTTGGCGGGCCCCGCCCGCCGCGCGGAAGGGGTGGCCCGGGTGGGCCCGAGGGTCGTGGCGACGGGCGTGGTCCACGCGAGGATGGCGAGATGCGCCGCGGTCCCGAGGGCCGGCCGGAGATGCGCGGCCCGCGCGGTGGTGGCTTCGACGGCCCGCGCCCGCCGCGCGGTCCCGAAGGTCGCGGCGGTCCCGAAGGCCGCCCCGAGCGCGGCCCGCGCCCGGAGTTTGACGGCCCGCGGGACGATCGCTGATCTCTTCGCCGCGAGCTGCGGCGAGGACTGAACTCAAGAACGACGCAAGGGCCTGGCGCAGATGCGCGGGCCCTTGTGGCTCTTTGCGGTTGGGTGCTGTGCTCTGAAGACCGGTGGCGACCCCCGGAGCCCCCAACGCCGCAGGACCAGCCTCGGCAGTGAGACCAAACGAAAAGCCCCCGACTTGCGCCGGGGGCTCGGTAGGAATCGTGGTGTTGATCGCGAGCTTTAGCCCTGGGCCATCTTCGCGGCCTTGGCCTTCGCGTCGTCGAGGGTGCCGACGTACATGAACGCGCCCTCGGGGAGGTCGTCGCCCTCGCCGTTGACGAGGCGCTCGAAGCTGTCGATGGTCTGATCCAGCGGGCTGTCGACGCCCTTGAAGCCCGTGAACTGCTCGGCGACGTGGAAGGGCTGGCTGAGGAAGCGCTCGATCTTGCGGGCGCGGCTCACGGTCCGCTTGTCCTCTTCGCTCAGCTCATCGACGCCGAGGATGGCGATGATGTCCTGGAGGTCCTTGTACCGCTGCAGGATTCGCTGGACGCGCTGAGCGACGCGGTAGTGGCGCTCGCCGATGATCTGAGGATCCAGGATTCGCGAGGTCGACGCAAGGGGATCGACGGCGGGGTAGATGCCCTTCTCGGCGATGCCGCGCGACAGAACGATGAAGGCGTCAAGGTGGGCGAAGGTCGTGCTGGGGGCCGGGTCGGTCAGGTCGTCGGCGGGGACGTAGATGGCCTGCACCGACGTGATGGCGCCCTTCGCGGTCGACGTGATGCGTTCCTGGAGCGCACCCATCTCCGTGGAGAGCGTGGGCTGGTAACCCACGGCGCTGGGCATGCGGCCCAGAAGTGCCGACACCTCAGAACCAGCCTGCGTGAATCGGAAGACGTTGTCCACGAACATCAGCGTCTCTTTGCCCGACGCATCGCGGAACTCTTCGGCCATCGTGAGGGCCGAGAGGGCCACGCGAAGACGCGCGCCCGGCGGCTCGTTCATCTGGCCGAACACCATCGCCACCTTGTCGAGCACGTGGGCCTTCATGCCCGCTGCGTCGGTGTACTCGGCCTCCTTCATTTCACGCCAGAGGTCGTTGCCCTCGCGGGTACGCTCGCCGACGCCTGCAAAGACCGAATAGCCACCGAAGTTCTTGGCGACTCGGGCGATCATCTCCTGGATCACGACGGTCTTGCCCACGCCTGCACCACCGAACAGACCGATCTTGCCACCTCGAACGAAGGGGCAGAGGAGGTCGATGACCTTGATGCCGGTGACGAGGATTTCGGTGTTGGGGTTCAGCGCCGCGAACTCGGGCGGGGCCTTGTGGATCGGGCTCCGCTTGGTGGCCTTGACCGGGCCGGCCTTGTCGATGGGCTCGCCGAGCAGGTTGAAGACGCGGCCAAGCACACCCTCGCCCACCGGCACCGAGACCGGTGCGCCGGTGTCGACACAGGTCATGCCACGGGTCAGGCCGTCAGTGGAGCCCAGCGCGACGGCGCGGACGCGGCCGCCGCCGAGATGGCTCTGGACCTCGCCGACGAGGGAGAGGGAGCCGACCTTGGTCTGGGCCTTGATCTCCAGGGCGTTGTAGATCTCCGGGAGGCTGTCCTCGGAGAACTGAGCGTCGAAGGTCGAACCAATAACCTGGGTGATCGTGCCGTTGGTGGACATGGTGCTGGGATCCCTTTGCGGTTCTCTTTGGAGCTCGAGCGGTGTCGAGCTCGATCGGGAGGCGGCAAGCTTGCACGGCCCTTGCGGGGGCGGAAGGGTAGCTCGACAGTCCCCGGAAGGCGACGGAGAGACGACCTAAATCCATGAGGGCCTTACCCCCGGGTGCCGGCTCCCGAGCGCGTTGCGCGTGGCACAAGAGCTTGCATGCCAAGTGGATAGCAACTCCGCGACCCGGTTGCGGGGTGGTGGCGAAGGCGGTGCTGTCGGTCGCGGTGGGTGACGGTGGGGGTGGCCGGAGGACGACGACGGACCGTGAGATGAGTCTGCGGCCACCCCGGCCTGCGTCATCAGAGCGGAGCGGGCCTGCGACTACCTCCGGCGGCGGCCGGACGCGGCAAGACCCGCCAGCCCCACCAGCGCCAGGGCTCCGGGCGAGGGCACCACGTGAAGCCGCTCGACCGGAACAGGGGAGATGCCGGCCGCTGTTTCCTGAGCGAAGAGGACGCCGGACTGGCCTTGGTTGTTCGCGTAGTAGGCGATGGTGATGGGGTACAGGCCGGAGGCTTCGAAGATCACATCCGAGAAGGTAAAGGCAAACCCGCGGTCGTTGGCGGAGCCAAGGTCGATGCCGCCGATGCGAAGGCGGAAGCCATCGTCGGATCCGACGCCGATCCGGAGTGACTCGCCCTGCTCGGCCGCGAAATAGCCCGTGAAGAGATAGATGTTGGATGCGATCCCTCGGGAAGTTGGATCGAAGGGAAGGAAGTCGGCATCGGTGCCGAGGAAGTCGGCCAGCGTAGCTCCGTCGTTCTGGAGAAAGTCCGTGGGACCTTGCGGATAGTCAACGCCCTGCGTGGAGAGGAACGCCGTGTCGGAGAAGCGAGAGGTAATGACCGCCTCGGCCGCTTCGATCGAGTTGACCGAGTCGTACCACAGCTTGGCGGTCAGGCCATCGCCGGGGAAGGCGGGGATGGCAGCGACGCGGCTCGCCGCAGGGATGGTGACCTGAGCGGAGGCGAGCGAGGACAGGCAGACGACACCAGCAATCGCAGACAACAGAACTCCGCGGCCAAGCACCTGAACAAAACGGTTGCCACGCATGTGGGACTCCTTCTTCTCTGCTCAGGAGTGTACTGCTGGGTGGCGGAATGCCAGCAAAATGGAAATCCGCGCGCAAGTTCTCTGGCGGTCGGTAGAAGCCAGGTCACGCGTCGACCGCCGCGTCGGGATGAGGTGGCGTCGAACGCCCGCTCGTCGTACCATGACCAGAGCGGCTGGGGGAACCGGCGTGCCGGCAGGTGCGAAAAGGCCTGACCGGTGTCGGGCTGGGTCTGGCAGGGAAGCCACATCGCCGCAAAGGGTCCGAGAATGTCGGACGTCGCGGAGACTCGGGACCGCGCCTGCTTGGATTTGGATGTGAAGATCGCCCGTGGCTGTGTGGCGCGGGAGTTGAGTGTGTTGTCGGGATTGTTCGGCGGGTGCGTCCTCGGGGGACGGGCGGGCCGGGCCGGGCAGCGATCGAGAGGTTACATTTGTCACAGGTTGAGCAGAGCGTCGCAGCCAACGCCAGCAGTGCCCATCGCAAGGGACCTCCCATGAGCGTCGAATCCGATGTCCAGAGCGCCGCATCCCACACCGGCCACATTGCCCTCGCCCGCAAGAAGAAGACCGACCCCCACGCGACACGCTGGGGGAAGTTCCTTCAGGCTGCCATCAAGCTCGGGGCCAGCGACCTCATCATGAAGTCGGAGCAGGTCCCCAAGCTGCGCCTGCGTGGCTCGCTCAAGGGTCTGGACACCGAGCTCGTCAGCGCCGAGGAGTTCTGGCAGATCGCGCAGGCGATCCTGACCGAGGAGCAGTTCGCCGACCTGCACAAGTTCGGGTCGGTGGACTTTGCGTACGACTACGACGACAACAACCGCTTCCGTGTGAACCTCTTCCAGGCTCGCGGCAAGCTGTCGGTCGCCGCCCGACTCATCACCAGCAACATCCGCCGCTTCGATCAGCTCTTCCTGCCGCCCATGATGAGCGAGATCGCGCTCCAGCCCCAGGGCATCGTGCTCCTCTGCGGCGTGACTGGCTCGGGCAAGTCGACGACGATCGCGGCGATGCTCGACTACGTGAACGAGCGCAAGCCCGTGCACATCGTCACGATCGAGGACCCGATCGAGTACATCTTCGTGGACAAGAAGGCCACGATCAACCAGCGCGAGATCGGCATCGACTGCCTCGACTTCAAGATCGCCCTCCGCGCTCTGGTGCGTGAGAACCCGGACGTGGTGCTGGTCGGCGAGATGCGCGACCAGGAGACCTTCGAGGCCGCGCTGCACGCCGCCGAGACGGGCCACCTGGTCTACGGCACCATCCACGCGTCCAGCACGACGCAGACCTTCAGCCGAATCTACGGCCTCTTCGAGCAGGAGGAGGTCGATCAGGTCCGCAAGATTCTCGCCTACCAGATGCGAGCCTTCGTCTACCAGAAGCTGCTGCCCACGCTCCACCCGGAGATCCCGCGCATCCCGGCGATCGAGATCCTGATCAACAACAGCGTCGTCAAGAAGTTCATCCTCGAGGCACGCGAGGGTGAGCTGCGCGAGTACCTCAAGAGCATCGAGGCCCGCCAGACGGGCATGCAGGACTTCAACTGGCACCTCGTCAAGCTGGTTGAAGAGGAGAAGATCGCGATGCGCGTCGCCGAGGACGCGAGCCCGAACGTTGACGAGTTCCGCATGATGCTCAAGAAGCTCGGCTAAAGGGCGCACGCCCTCACACGCGGCCGGCGGGACGACCAGACGCGACGTCGTGGCCGTCTGTCATTTTGGCGGGCCGGGTCCCGACATCCCTCCTGGTGCTAGGGTCTGGACCTCACTGCACGCATTCCGTGAGTCGGTGGAATCCCCCGTTCTTTCCCCGGGGGCGCAGCGGCAGAACCCGGTATGTCAAGTTCGCTTCACGCGGCTCCGATTGGGAGGCGTCGAAGTCCGCGCGCGGCGCGGCGAGACAACCCATA
>CAZBXF010000228.1:0-1641 GCA_964495635.1 uncultured Phycisphaeraceae bacterium
CGCCCGCCCACCATCCCCTCCGCCAGATGAACCCACCAGTCCAAACCCGGCCCTTCCCCCCACTTTCGGCTTGCGGAGACCCCCCGACGCGCGGTAGTCTGCCGCGCTCGTGACCCGGCTCGGGCCGCACAAGCTGGCCGTCTCCAGCCCACGCCCGCCGCCGCCCAGAGGGGTTTCCCGATGACGCAGCTCCTGATGCAGACGCTCGCCCAGGCCGCCGATCCGCTCGCGGATCCCGAGGCCAACATCTCACAGATGGCCGGGCGCGTTGTCGCGATCTGCGTGGTTCTCGCGATCGTGGTAGTAGTTGTGAAAAAGCTCAGCGGCGGCAACTCCGGCAAGGGCAAGTAGCCCCAACTCCCCTCACCCTCTCGCCCCCACACACTCCCGACCCAACACCCCGCCCCGGAGGTCCGCGGACATGGTCCAGCAACTCGTAGCCCGACTCAAGGACCCCACAAAGGAAGTGCGGGACGCCGCAAGGACCGAGCTCTACACGCTCGCCCGAACAGGAACCCTCGGAATCGACGACGCCGCCTTCCTCATCGAGGCGGCAACCGGCACCTTCCCCAAGCGCGAGCTCGAAGGGCAGGACGACACCGCAACGATGGTTCGCATCGCCCATGAAACCGCGCGCGACAAGAACCCCGCCGTACTCCTCCCGCTGATCACCAAACACTTCGCCGTCCTGACCCCGCAGGCCAAGTGTGCCGCGCTCCAGATCGTCACCCTCGTGCACACAGTGCCCGCCGCAACGCTCTATCTCAAGCTGCTCGCAGAGCACAGACCCGTCTTCGAGACGATGCCGCTTCCGATGTTCGAAGTCGCCGCGGGCCCCGAGGTCGCTAGCACCCTCTTCCCCGCCATCATGGCGCACATGAACTTCCCCAACATCGCCTGGTCGATCTTCAAGATGCTCCTCGCATGCCGGCAGGCCGGCCAGCTTGGACCCGCCGCCGTCAAGCCCTACCACGCCAACATCACCGAGCTCCTCTCCACCGAACTCAGGCGCGCCCGCCGGCTCCAGCGCCCCACCGGCCTCGGCTGGAGGGACGAGACGGAGTACTCCAGCCACCGCTCCACCATCGGCCTCCTCTTCGACCTCGCAGGCTACCTCGACTCCAAGAGCCTCCTGGCCGCAGTCGCCAGTTGCGGCGATCTCCTCGACCCAAGCCTCCGCCGCTTCCGAGCCATCACCCTCCTCCGCCGCGGCGTCGCTGTGCCCGATCAGGAGCTCGACTGGATCGCAAAGTCTCCGCGCGATCGCTACTGGCTCTTCGACCAACTGCACGGACTCGGACTCCCCGCCCGACTGCCCGCGGCATGCCGCGACCAGGCCCTCCTGGCCGAAGGTGCGATGGTCGACTGGCTCTGCTACCCCACCGAGCTCGGCCGCGAGCCCGACGAGATCATCCTCTTCGCCAAGGAGTCCCGATCCCACTCCACCGGACCACGCCTCGTGAGCTGGCTCAAGAAACGACAAATGGTGGACTACTACTTCTTCCGCTTCCGAGTCACCGAAGAACACTGGTCCAACAAGGACGGCTGGATGGTCGGCATGGCCGGCGGCTACCAGCGCAAGGACCAACCCACCACAAGCCACGACGGCGGCACATTCAGCACCTTCGCCGCCTGGGGATC
>CAZBXF010000228.1:1741-5030 GCA_964495635.1 uncultured Phycisphaeraceae bacterium
AACCCACCACAAGCCACGACGGCGGCACATTCAGCACCTTCGCCGCCTGGGGATCCAAAACCCCAGCAGAACACGTGGAAGACTACCTGTCAGATGAGGAGTAGTCCGCCACACCTCACAGACACGGCTCCCTCACGACGACACCCCTAGACTCCCCCAACGCTCGGGGCGCGGCGGCCATTCGGGGCCGTCGCTGAGACGCACCCGTTGAACCTGATCCGGTTTGCACCGGCGGAGGGAAGCGATGGGCCATGACTCACTGACCAGTCAATTCGCATGCTCGCGTTTGGTGCCATTCGGGGCACCGCCGCTGTGCATCAACCTTGAACGTTGGAGGGCGAAATGAAGATGATGTATGCCGTGCTGACGGCGTTGCTCGCCGCTGTTCCTTGCTTCGCGGGCGACATCCACGTCGCTCCGGGCAAGGGAACGATCTCGGCCGTCGCTTCAGCCGCTCGCGCAGACGATGTCATCGTTCTCTCCGAGGGCGAGTACGAGGACTCCGTGAACCTGCCGGCGGGAGTAACCCTTCGCGGTGCCGGCGCTGACAAGACCACGTTCAAGCCCACCAAGCCCGTCGCAATCCAATGCGCCGGACCACGCGTCACAGTCACGGACCTCACGATCCAAGGCGACGGAGATACACTCCGCGGCATCAATACCGACTCCGCAGTCCGGGTGGAGCGGGTGAGGTTCAAGAGCATCCGCGAAGGTGTCGCCCTCATGGGGGCTCCGCTCTCAGACGTCCTCTCCTGCGAGTTCATCGACTGTGGCATCGGAGTCCGCGCCATTGCTGAAGCATCGCCGACAGTCATCGCCTGCGGATTCCGCGGCGGTCGGATCGGTGTCTTTTCCATGGGCGGCGCGCCCATCGTTCGCAACAACGCGTTCGTCGAGCTTCAGGAAGGCGTGCGCATCGTTGCACGCGGCTCGAACCAGCCAATCCTGAGAAACAACATCTTCCTCGGATGTAAGAGCGCGGGCGTCTTTGTCGCGCAAGGCCCGGATGCGGTCTTCCCACCAATCATCCGCAACTCCATCTTTGCAGACTCGCCAGCCGCCATCATGATCCCACGCGTCGCGATTCCGGGCAGCATTGGCTTCGGAATTATCCACAACGTCCCAGCGCCCCCGATCAAGGACGAGAAGGGAACCTCGTCACTGGACGCCGCCGCAGCCAGCTTCCAGTTGGCTGATCCGCAGACGACCATCTCCCCGGAATTCGAGATCCGGTTCAAGGACCGCAGTATCGTCACGGGAAAGGGACTGCGCCTCGCCTCAGCTCCAAAGGGCACCAACTGCGATCTTGGTCCGACGCTCACTCAGCTAGGCGTCAAGGCCACACTTTCGCCGGACGCCGCCCCAGTACGATGGAAGTCGCCAGCGTTCATCTCGAACAGCGTCAGCGAGCAGTACCAAGCGATGGCGATGCTCGACTTCACCTCGGCGACACAGTCAGTCGAACGCGGACAGGCCGGACCCAAAGACGTTCACACCAGTGCTGATGGTTCAGTCATCAGCTTCGACATTTCCCGCTTCTTTGGCGAGCAGTCGATCGAAGACTGAGGCCACTCCAATCAAGCCACAACAGGACTCACATGACACCCGCATCAGTTCACACAAGCTCCCGTCTCACTTCCCCCCACCGCGGCGCCCACAATCCCGGCCGCACCCCCAACGTCACCACGCCCGGCTCCTTCGCCAATGCCCACGACGTCGGCGGGCCGCTCATGTTCTCATCACCCGACACGCCCGGCATGCCCGCCCCCAGCACCAAAACCGCCTGGGACTTCCTCCCCGAAGGCTGGAGCGTCGCAACCCTCTCAACAGCATCCTCACTCGATGCCTCGATGCCGCCTGCCTCGATGCCTACTTCTGCATCAACCCCCTCCGACTCCCTCAACACCTCCGGCTCCAATCTCCCCTGGAAGGGCCGCGTCACCAGCGCCAACCCCCACGTCCCCAGCGCCGAAGTCGCCCCCGTGAGCGACGGCACCAAGGGCACCAGCGCCTGCTCCTGCTGCATGAACGAGACCGTCAAGCGCGTCGAGTTCAACACCGCCAAGGGCGAGCGCCTCCGCGTCACCTACCCCAAGGCCTTCCAGCCCATCACCCAGCTCGAGTTCGCACGCCTCGGCATCGTCACGCCGCAGATGCGCCGCGTCGCCGAGCGCGAGTCACACTTCGAAGTCCTCTTCCCCGGCCGCGCCGCCGAAGCCGTCCGCGACGAAGTCGCCGCCGGCCGCCTCGTCATCCCCGCCAACATCAACCACCTCGCCCACAAGCTCGACCCCATGGCCATCGGCCGCGCCACCAAGACCAAGGTCAACGCCAACATGGGCGCCTCGCCCGTGTCCTCCGGAACCGACGAGGAAGTCGAAAAGCTCAAGTGGGCCGAGAAGTGGGGCGCCGACACCGTCATGGACCTCTCCACCGGCGGCGACCTCGACGCCTGCCGCGATGCGATCCTGCGCAACAGCACCGTCCCCATCGGCACCGTCCCGATCTACTCCATGATCATCGGGAAGAAGATCGACGACCTCGACTGGCCCACCATCGAGGCAACACTGCACCATCAGGCCAAGCAGGGCGTCGACTACTTCACCATCCACGCCGGCGTCCGCCGCGCCCACCTCAAGCACGTCAAGAACCGCCTCATCGGCATCGTCTCCCGCGGCGGCTCTCTCCTGGCCAAGTGGATGCTCGTCCACAACCAGGAGAACATCATGTACACGCGCTGGGAGGACATCTGCGACATCCTCCGCACGTACGACGTGACCTTCTCCATCGGCGACGGCCTCCGCCCCGGCGGCCTCGCCGACGCCACCGACGCCGCACAGATCGCCGAACTCGAAACCCTCGGCGAACTCACCGAACGCGCCTGGCGTCGCGGCGTGCAGGTCATGATCGAAGGCCCCGGCCACGTCCCCTTCGACCAGATCGAGTGGAACGCCAAGGTCCAGCGCACCCTCTGCCACGGCGCACCCTTCTACGTCCTGGGCCCCCTCGTCACCGACATGTTCCCCGGCTACGACCACATCACCAGTTGCATCGGCGCAACCTCCATGGCCTACCACGGCGCCGCCATGCTCTGCTACGTCACGCCCAAGGAGCACCTCGGCCTCCCCAAGAAGGACGACGTCAAGCAAGGCTGCATCGCCTACAAGATCGCCGCCCACGCCGCGGACATCGCCCTGGGCATCCCCGGCACGCGCGACCGCGACGACGAGCTCACCAAGGCCCGCGCCGCGCTCAACTGGGAGAAGCACTTCGACCTCTCCTTCGACCC
>CAZBXF010000229.1:0-5024 GCA_964495635.1 uncultured Phycisphaeraceae bacterium
CGCAAGAGCCTGGCTGCGCTCGCAGCTCTCAGGTGCGGCCGCAGGTGGCGCAGGCGGTGGGGGCGCTGGTGGCAGCCCGTCCGATCCCTCGAGCCGCCCCAGCCCCGATGACTCAGCCCCGAACACCCCCAACCCCCCAAACACCCCGAGGAGACCGGAGTGACACCGCAGGAGCGCTTCCAACGCGCGGCCGACATCTTCCTCGAGGTCGCCCGATCGACCGAGCTCGATCCGGGCACCGATGTCGAGTCGCTGATTCAGCAGCGTTGTGAGGGCGACGCCGAACTTCTCACCCAGGTCCGCCAGCTCCTTGCCGCGAGCAAGGACGAGAGCGTCTTCAAGACGCTCGCCGCCGCGCTCGGAACCGTGCAGTCACAGGTCCGCGGCGCCGCCGATCGCCTCCCGACCTCCGCCACCGTCCTCGGATCAGCCCCCGTCCGCATCGGCGGCGAGGAGCGGCCCGGTTACGTCATCGGGCGGTACACGCTCGTCGAGCGCCTCGGCGAGGGCGGCTTCGGTTCCGTCTGGGTCGCCGAGCAGAGTGCGCCCATCAAGCGGCGCGTCGCGCTCAAGGTCCTCAAGGCCGGCATGGACACGGCCCAGGTCGTCGCACGCTTCGAGCAAGAGCGTCAGGCCCTGGCCATCATGGACCATCCCAACATCGCCAAGGTCTTCGACGCCGGTGCGACCGAGACGGGCCGACCGTACTTCGTGATGGAGCTCTGCAAGGGCGAGCCCATCTCCGAGTTCTGCGATCGCGTCAAGCTCAGCATCGAGGGGCGACTCGCCCTCTTCGAGCAGGTCTGCTCCGCCGTGCAGCACGCCCACACCAAGGGCATCATCCACCGCGATCTCAAGCCCACCAACATCCTCGTCGCCGAGCACGAGGGCGCACCTCGCGCCCACGTCATCGACTTCGGCATCGCCAAGGCCACCGCCAGCGGCGACGGCCTCCGCAAGGCCTTCACCGAGCAGCGCCAGTTCATCGGCACGCCCGAGTACATGAGCCCCGAGCAGGCCGACGGCAGCGCCGACATCGACACCCGCACCGACATCTACGCGCTGGGCGTCGTCCTCTACGAGCTCCTCACCGGCACCACGCCCTTCTCCAGCAAGGAGCTCCGGAGCGCCGCCTACGCCGAAATCCAGCGCATCATTCGCGAGGTCGATCCTCCCAAGCCCAGCACACGAATCTCCCAGTCCCGCGACGCCGCCGGAAGCGTCGCCGCCGACCGCCAGATGCCGCCCGATCGCCTCGGCACGCGCATCAAGGGCGAGCTCGACTGGATCGTGATGAAGGCCATCGACAAGGACCGAGACCGCCGCTACGAGACCGCCGAGGGCTTCGCTGCCGACGTGCGCCGCTTCCTCGCGGGCGAGGCCGTCCTCGCGGCGCCACCCAGCGCCGCCTACCGCACCCGCAAGTTCGTCGGTCGCCACCGCGGCCCCGTCGCTGCGGGCGGCGCCATCGCGCTCACGCTCGTCGCCGGCGTCGTCGCCTTCGCCTGGCAAGCCCGAGTCGCGACAAGCCAGCGGGATCGTGCCATCGCCGCCGAGTCAGAGACTGCGGCACGGGCCGATGAGCTCGCGAAGGTGGCCGATTTCCAGGCCGAAATGCTCAGCAGGGTCGACGCCGCCATCGCTGGCGAGCAGCTCCTCGCGGACCTGCGAGAACGCTTCGACAAGTCCATCCAGGTCATGGCCGTACCCGAGGCCGACCGTCCCGAGCGCTCCGCCACTTTCGCGCGCGACCTCGAACGTGTCAGCGGCACCGACGCCGCTGTGACCATGATCGACCGAACGATCCTGACGCCCTCCCTCGAGGCCATCGACAGGGACTTCGCGGACCAGCCCACCGTCGCCGCGGCCCTGCGTCACACCATCGCCAAGGTCTATCGCAAGCTCGGCAGATACAACGAGGCCCTCCCCATCCAGCGCAGCGTCGTCGAGACGCGCGAGCGCCTGCTCGGGAAGGATGACGCCCGCACCATCGCCTCCCTCGCCATCCTTTCCGATCTCCTCGGCTCGCTCGCGATGACGGAGGAGTCTGTCGCGATGATGCGTGACGGCCTCGAGCGAGCCCGCCGCACGCACGGCCCCGAACACTCCGAGACCCTCTCCTGGATGAGCAACCTCGGCACCGCGCTCAGCGGCCAGCGCAAGTTCAGCGAGGCCGAGCCGCTGCTGCGCGAGGCCCTCGAAGGACGCCGCCGCACCCTCGGCAGCGAGAAGAAGGACACCCTCGTCTCCCTCAACACCTACGGCACGCTGCTCATCATGCAGGGCAAGGCCGCCGCCACCGAGCCCTACTGGCGCGAGGCGTACGAGACGTCCCAGCGCGTCCTGGGCCCCGACGACCCCGACTCGCTCACCTTCACCGCGAACATGGGCGGCTTGATGACGGAGCTCGGCCGCTGGAGCGAGGCCGAGCGCTACTACCTCGAGGCCGCCGCCGGCTTCACGCGCGCCCTCGGCGCCGAACATCCCAACACCCTCTCCTGCCTCCAGTCGGCCTGCTTTCCGCTCAGCCGCCAGGGCAAGTACGCGGAGGCCGGCGAGATTCTGAGCCGGATTCTCGTGACCCAGCAGAAGGCCCTCGGTCCCGAGCATCCCGGCACGATCCGGACCATGCTCCGGATCGGCGGCAACCTGCGTGATCAGGAGCGATATGCCGAGGCCGAGACGATCCTCCGCGAGACGCTGGAGCTCTCCCGCCGCGCGCTCGGTCCCGACAACACGGTCACGCTCGATAGCATGGCCGCGCTTCGCGAGACGCTCGGACGCGAGCGCAAGTTCGATGAGTCCAATCCGCTCGCGCTCGAACACCTCGCCGCCAGCGAACGAGTCTTCGGCAAGGAGCATCCCAGCACCCTTACCTCGCGCGTCCGGTACGGCGACTCGCTCCGTATCCAGGGCAGGCTCGAAGAGGCCGAGAAGTTTCTCCGCGAAGGCGTCGAGGCCACTCGGCGCGTCCAGGGCCCCAACCACATCGAGACCGCCTTCGCCCTTGACAACCTCGCCGCACTCCTCGCCGACATGGGCAAGCTCGACGAGGCCGAGGCGCTCCTGCGCGAGGCCGTACCCGTCTTCGCGGCCAACGTCCGCCCCGATGCCCCGCCCCTCCTGCGTGCGAAGAACTCCCTTGCCAGCGTCCTGACGCGCCAGGGAAAGCTCGACGAGGCGGAGCCCCTCGCCCGTACTGCCGCGGCCGACTTCGCACGCGTTGAGGGCAACACCTCAACATCCACGCAGAAGGCCCGCGAGACTCTCGCCAAGCTCCTCATCGCCCGCAAGGACTTCGCTGGCGCTGAGGCCGTCCTGCTCGAGTCCCATCAGGGAGTGATAGAACGCGGCTCAGTGCGCAAAGCTCCCGACACCCGCGCCGAGCGCTCCTCCATCAAGCAGATCATCGCGCTCTACGAAGCATGGGAAGCCGCAGAGCCCGGCAAGGGCGCCGCCGGACTCACCCTCTGGCGCTCCCGGCTCGACGCCTTGGGGCCAGAGCCGCTCCCCTGACCGCAGCCAACGCAGTACCACACCGCCCTCTTCTCACGGCGCGACCCGCGCCGTCTCCGCAAGCAGCTCCATGATCGTCTTGCCAATCTCGGTCTGCTGCATGTAGCGCCCGCGCCCCACGGCACGCTCGGTCCCTTCCTGAGCGATCTTCGCCGCATCAACCTCATCCGCCTGCGCCAGCAGCCGCTCCGCTCCGGCCCCTCGCGCAAACAGTGGCACCAGCCGGTTGCTGTGCCCATCCGAGTGCCAGCGGTACCCGGGCATCTTCCCGGCGCCGTTATCCGTGAGCTCCTGGAACGCCACCGTCCCAGAGTCGGGCCCCAGCAGCAGGTGGTCATGGTCCGCCGTTACGATCACCAGCGTGTTGGCCCACGTCGCTCCGCTCGTGCGAGCCTCGCTCAGATAGCGATCCACCTCGCGCACCGCATCATCAAACGCGATGTACTCCTCGATCATCCGCCCCGCGTGGTTGTCGTGCATCGCCCAGTCGACCGCGCCACCCTCGATCACCAGGAAGAACCCATCCGGATCGCGGTCCAGAATCTCAAGGCTCTTGCCCGCCATCTGGCTCAGCACCATCGCATCGGCCAGGAGCGGATCCTCGCCCGGCGCCGCGCGCTTCACGCCATTCCCTGTCGCATCACTCCCTGTCGTCAACGCGTCCCGCTCCTGCTGCAGCGTCTCACCATTGCGAGCCTGCATGAGCAGCGGCAGCGTGACCGACGCCGGATCCACCGCCGCGAGCGCGGCGGGTGTCTCAACCATGTTCCATCGCAGCCGCGACTCGCCGAACGCCTCGCCCGCTTCAAGCCGCTTCCACGCCGCCTCACCGATGAACTCAAACTTGGGCGTCTCCCGCCTCGCACCGTTCGCGTCATACCACGGGTGCCCCGCGCCGCCCAGCACATCAACAAGCCCCGCCGAGAGCATCTGCTCCGCCAGATCGTGATATGCGCTGCGCGAGACGTGCTGGACCCCGCCTCCCGCCGCGGGCGTCGCGTGCGTCCAGGGCACGCTCGTCACCACTCCAACACGCTTGCCGGCACGCCGCGCCACTCGGGCCGCACTCTCCACCGGCATCCCATTCCCATCCACGTTGATCGAGCCCGCATAGGTCCGCACACCCGAGACCATCGCCGTCATCGTGTTGGCCGAGTCCGGCGCGGTCGCGCGCAGCCACCGGTATCCGTCAAAGAAGATCGGATACCCCTTGAGTTCCCCCTCGACGGGCACCGCGCCCCACGCCTTTGCAGAGTCATACACCATCGCGGGATCCTGCTGGAGCCCCGCGGGCCCCGGCCGAGGCTTGTCCCCGCCGCGCAGCTTGTACGTCGCAACCCACGATGCACCCCACTTGTCTGAGTCCACCGCCAGGGGCCGCCCCGTGAAGAGCCGCGTCGCCTGCAGCGCGTTCGCCCCGCCGCCATCCGCGACAAGCAGGATCACGTTCCGCGGCACTTCCGCGACCGCCGCGGCCTTCGAAGCGCCACGATCCGGCTCGCCCTCAA
>CAZBXF010000230.1:0-4985 GCA_964495635.1 uncultured Phycisphaeraceae bacterium
GGCACCGAGAACACGGCCGGCATCGTCGGCCTCGGCAAGGCCGCCGAGATCGCCATGGCCGAGATGGAGTCCGAGGCCGCCCGCCTCGTGAAGTTCCGCGACCAGATCGAGCGCGAGATCACCGCCAAGCTCGACAGCTGCCAGGTCAACGGCCACAAGACCAAGAGGCTGCCGCACATCACCAACATCTCCTTCGGCTTCGTCGAGGGCGAGAGCCTCATGATGGCCGTCAAGGAAATCGCCTGCTCCAGCGGCAGCGCCTGCACCAGCGCCAGCCTCGAGCCCAGCTACGTCCTCAAGGGCCTCGGCGTCGGCGACGAACTCGCCCACAGCAGCCTTCGTATCTCCATGGGCAAGCAGACCACGCAGGAGCAGGTCGACTACACCATCGACCGCGTCATCAAGGCCGTCATCAAGCTCCGCGAACTCAGCCCCCTCTACGACATGCACAAGGAAGGCATCGACCTCAGCAAGGTCGAATGGGCGCACCACTAGCGTGGAAAGGGCCAGATGGTCAAAGTGCCAAATGGCCAAACAGGTTGAAGATGGCGAGTGAAGCGGAGTGCGGGCGATGGGGAAGGGGCGGCTGAGGACGGAGTTTGTTGAACGCTCGGAGGCTTTCAGTGATCGCTGCGTTGCGGTCGCGGAACAGTTGGATGCGGACGGCCGATTCCGCCGAATCGTCGAGCAGCTCGCGGCATCTGGATCATCAGTGGGAGCCAACCTCGCAGAAGCAGACCAGGCCATGTCGCGGAACGACTTTCGCAAATCACTGGCTATAGCAACCAAGGAACTCGCAGAGACAAGATTCTGGCTCAGACTCGCCATCCGAAGAGGATGGCTAGAAAAGACCCGACTCGACCCACTCCTCACGGAACTCGAAGAGATGAAGAAGATCATCGGTTCCATCCTCTCCAAGTCCGCGACCACCCCAGCACTACGCAGGCCCACGCAGAACAACTGACCCACCAGAACATTGAGCAATTTGACCCTTTGACCATTTAGCAATTTGGAGCCCCCCATGGCTTACGGACCCAAGATCATCGACCACTACGAGAACCCCCGCAACGTCGGGTCCTTCGGGACTCAGGCCCAGATCAAGGAGCGCACCGACGTCGGCGTCGGCCTCGTCGGCGCCCCCGAGTGCGGCGACGTCATGCAGCTCCAGATCAAGGTCAACCAGTCCACCGGCCTGATCGAGGACGCCAAGTTCAAGTGCTTCGGCTGCGGCTCCGCCATCGCCAGCAGCTCCCTCGCCACCGAATGGCTCAAGGGCCGCACCCTCGACCAGGCCGAGGCGATCAAGAACACCGAGATCGTCGAGGAGCTCGCCCTCCCGCCGGTCAAGATCCACTGCTCCGTCCTCGCCGAGGACGCCATCCGCGCCGCCATCGCCGACTACCGGACCAAGAACGGCCTCGCCGCACCTGCCGAGGCCGCCGCCCACTGACCACCGCCCACGAACCCGGCCACAGGCCGCGGCGTACGATCCTCGCAAGGACGCACCGACAGGAGTTCCAGACCGATGTCCACAACCTCCACCGAACAGCACACCGAGAACGCCGACATCATCCTCAGTGAAACGGCGGCCCGCGAGATCCGCACCATCATCCAGCAGCAGGAGCTCGACGCTGAGAAGGTCTGCCTTCGCGTCGGCGTCAAGGGCGGCGGCTGCTCGGGCTTCTCCTACCTCCTCGACCTCACCGAGACCCAGAAGGAAACCGACGAGCTCTTCTGGCAGCACGGCATCCGCGTCATCTGCGATCCCAAGAGCGTCCTCTACCTCAAGGGTGTCACCATCGACTTCAAGGACGAGATCATGGGCCGCGGCTTCGTCTTCCAGAACCCCAACGCCAGCAGCTCCTGCGGCTGCGGCAGCAGCTTCAGCGTCTGAGCCATCAGCCGAACCCGCCTCCCGCGGCCGGCGTACAACTTGCCCTCTCTCCTCCGACGCCCGGGTCCTCCGGGCGTTGTTCGTTGAATGGGTGCCCCCATTGCCGGACCCCGCCAAGATAGGGCTTGTGCCGGCGGCCGCGCGGACGTACTGTGGTAAGGACGGGTCGGTGGGGCCCCTCGCCAAGGATCGGCCATGAGTCAAGCGCCAACACCAGTCGAGACCTCGCGCGGCTACTCGCCGCCCACCATCACCCAGTTCTCCGTCTTCCTCACCAACAAGGTCGGCAAGCTCTACGACCTCGTCGAGACCTTCGACGGCTCACCCTGCAAGGTGTGTGCCCTCAGCGTGCACGAAGCCTCCGACCACGCCGTCGTACGCGTCATCACCAACAACGCCGCAATGGCCCGGGACCTCCTGACCAAGCAGGGCCTCCCATTCACGCAGCGCGACGTCCTCGTCGTCGAACTCCTCGGCAAGCACACCCTCGCCAGCATGTGCATCTGCCTCCTCGCCGCCGAACTCTCCATCCACTTCGCCTACCCCCTCATGCTCACCGACCGCCACGGCGCCACCATGGCCCTCGCCGTCGACGACATCACCCTCGCCGGCCAGATCCTCCGCCGGAAAGAATTCAACCTGCTCGGAGAGGCCGACCTGGGCACCGGGGCCGGGTGCTGAGAGCAGCGCCCAGCGAGCACAGGCCTCCCGGCCCGTCTCCGGCCGGACCGCAGCACCCCCGCCTCTGAAGCTTCACCACGGTGGAACTGCCTCTTTGGGCGGCCAAACCCGAGCTTTATTGGCACGACCCGAGAACATGGTGCAAACTGACTCCACGAGGAGTATTTGCTCATGCGCGCTTCCCTTGCCATCGGCGTCGTCAGCCTCATCACCGCCTCGGCCATGGGTCAGGTGAACCTCAGCGCCCTCATGGTCGCCGATGACACGTTCGTCGCATCCATCAGCACGGACCCCAACGCCGCAGGAACGACCTTCCTCACCAGCACGACGTTCCTGAGCCCGGTCTCCGGATCCACGCTCCTGCCCGGCCCCGGCACCTACTTCCTCCACGTCCGCGTCGAGGACATCGGCGCCCAGCGCATGCTCAGCGGCCGGTTCACCCTCGACAACCCCCTCGCAACCTTCAGCAACGGAACCTCCACGCTCTTCTCAAGCGTCTCCAACTGGACCGTGAGCGACACCGGCTTCGGCATCGCTCCAGTCGCGCCCGTCGTCGTGCCCAACGGCTGGGGCGCCTTCCCCGGCCTCGAGTCCGCGGCCTACATCTGGCACCCATCTTCCACGCGGGTGGCCTACTTCACCACGGAGATCACCGTGGTCCCGGCCCCCGCCTCGGTCGCGCTCCTCGGCCTGCTGGCCTTTGGCCGCCGCCGCCGATAGCGCTCCCTGGGGTCGGGATTGATGTCGGAAGCCAGACCGTGAGTTTCCAGCGGTTTGACGCTAGCGATAACGCCGCGACGTCACAGGCACGTTCCCGCGCAGCCAGCTCGCCCAGAGCATCACCCCCCGCCGACATTGACCCACGCCGAGTCGATGGGGTGAGGTCCAGACCTTGTCGCGTCAAAATCGGTCGAGTGGCTGCCAGACTTCAACCTCTGGGATCTTGTGGTCGCTCATGAACTCGAGGAGCTCTTCGTGCGTCTTGAAAGTGTGCACGCTGCGCTGCTTGATGCGAACCACGAAGTACCCCGATGGAGGCTTCCCGTAGTACGACGTGAACGACCCGATGACGGAGTTCGGCGTTGTGCCGATCCTCTCGATGTCGATCCCGATGATGCCTGTCGGTGGATAGACGCGTTCGAGTTCGCCGTTGTCGGCGTTGAACAGATGGACTGAGTAGTCCCCTTCGAACTGGCAGAGCATGGCACCGTTGCCGAGCTCGACGAACAGGGCCTTGTCCGTCAGGTCCCGGTACCTCACGTAGCCAACAGCGACGAAGAGCACCAGCAGGCTGCTTAGCACGATGCAGAGCAGCCCGAGGACTCCGATCAGGACGTTTTTGGGATTCGCGCCCAAGACGCTTCCCTCCGAGACTCCGTGAGCTCTGGCCAGCCGCCCACCTCACCCCGCCAGCGGGTCCGGGCGGTACAGCTTCGTATCCAGCCCCCACTGCTTCTCCGTCCACGTCGCACCCGCGTCGAAGCCCGCGGCACCTTCCGGGCGCGCCGCCGCAAGCGCCATCGTGGTCTTGGCATCAAGGTTGTCGAGCTGGCTGACCAGGATCGCCTCGGGCGTCGCGGGAATCTTGGCCGCGCCAAACTCCGGCACGCCATGATGGCTGATGATGATGTGCTGCAGCACCATCACCGCCGCCGCGGGCACCCGCACCCCGTGCTCCCGCATCACCAGCTGCACGCGCTCCTGCAGCATCAGCGCACCCTCAACGATGTGACCAATGAGCTCGCCCCGGTCGGTGTACGAGAACGCCCGGTCGTACACAAGCTCGCGCGTCTTGCCCAGATCATGGAGGAACAGCCCCATGACGACGAGGTCGCGATTGATCCGCGGGTACAGCGGGCAGACGAGATCCGCAAGCTTCATGAGCGTGAGCGTGTGCTCGAGCAGCCCACCCAGATACGCGTGGTGCATGCTCTTCGCCGCCGGCGCACGCCGGAATCCATCCATCAGGTGCTCATCCGCGAGGTAGACCTTCGCGAGGGCCTGCATGGCCGGATGACGCAGCGTGCCGAGCATCGCGGTAAGTTCGGCGAACATCTCATCAACGCTGCGCGAGGTGCTCGGAAGCAGCTCGTGCATCTGCTCCGCCGTCGGCTCCGTCGGCTCGATCTTGGTGATGATGAGCTGGCTCTCATTCTGGTACGACTGCGTCTGCCCCTCCAGATAGACAAACCCATCGACAGGCAGACGCGTGTACGTGTCCTCGTCGATCGTCCACATCCGGGCCGGCAGCTGCCCGGTCTTGTCGCCGATCAGGCACTTCAGGTAGTACTTCCTGCTCTCGCGCGTGATGCCCAGCTGGCGGTTGATGATCGCATACACGCCACGGACGTTCAATGCCTTTTTTTCTGCAAAAACTCTAACGAAACAAACCTGCCCTACGCCCGTCCAA
>CAZBXF010000231.1:0-4930 GCA_964495635.1 uncultured Phycisphaeraceae bacterium
AACGGGCGACGAGCTGGGCCTCCTCGCTCCGGAGGGCTTCAAGCCGCCCCTGCAAGCTTCGAACACGGTCCTCGATCACACGCTCCTGAGCGCCCGACTCAAGCCCGAAGGTCTCGTCCTTGAGTTCGTCGTACGCATCCACGATGGCGTTGGCGGCGGCCTGCGCCTTGATTGGATCGGTGTGCTTGAAGGAGAGAGAGATGATCTCAGCACCGCGTGCGCGAGTGACCTCGAGCCCCTCGGCAAGCTCAGCCTCCCCCTGCGAGCCCCTGTCCCATCCGGCGGCGGACAGCCTCTCGTTTCCGAGCGCGAGCTGGACGACGCGCCGGCTCTGCATGAAGGAGGCCTGGGCCGAGACGAAGGAGTCCCAGTTGGCCATCTGGGCGTTGTCCTCGGTCACGTACAGGATGCGTGTCTGGGTGGGCGACACACGCACCAGGGCCGTGCTGCGATAGATGGGCTTGACGAGCGAGTACCCAAGCCCTGCGAACGTCAGGCCCAGCACCAGTCCCAGCGCAACCGCGTAGGGATAGCGCCCGCGCAGCCCGCGGTGCAGAATGAGGAGCGGGTTCGGCTGGGCCGCGGCACCCTGTCCAAGCGGAGCGCCCGGTCCTCCGGACGATCCAGGCCCCCCACCACCCCCACCCCCACCGACCGCACGCGGATCCTCGCCGCTGCCGCCGGCCTGCGGGGCCGGATCAAAGACGGAGAGGGAGGTCATGGGCGGGGCTCCTGATCGCGAGAGAAGGCAAGAGACGTGAAGGTTGGGCGAAATGGCACGGTCAGCGCCGCCAGCGCGGACGGGCGGGGCGGCGCCGGCACGGCGGACGTCCCCGATCGATCGGACTTGGTGGCGGCCGCGTCGCTGCTGGGCGGTTCGGTGATGGACCGCAAGATCGGCCGCAGCGCGTTGGCGACGTCCATGACCAGCCGCTGGCTGACGTCGGCGGGCTGGGTGTCGGGCGTGATCATCATGATGTGGGCGGCACCCAGGCCCGCCATCTTCGGCGAGCGTGCGGCGAGGTCAACCGCGACCATGTCGGGTGCGAAGGAAAGGTCGGAAGCGGGCAGGACGAAGAAGCTCGTGACCGTGATCGAGTCCTCGCTCATCTCGTTCTTGCGGGCAAAGTGGTAGCGTGTCGCGCTGACGCGTGCGTCGTCGAGCTCGATCTCGCGCAGCTCGCGGTCTCTCCGCTCGCTCCAGCCGGCGTTGGGATAGCAGACAGGCGGGTAGTGGCCCGCCAGGTCGCGGACGTCCTGGCAGTGGACGATGACCAGGCTCACGAGGTTGCCACTCAGCGGATCGCGGTAGACCCGCTGGAGGATCACGTTGGGATTGAGCATCTCCGCCGCGGCGGCCACGACCTCGATGTCGGTCCCCACCATCGGACCGATGGCGTAGGGCAGGGCCCGGACGCGCTCGCGCACCTCGGCGAGATACTCCGGCGATGCGGCGGGGCGTGCGTTCGTGAGCGTGCTCCAGACCAGCATGGCGCACAGCACCGCGCCGGTCACGAGGACGGGAGCGCCGAGCGTTCTGGCTGTCTGGACGATTGGGTTGGGCATGGCGTTCTTTGCGGCGTCCGGGTCAGGTACTCACGGCGTAGTTGACGGTGCGGAACTCCATCCAGCGCATCAGCTGCAGCACGCCCCAGAGGATGCCCAGCGCCAGAACCAGAACGGCCCAGCCGCTGACATCGTGGAAGAGTCCGGCCGTCTCCTTGCTGGTGTAGCCGTACATGATGGTCGTGGGGACAAGGCGGATGATGTTCACGAGGAGCGCCACGAGCGGGCTGATGAAGAGCAGCACCAGCCGGACGCGGTTGCGCATCGACAGGGAGAAGGCGAAGGCGAAGGTCACCAGCACGAGCGACCCGACCATCCGCATCCCGTTGCAAGCCTCGGCGACGGCGACAGCCTCGCCGTTGATGGTGAGGATGTTGCCCGCCCGTGCGATCGGAAAGCCGCCGAGTTCAAGGAT
The DNA here is from genome assembly GCA_964495635.1 of uncultured Phycisphaeraceae bacterium. GTDB lineage: Bacteria > Planctomycetota > Phycisphaerae > Phycisphaerales > UBA1924 > JBBASU01. The sequence continues at coordinate 1,982 of CAZBXF010000231.1, forward strand.
GATCTCGGTGGCCTTGGCGGAGATCTCCTGAAGCGGCAGGGCGATCTCGTGACGCAGGCGTCCCGGAACGGGAAGCAGGAAGGCCAGCGCGATGAACGACGGGAGGAACTTGCGGGCAAAGGAAGTGCCGAAGACGCAGACGACGGCAGCCCCGGCCGAGACGACGGCCGAACCGTGCCAGAGAAGGTCGATGCCGTTCCGGAAACCAACCTCTCCCAGAACGATGGCCCCGACGCAGACGATGCCGCCGATCCAGCTCGGTGAGATCGTGCAGAACCGCAGGCGGTCGGCCCGGATGATCCCCAGCCAGATCGCAACAGGCAGCGCCAGGATGATGTGGGACTGATCCTCGCGCTCCAAGGCCACCGAGAGCATGTCGCGCCAGGCGGCGATGCAGATGGCCACCGTGATCGCCACAAGGGCAATCACAGCAACCACTTGCGACAAGCTGAAGACCCTGGCGAGTTTCATGGAGCCCTTCCCACGACGATCTTAGCCCCCGTCCTTCACCACGCCAGCCCGTGTGACGACCGCATCGGAGATTGACGCGCCGGCCGGTACTACGGCGCCAGCCATGACGATTGTTCGGACGACCACCGCCCCCGACTCAACCCTGGCCCCTGGTCCGATCACGCTGTGGGCGACATAGGCGGTGGGATCGACGAAGCACTCCCGCGCCAGCGCCACCGGCCCGGGCGAGGCGCCCCGGGCGACCGGGTGGTCGGCGGTGGCCTGCTCGGAGGAGAGGACCGCCGCGAGGAACTCCGCACGGGTTCGGAAGGCGCCCATCGCTGGCGGAGCCAGCACATGAACGCGGATGTCGCGCCCGGCGGCGACCAGCTTGGTCAGGAACTGTTCCTTGAGATCCACAAATCCAACATCGGAGACCTGATCGAGTGTCTCGACGCGAAGGACAAAGAGGCCCGCTGGGGAGGCGTCAGGATTGGTGCCGACGGTCACGTCACAAGCCAGGCGATGGTGGGCCTCAAGAAGCGGCCGGATGGGCGTCAGGGCCAGACGGGAGGCCTCAACGACCAGCACCTGCGCATCCCTGGGCAGATCGCGGGTCGCATCCCGCACCACGCCAGCAGGGCCGCGGTACGCCGCCTGGTCCGGGAACAGCTCAAAGAACCGGCCGCCAACACCAAGACTGCTCGCGGACTCCGTCAGCCCGTTCCCGGTGAAGACTTGTGTTTCGCCCGGGGCGGCCACGCCGGTGAGTGCCTGCCCAGCCCCGTCGGATCGCTCGCGATCCGTCACTCCAGCCGCCGCCGGGGCCGCGAGGGGAAGTGGCCCGGGGATGGACCGGAGTGCCAGTCGCAGCCCCTCCACCTGATCCGGCCGCACGCAGATGCGGACGTGCGCTTCGGCATCGTCGCGCACCAGAACGTCGCGGAAGACGGCGGCCCAGTGGCAGAGAAGCGTCCCCTCAGCCCCGACAGGCAGCGTCAGGACCGACGCTCCGCAGGCGCTCGCCAGGGGCGAAGGACGCAGGCCGCCGGCAAGCAGCAGGACGCGTGCGATCATGGTGGACCGGATCCGGCAAGAGGCGAGGCGGCTCGCCCCAGGCTCCGGCGGGGCCCGCGCGACTCACTCACGCTCGCACCAGCCTGTCGCCCATCTCGCTGCTCCACTTGCGCATCGCGTCGCGCGTGTCGACGACGAGGCGCGAGTGCTTGGCGAGGGCGGCGTAGTCCACGGCGCTGTGGGCGGTCGAGATCAGCACCAGGTCGTACGTGGCGAGGTTCTCCTTCGTCAGCTCGACGCTCTTCATCTTGAGGTCGTGCTTGCGGACGGGGAAGGACTCGGGGACGTGCGGATCGTGGTAGCCGACGGTCGCGCCGCGCTCGCGCAGGAGCTCGATCAGCTCGAACGACGGGCTCTCGCGCGTGTCGTCGACATCCGCCTTGTAGGCCAGGCCGATCACGAGCACCTTGGCGCCCTTGATGGGCTTGCCGCGCTCGTTCATGGCGTGCGCGACCTGATCGATCACATAGTGCGGCATCGACGTGTTGATCTCGCCCGCGAGCTCGATGAAGCGTGTCGGGCGGCCGTACTCCCGGGCCTTCCACGTCAGATAGAAGGGATCGATCGGGATGCAGTGCCCGCCCAGACCAGGACCGGGGTAGAAGGGCATGAAGCCGAAGGGCTTGGTGGAGGCCGCGCGGACGACCTCCCAGACGTCGATGCCCATGGCCGTCAGCACGACCTTCATCTCGTTGACCATCGCGATGTTGACGGCGCGGAAGATGTTCTCGAGGAGCTTGGCGGCCTCGGCGACTTCGGCGCTGCTGACACGCACGACGGTCTCAACACCCTTCTCGTAGAGCATCGCGGCGAGCTCGGTGGAGAGGGGATCAACGCCGCCGACGAGCTTGGGGGTGCTGCGCGTCGTGTGGGTCTTGCGGCCCGGATCCTCGCGCTCGGGCGAGAACGCAACGAAGAGGTCCTCGCCGACCTTGATGTCCTTGGCGCTCGCGGGTGCCGCGGCGAGCATGGCTGGAAGGAAGTCGTCGCGCGTCGTGCGCGGGTACGTCGTGGACTCCAGGATCACCAGCTGCCCCTTGCGGAGCGTCTTGCCGATGGCGATGCCGGAGTTGATGACGTAGGTGAGGTCCGGCTCCTGATGGCGCCCCAGCGGCGTCGGCACGCAGACGATCACGACATCGCACTCGCCCAGACGCCCCATGTCGGTCGTCGCGGAGAAGCGGCTGCTGGCAGAGAGGTCCTTGACCATCCCGTCGCCCAGGTGCTGGAGGTAGTTGCGTCCTTCCTTGAGCGCGACGATCTTGGCGGGGTCGATGTCAAAGCCAAGCAGGCGGCAGCCACCGGCATGCAGCGTGTGGGCCAGCGGGAGCCCAACATAGCCAAGGCCGATAATGCCAACGACAGACTCATTGGACTTGATCCGTGCGGCAAGGGCGGAGTAGGTGGCGGAGGGGGCGGGGG
>CAZBXF010000232.1:0-3481 GCA_964495635.1 uncultured Phycisphaeraceae bacterium
CGACGTACTCTGGCCCCTATGAGCGATCGCAAGCCCTTCGTCGGCGGCAACTGGAAGATGAACACCAACCGCACCAGCGGTTCGGACCTCGCCCGCGGCGTCACCGACGGCCTCCTCCCCGTCGACGGTGTCGACGTCGCCGTCTTCCCTCCCCTCCCCTACCTCCTCACCGTCCGCGCGATCCTGCGCGACCGCGGCTCCTCCGTGCGCCTGGGTGCCCAGAACGCCTACTTCCAGCCCGACGGCGCCTTCACGGGTGAGGCCTCGCTCGCGATGCTCAAGGACTGCGGCACGCAGATGGTCCTTGTTGGCCACTCGGAACGCCGCCATGTCATGGGCGAGAAGGATGAGCTCGTCAACAAGAAGCTCCGTGCCACCCTCGAGTCCGGCCTCGACGCCGTCTTCTGCGTCGGCGAAACCCTCGACGAACGCACCGCCGGCCACCAGGACATCGTCACCTCCCGCCAGGTGCGCACGGGCCTGGCCGAAGTCCCGGGCTCGCTCATGTCGCGTCTCATCATCGCGTACGAGCCCGTCTGGGCCATCGGCACCGGCAAGACCGCCACGCCCGAGGACGCCCAGGAGGCGCACAAAAACATCCGCGCCCTGATGGCCCGCCTCTACGGCGAAGAGATCGCAAAGAACACCCGCATCGTCTACGGCGGCTCCCTCAAGCCCGAGATCGCCAGCAAGATCTTCGAGCAGCCCGACGTCGACGGCGGCCTCGTCGGCGGAGCCTCCCTCAACGCCGCGGACTTTGTCAGCATCTGCAAGGCGGCGGCGGCGAGCGCGAAGGCAAAGCCCTGAGGAGAGGCACCAGGGACTAGGCACTGGGCACTGGGGGAAGACAAGAGCCAAGACCCGGTGCCACCAGTCCGCCGCAAAGCGGCGCGACTGGTGATGATGCGACGACGCAACTAACCCACCGACCGTCCACCGCCTCACGCTTCCCATGAGGCCGTAGGCCTCCACGCCCATCGCCGGCCGTAGAGGAGCGAAGCGACGGCACTGCCGGAACGCCAGGACGCACACGCACCACCGTGCGTGCAGAGATTTTCTCCACATACTGCAAGGTTCGCCGCGCTCGTGTGAAGTCGTGGTGTCCGTTCCGCGTCACTTCCGTCCACCACCACGACCGCCGGCAAAGCCGGCGAGTCACAAGGAGATCCGATCATGTGCCGCACTTCGCTCGCCGTTCTCGCGCTCGCCGCTTCCGCTGGGCTTGCCAGCAACGCCTCCGCCGTCGTGTTCTTTGATGGCGTCTTCAACAACGCCGACTGGTCGCTGACCACCACCCTGAACACCAACGCCGCGGGCAGCAGTGCCTTCGGACTCCAGTTCCTCACGGGGGGCAATCCCAACGAGTACCGGCGGATCCGCAACCAGCTCACCGTCAGTTCGCCCACCGGCATCCTGCACGGATTCCACATGAACGTGACGGCCTTCTACGACCCGTCGAACCAGGGGGCGATCGCCAGCATCGACTACAGCGAAGACTCGATCAACTTCGTCAACGCACCCGGCAACGGGCAGGGCTCGGGGCTGGCGATCATCCAGAACGGACGCCTCTATCGCACGAGCGCCGCCTTGATCATGCCCTTCTCCAGCTTCAGCACCTGGCAGCCCAACGCACAGCCGGGCCTCACCCCCGCGAGCTTCTGGGAGGTCGACCCCTCGACCGGCATGGTCATCGCGGGCTCCCCGGACTTCTCCGCCTCCGGCACCGTGATGCAGCTGGGCTTCTGGCGCGGCAACTCCAACAACGGGTCCATCAACACCGAGTGCGGCATCGACAACTGGCGCGTGCAGATCAACCAGGTCCCCGCGCCGGGCGCGGCGGCGCTCCTGGGCATGGGCACGCTCGTCATGGCACGCCGGCGGCGCACCCGCTGAGTGCCAGCACCCCGCGGCGCCCGGTGCCACCAGTCCGCCGCAAAGCGGCGCGACTGGTGGTGAAGCCGACACACCAAAGCCCAAAACAAAACGAGCCGGACCAGGTCGGTCCGGCTCGTGGTGATTGAACACACTCAACTCGCGTCGATCACTTCACCACCAGTCTCGACCCCGTCGGATCCGAGTAGTGTCGGACTGGTGGCACCGGACTTACCGCGCCGCGGCCTTCTTCTTGCTCGCCGCAAACGTCGGCACGCCGTCGCCCTTCTCGAAGAGGTCGGCGAACTTGAAGCCCTTGCGCCCCTTCCACTGGCCGCGGTGGTAGGCGTCGCTGGCGAGGATCGGGAACAGCGCGGAGATCTCGCCGAAGACCATCTGCTCGTGGACGATGTCGACCTTGCCCCAGGAGCATGCCTCGCGGAGCGTGGAGCCGCTGAGGGCGCCATCGCGCGAGTCGGCGACGGTCATCTGGATGGCGTACTTGTGCATGCCGATGTCGCCGCGGGCCTTGCCGCCCTTGCGCTCGTTCAGCAGTTCCGCCGCGACGACGATGTCCTGCGCGAAGTTCTTGGGAACGCCGCCGCCCATCATGAGCAGGCCCGTGTCCTTGCACGCGAGCTTGATGTCCGTCAGCTCGCGGAAGTCCTTGCCGCTGTCGAAGGCGACCTGCCCGCGGCCCTGCTCGATGGCCTCGGTCTGCTGCAGCACGATGCCGAAGCCGGCCGAGCAATCCGAGAAGGCGGGCACGAAGATCGGCACGCGCTTCTGGAAGCACGTCTTGACGATGCTCTCGTTCTTCGCGAGCTTGGGGGAGTTGGCGAGGTACGCGCCCATCGCCTCGATGATCTCGCGGCTGCTGTACGCGCCGGGCGCGAAGGCGTTGAAGATCTCGTGCGTCGCGGCGTCGCACGCGCGCAGATCATCCTCATCGATGTACGTGTCGTAGATGCGGTCGATCATCCAGTTCCGCAGCGTCATGTCGTCCACGGGCGGAGCCTCGGGGCTGCCGGGGGCGATGTAGTGCTTGAAGCCAAGCCCCTCGAAGAAGTCCTGATCGACGATGTTCGCGCCCGTCGACACGATCGCATCGATCATGTTGTTCTCGACGAGCGTGATGATGGCCTTCTTGAGCCCCGCCGAGATGAGGCTGCCCGCCAGGGTCAGCACCACGGCGCACTCCTTGTCCTTGAGCATCATCGAGTAGATGTCCGCGGCGTTCGCCAGCGTGCGGCTCGAGTACGCCATGTCGCGATAGCTCTTCACGATCGGCCGCGCATCGAACTTGGTGATGTCGATGTGCTGGATGGGGCGCGAAAGAAGCTCTTCCTTGGTCCAGTTGCCGTTTGGCATGGGAATCTCCGGGGCGGAAGGCACTAGGCACTGGGCATCAGGCACCAGGGGAAGGCACACGCGTTCGTGTGGTTTTCTTCCGACCCTAGTGCCAGGTGCCTAGTGCCTAGTCCCTTCCCAATTCAGCTTTCCCCCCGTGGCCGGTGCGTGGATGTGAATGCGTGCCGGGGGTGGCGACTCGCGAGATCATTGTACGTGATCTGGCCCGCATCGTTGCGGTGCGGACGCTAAACTTTTG
>CAZBXF010000232.1:3581-4919 GCA_964495635.1 uncultured Phycisphaeraceae bacterium
CCTTGGCCTCGGAGGCGCGCCATCGGCAAATGTGCCGACACCCGCGGGGATCGGCTGGCCAGGCCCCGAGGTGCCACCAGTCTGCCGCCAAGCGGCGCGACTGGTGCTGCCACACCTCCCCCCAATCCCCGCTAGCCTGTAGCCATGCCTTCGACCTCACCCGCCGCCCCCCTCACTTCCCTGTCACAGCGTCTGAACCTCACCGGCAAGCGTGCCCTCGTCTGCGGCTCCACCGCCGGCATCGGCCGCGCCTGCGCCATCGAGCTCGCACACCTCGGCTGTGAGGTCACCCTCCTCGCGCGCGACCACGCCCGCCTGCAGGATGCCCTCGCCACGCTCCCCGCCGCCGCGGGCCAGCGGCACGAGACCATTGCCGTCGACCTCTCGCAGCCCAACGCCGCCGACCTCGCCATCCGGCCTCGCCTTGACGAGAAGCGTCCGTACCACATCCTCATCAACAACACCGGCGGCCCACCCGCCGGCACCGCCATTGATGCTTCTGCCGAGCAGCTCCTCGCCGCCTTCAACGCGCAGTTGATCGCCGCCCACCTCCTCACGCGGCTGCTGCTCCCGGGCTTCAAGGCCGCCGCGTACGGGCGCATCATCAACATCACCAGCACCAGCGTGAAGCAGCCGATTCCCAACCTTGGCATCAGCAACATCATCCGCCCCGCCGTCGCGGCGTGGGGCAAGTGCCTCGCCACCGAGCTCGGGCCCTTCGGCGTCACCGTCAACAACATCCTCCCCGGCTACACCGACACCGACCGCCTCCGCTCGATCATCGCCACCCGCGCCGGCAAGCAGGGCATCGACGAAGACCAGGTCCGCGCCGAGATCATCGCCTCGACGCCCCTGGGCCGCTTCGCCACGCCCGAAGAGATCGCCGGCGTCGTCGCCTTCCTCGCCTCGCCGGCCGGCGGCTACGTCAGCGGCATCAACGTCCCCATCGACGGCGGCCGCCTAGGAACCCTCTGATCCGTCTCCCCTCGGTCCCTCTGTCTCTGTGTCTCTTTGTCCCTTCTTATGAACCTCCTAAACAACTACATCAACGGCCAGTTCGTGCCGCCCAGCAGCGGCGACTACCTCGATGTCATCGAGCCCGCCACCGGCCGCGTGCACGCGCGCGTCGCGCACAGCGACAAGGCCGACGTCGACGCGGCGGTCGACGCCGCACGGGCCGCCTTCCCCGCCTGGCGCGCCCTCACCACCGCCGATCGCTCGCGCCTCCTCCTGCGTCTCGCCGACCTCATCGATGAGAACGTCGAGCGCCTCGCGCAGGCCGAGACCCTCGATGCGGGCAAGCCCATCGCCCTCACGCGCGCTCTCGACATCCCGCGC
>CAZBXF010000233.1:0-4916 GCA_964495635.1 uncultured Phycisphaeraceae bacterium
CTGTTGGCGTAGCCGTCACGGAGGGCGGTTGCACTAGTCGCCGTGCTGGCCGCCGTCGAGATGGTCGTCGCCGCACTGGACAGCACGTCCGTCGCATAATCCGCCAGGCTGCGGCTCCAGCTCTGGCAACAGCACGTTCGCGCTCAAGGTCGAGGGGGACTCGATGCGTGACGAGGGGATCCTGGATGGCGACTTCGTCCTGATCGAGCGGACGCAGGTGGCTTCCAACGGTGACCGCGTGGTGGCCCTCCTGCCCGATGGCTCCACGACGCTCAAGACGTTCTATAAGGAGGATGATCACATCCGCCTGCAGCCCGCGAACCCGGCCTTTGACCCCATCCGCGTGAAGTTCTGCCAGGTGCAGGGCATCGTGAAGGGTGTTGTCCGCCGCTACGGGCGCTAGCGGATCGCGCGTTGGCTCTCGCCATCGACGCCGCGGCGTCGGATGCTGCCTGACCGTGTCCGGTCCCCCGTGGCCCTGGGTGCCGTGACGTGATGTCACGTGCCCTGACGTGCCCTGACATGTCGTGTCGTGGCGTGATGTGCCGTGATGGGCCGTGATGGGCCGTGATGGGCCTTGTCGCGTCGGGCCGTGTCGAGCCATGTCGGGCCATGTTGCGACATGACGTGGCAGGACGTGGCAGGACGTGGCGGGCCCGGCCTGACCGCCGTGCTTGGCTTCGTTGGAAACTGGGCAGCGTCAGGATCGCGCGGGTGGGGTGATGTCCGCTTCGTAGTTGCCGAGGACGCGGCCGATGACGACGGTGAAGGAGAGTCCTCCGACGTCGAGATCCACGCCCGGGAGGAGCTCATCGTCGATGCGGCGCAGCAGGTCCGGAACTTCCTCCTCGCGCCAGCCCGCTTCCTCGAGCAGGATCACCGTGCCGGCGACCTGACCGGTGGGCAGGAAGTGGAACTCGACCGCCGCGGCGTCGGTTCCGGCCTGCGAACCCAGGAATCGCTCCGAGCTTGGTGTCCTGACCGTGCGGGTCCATGTCAGTGCGCGAGCTTTGTCCATCCTTCATCTCCAGTGTTTCGATTTGAGCCGGGGCGTGGTCATGTCCTTGCTGCGCTCGATGGCCCTCCGCCAGGCCGGTGAGCACGCCGCGCGTCAGATCACGGCCACGACCAGCCTTGTGGCGACGATGCCGACACCGGCCGAGAGAAGCGCGCCGACGATCAGCACGGCGCAGCCCCGTCGGCCCAGCGAGTGGGAAACGCGCAGCCCGGTGCCGGGCACCCGCGCGGAGGTGTACGTCCGTCCTGTCGCGGATCTCCCGACCCGGAACCCCTTGGCCCCGACCGAGTAACCGACGCCGCGGCGGGAGAGGTTGACGCGGAACGGTCCGGCGCCGATGGACTTTCGGAAGTAGAGCGGCATGCCCCGGGAGGCTACACGATCAGCCGCGCCGTCGCTGGGATCGCGTTGGCGCCGGTGTTGAGGCTCTTCACAGAATCCGAACCTTGCTTTTGCGATGTGCAAAGGGCCTTGCGTCGGGCCGGCTGAGGCCTAACCGCAGGGTGGCAGTACTTCTCAAATTTCCCTTGCGAACGTTGGCCAGACCGATATCGTCATGCCGTGGCGGACTGAGAGAGAGACCATGCCGATTCGTACCCTGTTCGCGTTCTCGCCGCGCGGATTCTGCCGACTGGCCCTCGTGACCCTGTCCGGGTCATGCCTCGCGCTCCCGGCGTTCGGCCAGCAGCCCTTGCTCGTCGCGGATCTTGTGACGGTGGCGTCCGGCCAGCCGGCCTCGTCGAATCCACGGTTCCCGCGCGTGCTGCCTGATGGCTCGGTGCTCTTTGCCGCGGCCGACTACGAGGGAGGCCGGCAGGGGATCCTGTTCCGGACCGATGGCACCGGCGCGGGCACGCTGCTGGTGGACACATCGCTCACGGTGCGGTGCACGCTGGGGACCAACTCCTTTGGCGATCCCTGGACCCGCGGTCCTGGTCCGATCTGCTTCTTCAACGATCTCGGCGAGGTGTGGCGGACCGACGGCACGAGCCGCGGAACGCAGCGCCTGGCGCGGGCGAGCGCGGACCTCGGGCTCGTCATTGCGGCGCCGCAGGGCTCGCCCTCGCTCGTCACGACCTCGCTTTCGCGCGTCTTCTGGCTGGCCAACCCCGCGCTGCCGCGGCTTGTTGTGAGCGATGGCGTCGCGGTTGATGCGGCGCAGGTGCTTCACACGTCGGGTGCTTCGTACCCGGCGGGTGCGGGCTGGAATCTGGCGGCGCTCGGCGGCCGCGTGCTCTTCGCCGGCGGCGGTGGTTCTGAGCCGTTTGTGCCCTTCATCTCGGACGGCACGGTGCAGGGCACGGTGCGGCTGTCGGGTCTCGTTGGCGACCGGGCGCCGGTCAATCCGCGCTGGTTCACGCCGTTCGGCGGACGCGTCTTCTTCGTGGCTGGTGATGCGGAGCGCGGCGTTGAGCTGTGGTCGACCGATGGTTCGTCGGCGGGCACGACGCGCTTTGCCGACCTTGCGCCCGGCGCAGCCTCGGCATCGCCCGAGTTCCTCACCGTCTCCGGCGGGCGACTCTGGTTCACGGCGGAGCATCCGGAGGCGGGGCGCGTCTTCTGGCATACCGATGGTCAGTCGGCTCCGGTCGCGATCACCGGCGCGGTGGCGCCGAGTGCGCAGCAGGGCCTGCTTGCGCCGCAGGCCTTTGCCGGGGGCGTCACGCTCGCGACGAACGCGGCTTCGGGCGGGCCGCTCCTGCTGGTGACGGTTGGCGGGCCCGTGCGTCTGACGCCCGCCGACGGATCGATCAGCCATGTCAACACAACGACGGCGCCGGTCGTGGTGCCCGGTCCGGGCGACGGGCCCGGCACGCTCTACTTCACCGGGCAGCGTGTCTCTCCGGCGGTGGGGCAGGAGCTGTTCGCCGCGACGGCGGAGGCATCGAGTGCGCGGCTCGTGGCGGACGTGAGCGTTGGCGTGGGCTCATCGCTGGCGCGTCCGCTGGCGCCGCTGCCGGGCGGGAGGCTGCTGCTGGCGGCGACCTCCGGCGCGGATCGCGAGCTGTACGCGAGCGACGGCACGGCCCAGGGCACGGTGCTTCTGCGCGATCTGAACCAGCTGGCGGCGAACGCGAATCCGTCGCGTGTCTTTGCGGGTGATGCGCCCGAGGAGGTCGCGTTCACGAGCGATTCGACCGCGTATGGCCGCGAGCTCTTCCGGACCGACGGCACGAGCGCGGGCACGGTGCCGATCGTCGAGGTCACGCCGGGGAGCGCGGGTCGCCGGCGCTGGGTCTACCGGGCCGATACGGTCTGGTTCTCGGCGTACGAGGGAAGTTCGAGCACGACGCGGGACGTCTTCCAGCACACGTCGCTGGCATCGCTGGGTGACTTCGTCGGCAACGTCAAGAACGTGGTGGTGGCGGTGCCGCCGGTCACGATCGGTGACAATCTGATCTACACCGCCAACAACGGCGGCGTGGTGTGGCCGTTCAATACGACGGCGTGGGGCGTGGGGGAGGCCTTCGTCGCGGCGCCGCTCATCAACGTCGAGATCGGCGGTCCCAGCAGCCCCAGCCGCTACTTCGAGTTCGAGGGTGAGCTGTACTTCGGCGGCGATGCGGCGCCCGGCGATGATGTTGCGCGGCGTCTGTATCGCAGCGACGGCACGCCGCTGAGCACCGAGGTTGCGTGGGACATCGGCACGTCCGTCACGGCGGCGGGCGTGCCGCAGATCGTGGGCGCGGCGAGCGAGCGGCTCATCGTCTCGTACGGCGCGCCGGCCGACAGCGGCATCTATACCTATGACCCGACTACCGCCGAGACGACGCTGCTCGCGCCCGGCTACAGCGAGGCGCAGAGTCTCTCGTCGATCGACAGCGCGATGCTCGGCGGCGCGCTGCACTTTGCGAGCAGCCCGCCGGAATCCGCGGACTTTGAGCTGGTGCGCACCGACGCGACGCAGGGTGGGACATGGCGCGTCGCGGACATCGAGGTGGGCCCGGGTGGCTCTTCGCCGCGCGGCCTCGCGAGGGTGAGCACGAGGGAGGGAGAGCGGATCATCTTCTCGGCCTGGACCAGCGCGCACGGGCGCGAGGTGTGGATCAGCGACGGGACCAGCGCGGGCACGAGGCTCGTCAGGGACATCTTCCCCGGACCGCGTGACTCGAGCCCGGAGAGCTTCTTTGAGATCTCGCCCGGCCGCGTGATCTTCGTCGCGGACGACGGCCTCACGGGGGCCGAGCTGTGGGAGACCGACGGCACCGAGGCGGGCACACGACCGATCGCGGACATCAACCCCGGCACCGAGCCTTCGGCGCCGCGGAACTTCTCGATCGTCGCCAACCGGCTCTGGTTCTCCGCGTTCACGCGGGCCCAGGGGCGCGAGCTGTGGTCGATGGGCCTCGAAACGACGATCGCGTGCGAGTACGACTTCAACCAGGATGAGAACGTTGATCTCACGGATGCGCAGCAGATGGCGCAGGTCTTTGTGGGGGTGATTGCGCCTGAGGCGGGATGGCTTGATGGCGATCTCAATGGGGATGAGAATGCGGATCTGACGGATGCGCAGCTGCTGGCGGCGTATGTGGTGACGGGGGTTTGCGGGGTGTGAGCGACGCGGCCTTCATCGAGTCATCCAGCCTTTACGTTGCACTTGGATTGTGGTAGGACTCGCTCCGATCCTCCGCGGCGTGAACCGCGCCGACGCCGCGCTTTTGTCCAGATTCCGCAACCCGCCTGCACCGTGGCGGTAGAACCCCGCGAGTGGGGCTACTACCACGGAGGTTTCCATGTCGATCCGCGCGCGGGGGCTGGCTGCTGTTCTTCTGTCTCAGGTTGGGTGGGTGGCGCTCGCTGCGGGGCAAACCTGCGATCCTACTTGGATGCCGGGTCAGGGCGTTCCGGGCGTGCAGGGCACGGTCACGTCGATTACCGAGTGGGATCCGGATGGGGC
>CAZBXF010000234.1:0-4560 GCA_964495635.1 uncultured Phycisphaeraceae bacterium
GGGCTGTGCAAATCTGTGCGCACAGAAGCGGTACATCGTGTGGATGAGCGGTGGAGCGTTGTCAGGCTCGGGTCTTCCAGGCGAAGGCGAGCCACTCGATGATGAGGAGGGCGCCTCCGGCGAGGACGAACCACCACCAGATTTCGCGAGGCTGGCGGACGCCCGCGCCAACCTCGACGCGGCGGCCGCCGATGTCGAGGGAAGGGGGTGCGCGGAGGGCGCTCTCCGTGGGATCGGCGAGGTTGATCGCGACCGCGCGATCGATGATGCCGGGTGCTGCGGGGACGATGTAGACGCCCGCGCGAGCGAAGGCACCGATGGGGAGGGTTCGGGTTGTGCTGTCGGAGGCTGCGGGCGGAGGAAGCTGGATCGTTCGGGGCTGCGGCCCGTCGAGGGTGATGGTGGAGGGTGCGGGGCCGCGGGTTCGGAGGGATGCGGCTTCGCCGGTGCGGAACCAGCGGCCGCTGGAGGCCTCGCCGCGGAGCGTGAGGAAGTCGGTGGCATCGGCAAGGAAGATGGGGAAGCCGAGGAGGATGGGCCAGTTGGACTGATCAAGCTCGAAGAGGACGGCGACGTGGCGGAGGCCGGCGTGCTCTGTGACGAGGATGAGGGGTCCTGCGCTGGCGCGGGCGATCTCGCGTGATCGGAGGGAGGGGGCTGCGGTGACAGTGAGTGTCTGGGCGACGGCGAGGGAGTCGAGGGAAACGTTGCGGAGGAGTGGATGCTCGCGGTCCCAGAAGGCGGCGCGGGCCCCGGGCCCGGGACCGGTCACATCAAGGCCGGGGAGAGGCGGTGGCGTACCGAAGGAGAGGGTTGGCGCCAGCGGTGTGCGTGAGGATCGGACGGAGCTGAGGACGATGAGGCTGGCGTCGGCATCGGCGCGTGCGGCGAGGCGTCTGGCGTATTCGAGCTCATCGATGGTGTCGAGGCGCTGGGGGCGGAGTTCTTCGAGCGCTTTGCGGAGGAGGGCGTCGCCGCCTGTGTCGGCCGGAGTTCCAGCGCGTGTGACGAGCCAGATGATGGGACGCTGCGGAGCGTCGAGGGTGAGGGCCGCGACGTTGTCGGAGGGGAGGAGGTCGGTGGTGCCGAGGGAGGCGAGGACGACGCCTCCTGCGGACGCGCGGAGTGGGACGGTGGTGCTGGTGCGGCCTGGGGCACCGTCGGGTGATGCGCCGGGGAGCCTCAGGACGCTGCGGTCGATGACGAGCCCGTCGAGAGAGATGGCGAGTGGGACTTCGGCGGGTGCGCGGGCCGCGTTCAGGGCTTCGACGAAGACGCGGACGAGGGCGGGATCATCGGCATCGCGAGCGGCGGCGAGGGTGATGATCCCGATGTTGGCGTGATCGATGGGAGCGGCGCCGGGGTTGGTGGGCTCGGGGCCGATGCGTTCGAAGCGGACGCGGGCGGCTGCGCGCGCGGGTTCGGTGGAGGGGGCAAAGGAGCCATCGCTCAGGAGGATGGCGACGGGTGGTGGGCGGGTCTCGTCCTCGGAGTCGAGGGCCATGGACTCGACGACGCGGAGCGTGCGGGCGAGGTCGCCGGGCTCGTCGGTCTGGGTTGCGCGGTCGATGGCTTCGCGGATGATGCGTCTTGAGGAGGAGAACGGGTTGAGGATGGTGGGCTCTTTGGCGAGGGCGACGACGGCGACCTCACCGCCTGCGCCGGAGCGGAGGATGGAGTCTGCGAGTTCGCGGGCGCGGGTGTGGGCGAGGTCGAGACGCGTGCCGGCGTTGCCTGGCGCGTCGGAGGCCGCCATGGAGGCTGAGGTGTCGATGATGAGGACGACACGCGAGCCGCCGCCGGAGTCGTCCATGATGGCCGGTCGACCGAGGGCGGTGAGGAAGAGGGCGAGGATGAGAAGGTGGAGGAAGAGGAGGAGGCTTGGGCGGATGAGGCGAAGGGGGATGTTGGCCTGAACGTCCTGGGAGGCCTGGGGCCAGAACTGGATGGTGCTGACGCGGGCGGGGCGCCGGCGGAGCTTGAGCATGTAGAGCGCGAGGAGCGTCGGTACGGTGAGGGCCGCCGCGAGGGCGAGGGTTGTGGGGGCGAGGAGGAGCATCGAACGGTGGGGGCGGTGGAGAGCGAAAAGCGAAAAACGAAAAGCGGGAAATGGAGACAGGAGGGACTGGGCACTGGGGACTGGGGGAGGAGAGCGGAGGGCGTGCGTCGGCGGGGCGGCGGGCGATGGCGGGGAGGGGCGGTCAGTTGGTTGGGTTCTGGGTGCTCTTGAGGTGGGACTCGTCGGGGTCCAGGAGGGTGAAGACGTAGGCGATGGCGATGCCGGCGGCGATGAGGGCGAGGGAGATCAGCATCTGCGTGGGTGTGGGGGAGAAGAAGGCGACGGGCCAGTCTTCCTTGGGAATGGAGGCGAGGTTGTCGGCGGTGACGGTGAGCTTGCCGATGTTCTGGCCGATGAGTGGAGCGACGGGCTGGCGGAAGGGCCAGAGTCCGAAGACGGCACCGACGAGGACGCCCATGAGGACGCCGCCGGTGACGGCGAGGTGGTGCTTGAAGAGGTAGCGGAGGAGGAGAGAGACACCGCCGAGGCCGAGGGCGACGCCGCAGGCAACGGGGAGGAGGAAGAGGATCTGGGCGATGGCGGCGTTGAGGTCGCCGGCGGTGAGGGCGTCCTTGAAGCGGTCGATGGCGCCGAGGATGGGGACGTACTGGCCCATGAGGAGGAGGAAGTAGGAGCCGTCCATTCCGGGGAGGATGGTGGCGGAAGCGCCGGCGAGTCCGGCGGCGAAGCGCATGTACCAGACGGAGTCGGCGGCGGAGGGGGCACCATCGCCGCGGTACTGGGCCATGCCGAGGAGGGCCGTGATGACCAGGCCCGCGGCGATGCCGGCGTAGACCTTGGCGTTGAAGGGACGGCAGAGCTTGAGGACGATGGGGATGGCGCCGAGGCGCAGGCCGATGAAGATTGAGAAGGCGATCCAGCGGTGCTCGACGACGGCATCCTTGATGGGGCCGGCCGAGAGGAGGATGGAGAGCCCTGCGCCCAGGCCGATGCAGGTGAGCAGCGCGAGGGAGGGGAAGCGGAGGACGAGGGTGGAGACCTCGGCGACGCCGGCGACGAAGCGCTGGTAGACGCCGACCATGAGGAGCATGGTGCCGCCGGAGATCCCGGGGACGACGTTCGCGAAGCCCATGAGGAGGCCGCCGATGAAGGATCGGAGGGCGAGGGCGGGGGAGAAGCGCGGGGCGGGCGGGGGCGGAGTGGATTCGGGCACGGGTGGTTCCGATGGGTGAGTGAGGTCGGAAGAGGGGAGGGTATCGGGCGTGGGGGCTTGGGGGTGCGGCCTGGCGCTCGGAAGCTGGCGAGGCGTGTGCTTTTCTCCGGGCGGACCTTTACCATGAGCGAACTTGGTCCGGGGCGGGGTGCGTAGACGGGCGTGGGCCGGGGTTTGGTCCGGCCGGGAAGTTTGCTGGGGGGCAGATGGGAAGCTGACATGAACGTACTTGTGACTGGCGGCGCTGGGTACATCGGGTCGCACGCGGTGCAGCGGCTGCTGCGTGATGGGCACAAGGTTGTGGCGTACGACAATCTCTTTCGCGGGCATGCGCACGCGATGGAGCTGCTGCGGCCGAGTGCGCAGGGTCGGCTTGAGTTCGTGGAAGGGGACATTGTCGACAAGGCGCTGGTGGCCAGGACGATCGTGCAGCACAAGATCGACACGGTGATGCACTTTGCGGCCCTTGCGTATGTGGGTGAGAGTGTGGAGCAGCCGATGCGCTACTACCACAACAACGTGACAGGGCTGATCAGCGTTCTGGAGGCTTGCGAGGCGAGCCACCTTGGCGGCGGCGGCGTGGGGGTGCCGGGGGTGTCGCGGTTTGTGTTCTCGTCCTCGTGCGCAACGTATGGGCAGCCGCCGGAGGGGTTTGTGCCGGTGCCGGAGACGTGTCCGCAGAATCCGGTCTCGCCGTATGGCTGGACGAAGCTGCACGGGGAGCACATCCTGCGGGACTTTGCGGAGGGACGGAGGCTGCTGGGCGTGCCGTTCGGGTATGCGATGCTGCGGTACTTCAACGTGTGCGGGTGTGATCGCTCGGGGCTACTTGGTGAGGATCATGATCCTGAGAGCCATCTGATCCCGGTGGTGCTGCAGGCGGCGCTGGGGCAGCGGGCGGAGGTTGGCATCTTCGGGACGGACTATGCGACGCCGGATGGAACGTGCGTGCGCGACTATGTGCATGTTGAGGATCTGATCGATGCGCACGTGCTGGCGATGGGGAAGCTCCAGGCCGGGCAGGCGATGGCGTACAACGTCGGCATCGGGAAGGGGTATTCGGTCCGCGAGATCATCGACGCGGTGCGGAAGGTGACGGGGCGTGAGTTCAGGGTGGTGGAGAAGCCGCGGCGGGCGGGTGATCCGCCGATGCTCTACAACAACCCGGAGAAGATCCGGCGCGAGCTTGGGTGGAGCGCGAAGGTGACGGACCTCAATGAGATCATCGCTTCGGCGTGGTCGTGGTTCCAGAAGCACCCGAAGGGATACAAGTCATGAGGCGAGGGGCGAGGTGGTGGGGGGCGTGCGCGGCGTGCGTGATGGCTGT
>CAZBXF010000234.1:4570-4819 GCA_964495635.1 uncultured Phycisphaeraceae bacterium
CCAGGGGCGAGGTCGTGGGCTTGTGCAGCGTGTGCGGCGGCGGTGGGGCTTCTCACGCCGCTGCTGCGGGCTCAGGACATTGGAGCGCCGATCTCGGATCTGACGCGCGGGCAGGCGGAGGTGCTTTGGAAGTCGTACGCGACGCCGGATGTGGGGCTGCCGAGCCTGGCGCCGGTGTGGCCTGCGCGGGTGGAGCGGGATGGGGCTCGGGCGGTGGTGGTGGATATTGAGCTGCCGATTCTGAAGCCG
>CAZBXF010000235.1:0-4798 GCA_964495635.1 uncultured Phycisphaeraceae bacterium
CTTCTTGCTTGGCCTGCCGCTCCCCGCCACTCCATCCCATCCCCTCCATCCGAGCCCCATGTCGCAAGCCCGGGCGCCTTCACGCCCCGCTCCGCCCTCGCTCCCCTCCACGCACCCTCAACTCGCTTCAACCTCCCTAACTCAACTCGGGCACGTCCCTGTTCGTGGGCGGCCAACACGCCAAACTCCCCTGCAAAACTGGGCAATTCTCGCGGACTGAGCAAAGATCTGATACCCTTGGGGCGTGGAAGGGGAGGTCTATGCGCACACCATCCTTCGGTGTCTCTTCCGTGGCCGGGTCGATCGTGATTGGGGTCGCAGTGGCCCCGCTGATGTTCGTCTCTGCCGCCGCGGCCCAGTGCGGCGTCTGGGATGGTGCGCTCGCGTCGCCCGTTGGCGTTGATGCCGACGTCCGCGCGCTCACCACCTGGGACCCCGACGGCATCGGGCCAGAGCCGCTCCGGATCGTCGCCGCAGGGCGCTTCACGCAGGCCGGGGCCAACACGGTCGGCGGCGTGGCCTCGTGGGACGGGGCCCAGTGGCGTCCCTTCGGAGCAGGCTTCGCCGACGGGCTCACACCGGGCACCGATCCCGCCATCACCACCTGGGATCCCGATGGAAACGGGCCGCAACTTGCCCAGGTTGTCGTGGGCGGATCCTTCACCACCGCCAGCGGCGTCCCGGTCAACGGCATCGCGCGCTGGAGCGGCTCCGCGTGGCTGCCCCTCGCCAGTGGCATGGCCGGCGGCATCAACGCCACGGAGGTCCGCGCGCTCACGACCTGGGACCCCGACGGGCCCGGGCCCCTCTCCGAGCGCCTCGTCGCCGGTGGCTCCTTCGCGACCGCCGGCGGCCTCACAGTCAACAACATCGCCATCTGGGACGGCGCCGCCTGGCAACGCCTCTCAACCGGGACGAACGGCGCCGTGCTCGCCCTCACCACCTGGGACCCCGACGGCGCCGGACCACAGCTCGCCCAGATCGTCGCTGGCGGCACCTTCACCACCGCCGGCGGCACATCGGCCAACCGCGTCGCTCGATGGGATGGTGCCGCCTGGCAGTCTCTGGGCGCCAGCGGCGGCGGCGTCAGCATCGTCGCCGGAGCCGCGAGCGTGCGGGCCCTCCGCCCCTGGGATCCGGACGGTCCCGGACCACAACCCCCCGACCTCATCGTCGGCGGCGTCTTCGACCGTGCCGGCACCGTGAACGCAAGCCGCGTCGCGCGTTGGAACGGAACAGCCTGGCAGGCCATGGGCACCGGGCTCAGCGCGAGCGTCGAGGACCTCACCACCTGGGACACCGACGGCCCCGGCCCGCTGAACGCCGACCTCATCGCGGCGGGCACCTTCGCAGGCACCGTGGACGGCCAGCCCCGCGGCGTGGCCCGCTGGACCGGCACCACCTGGCAACCCATCCGCGCCAGCCTCTTCGAAACCTCGCCACTCGGCTACGCCGCCACCTCCTGGGACCCCGACGGCCCCGGACCACTTCCGCCGGACCTCATCGTCGGCGGCCAGTTCGTCACCTTCGGCGGCAACTGGTGCAACAACATCTCCCGCCTCCGGGGCGCCGTTTGGGAAGGCTTGGGCTCGCCCACCTTCGGAGAGATCACGATCCCCGCGTCGTTCGGCGCACTCGGCCTCTGGGACACCGACGGGTCAGGCCCGGCAGAACCAAGCCTCATCGCGGCCGGCTCCTTCCGGCGAATCAACGGCCTCACGTTCAACAGCATCGCACGCTGGGACGGCGCCGCATGGCAGACGCTCGGCACCGGCCTCCCCACAGGCCGCGGCGGCCAGAACCCGCGCGCGGATGACATCACAACCTGGGACGCAGACGGCCCAGGCCCGCAGCAGCCTCAGCTCGTCGTCGTCGGTGTCTTCGCTTCGGCGGGCACCGCCACCACCGCCAACAGCGTCGCCCGCTGGGACGGTACAACCTGGCGCTCCTTTGGCAACGGCGTCTCGGGCGGCAGCACCTCGCCCGCCGCATCGGCCGTGCTCGCGTGGGATTCTGACGGCCCTGGCCCGCTGAACGCACAGGTCGTCATCGGGGGCAACTTCGCGACCGCCGGCGCCATCACCGGCAACGGCATCGCGCGCTGGGACGGCGCCGCGTGGCGCTCGCTCGGCACCGGCATGGCACGCACCGCAGGCTCGCCAAACGTCGCCGCGCTCGTCGCCTTCGATCCCGACGGCGCAGGCCCGCTGCCCCCGGAGGTTGTCGCCGGCGGCACGTTCGACTCCGCGGGCGGCGTCGCCGCCTCAAACATCGCACGCTGGGATGGCGTCACCTGGCGCGCCATGGGCTCGGGCTTCGACGGGCCCGTCAGCGTCCTCTCGCTCTGGGACCCCGATGGTCCCGGCGCCCAACCGGCGCAGCTCATCGCCGCCGGATCCTTCACGAACTCGGGCTCCACGCAGGTGAACTGCATCGCGCGCTGGGACGGCACCCAGTGGCGCGCCCTCGGCACCGGCATCACCCCCCTGCCCGGCGGCGGCGTCACCACACTCTTCACGAAGGCCCCGGCCGAGTTCGGCCCGACGCAGACCGAGCTCATCGTCGCCGGCGAGTTCACCGCCGCGGGCGGAATCGCCGCATCGCGCATCGCAAGCTGGGATGGCTCGACCTGGCGGGCCTTCACCAACGGGCGCGCGGGCACGATCGGCGCCGCGATGCAGTGGGATCCCGACGGTGCCGGCCCGGCGCCGGCGCAGCCCCTCTTCGCCGACAGCATCGCCGCGTGGGGAAGCCGGCTCTCGCTCTGGGACACGCGCCCGCCCGAGATCGTCCTCCAGCCCGCGAGCGTCGCGATCGAAGAGACCGGCGACGCCACGCTCCTGATCGCCGTGCGCAATATCGCAACGCCGATCTTCCGCTGGCGCCGCAACGGCGAAGCACTCGCGGACGGCCCCACGCAGTCGGGCTCGATGCTCATGGGCGCGTCAACGCCCGCGCTCAACATCAGCAACGCTCATCCGCAGGACGCGGGCGTCTACGAGTGCGCCATCATCAGCCCCTGCGGCCGCCTCTCGAGCATGCCCGCCCTCGTCACCATCACGCCCGCGCCGGGCCCCTGCAACTACGACTTCAACCAGGACGAGAACACCGACCTGATCGACGCCCAGCAGATGTCGGAGGTCTTCGTCGGACTTCTGACGCCCCAGCCCGGCTGGCTCGACGGCGACCTCAACGGTGATGAGAACGCGGACCTCACGGACGCACAGCTCCTCGCCGCGTTCGTCGTGACAGGCGTCTGCGGCGTCTAACCCCCCCACCGCCATCCACACCATCTCTCCGATGCATGCCCAAGGCATGATCAGCGCATGTTCAGAACATCATCAGCGCATACTCAGGGCATGCTCAGCGCATCAGCCGCCGCACTGCCCCGTGACAACAAAGGCCGCGAGAATCTGCGCATCCGTCAGGTCCGCGTTCTCATCACCGTTGAGGTCACCATCCAGCCACTCCGGCTCGGCCGGGAGAAGGCCAACGAAGACCTGCGCCATCTGCTGGACATCCACGAGATCGACGTTCTCATCGCGGTTGAAGTCGTAGCCGCAGCGCACCGCGTTCTCGGCCGCGGTCCGGAGCATGTAGAAGAGCTGCTGCAGATCACCCGAGCTGCTGACATCGGTCGCGAAGACGCCGACCATCCCATCATCGAAGTCGATCCAGCTCGCAAAGCCGCGAGCCCCCGCCGCCATCGCTCCAAGCAGCTCACCATCGGCCCCACGCTCATCGAGCCACACCCCGACGCCATAATCGGCGCCATCCGTATACGGGGTCTGCAACGGGGTGTTGGCGATCGTGATGCCCACCGCCGTCTGGCGCGTGAACATCGCATCAACGCTGGCCTCTGCGATCAGTCGCGTTCCATCGGGCGCGACACCGCCGCGCCGCAGCATCTCCATGAAGCGGCCAAACTCCGTCGCGTTGCTCTCGGCGCCGCCCGCGATCCGCGGATTGTCCGGCGTGCTGAGGACATACCGCGTCACCGTCAGCCCCAGCGGTCCCGCAAGGCGCTGCTGGAAGAGCGTGTTCCATGGCGCCTGACCCACGATCTCCGCGACCGCGCCGGCCGCATGCATGGACGTGCCGCCGTACGCGAAGACCGAACCGGGCGGATCAAACTGCAGCGCAGGGATCGCGATCGTGTTCGCGGCCTGACGCAGCGTGAGCGTCTGGCTGCTCACCGCAGTGCTGCTGCGCAGGCCAGCCGTGTGCGAGAAGGCCTGACGGATCGTGATCGCCGCCTTCGGCCCCGTGAAGGCTGGGATGTAATCGCTCAGACGCGTGTCAAGCGTGAAGGGCTCGGGCGCGTTGTTCACGAGCGACATGATCAGCGCGCCCGAGAGCGTCTTGGTCGAGGAGTCGGCGTTCGCCACGCGGTTGAGCGACCAGAGTCCAAAGGCACGGTGGTAGACCACCTCGCCGTTCTTCATGAGCAGCAGATCAAAGCCGCGGACAGGAGACCCGACGTTCTCGCCAACCACCGCGCCCTCGCAGAGCGCGGTAACCTCCGAGAAGTCGTAGACCTGCCCGCGCGCATGGCCGGCAAGCATGACAGGCAGGCACGCCGCGGCCATCACCGCAGCGGGAAAAGCGCGAGCAGAACCACAGCGCACCACGCAGCCTCCTTCACGGCAGGGGACTCCTCCCGCAACCGCCCAACGCGGCAACCTCCCTCTGATTGCAGCGATTCACACGGCGCACTGACCCGTCACGACAAACGCCGCCAAGAGCTGCGCATCCGTCAGGTCCGCGTTCTCGTCGCCGTTGAGGTCGCCATCGAGCC
>CAZBXF010000236.1:0-633 GCA_964495635.1 uncultured Phycisphaeraceae bacterium
AGGCTGCTGGGTAATCAACGACGGCACCGAACTCCGCATCGGCGCATCCAGCGCATCACTCGGCCGCGCCGCCTGCTTTCTCTTCGCGTTCCTCTTCTGGAATGCCATCGTCGGCATCTTCGTCTCGTTATTGGTGCACGAAACGATCCGCACCAGCGGCGGAACGCCTCCAACATGGACGCGTCCGTGGATTCCCGGCAGCGGTCCGATGCCCCTCGCCGCCGTGATCGTGGGCTGGGTTGTGATGAGCCCCTTCATCCTCGGCGCGGTCGTGATCTTCATGAGCCTCGCCATGCAGATCGCCGGCCGGGTCGAGGTCACCCTTCGAGCCGGTCGCGGCGAGCTGTTCTGCGGAGTTGGTCCCATCGGCCGGACCCGCCGCTTCGATGCCAGCAAAGTCCGGAGCGTCGGCCTCCATCCGATGAAGGTGCGCGATGAGAATGGCAACCTCACCGGCGATTACGAGCTCCAGCTCGACGCCGAGCGGCCACTCCGATTTGGCTCGCAGCTGCGCCTTCGCAAGCAGGTTTTCCTGCAGCAAGCGTTGACAGACGCACTTGTCCCCTAGTGCTCGACCACGAGCTCCGCAAAAGAAAAAAACCGCCGGCTCACGCCGACGGCTCGGAAGGAGGG
>CAZBXF010000236.1:643-4741 GCA_964495635.1 uncultured Phycisphaeraceae bacterium
TCTCTGCCTGCTACTGCGTTTTCATCAGATCGCGCAGTTCCCCGTCACGACATACGCCGCCAGGATCTGCGCATCCGTCAGGTCCGCGTTCTCATCGCCATTGAGGTCACCATCGAGCCACCCCGCCTCGGGGCTGATCAACCCGACGAAGACCTGCGCCATCTGCTGCGCATCCGTCAGGTCCACATTCTCATCCTGATTGAAGTCATACTCGCAGCCGGCGCCGGAGCCCGCGAGCTGCACGATGAACGACTCAAGGTTCCCGCTTGGATTGATGCCGCGGCCCACAAGGTACCGGCCATCCTGCGAGACCTCGGTGATCGCCGAAAGGAACCAGCCAGTGAGGTCGATCCCCTGCGACTCAAGATACGGCTCGAGCTCAAAGGGAACGCCACTCACCCAGAACGCCGCGACCTCAACGCCCGAACCGCTGTCAAAGATCACGCCGCCCACCGTCTGCCCATCGCCCGAGACGCCGAACGCCGCGCCGCCGTTGTACACCGGGATGATGGGCAGCAGCGACGGCACGCCGCCGGTCCACACCGCAGGCTGGCTGTCGTTCGCGGCGTTGCTCGCCTGACCAACGATGATCTGTCCGTCGGCGGACATCGCGATCGCCGCCGACGGCAGCCCCGCCGCGATCGGGTGTGGCAGCTCGACCATCCCGCCGGAAGCCGTCCACGAAAAGGCCGTGAACGCATTGCCCACCGAGTAGCCCGCCACGATGGAGCCATCGGCGGAGATCGCGTTCGCCGCCGACTCAATGTCGCTCCCGAGCACGCCGAGATCCTGCCACCCATCAACCTCGGACCAGCGCGCCGCGCGGAACGTCCCATCCTCAATGCGCGAGAGCAGACCCGCGCCAACACGCCCATCGTCCGAGACATCGCTCAGCGACGAAGCGTCGTAGACATCAGGGTTCGGAAAGCCCAGATCCTCAACCGGCCCATCGCCGTTCTTCCGGAAGCCGACGTTCGGGCCGGTATTCTCACCAACGATCGTGCCGCCATCGGGCGTCACGGCCCGCGCAAAGATCCCCGACTCGGCCGTCAGCCCGTTGATCTGAACCAGACCCGTCTCGCTCGTCCAGCGGAACGACAGGAAGCCCTGCCCGGGAACGAACATGGACCCCACCACAACGCCCGAGTTGGAGACGCCGTACGCGTCAGAGAAAGGCGGCGTCTGAGGATCACCCGGAGCCGGCACGCCCAGCGGCGTGAACGTCACGCTCGCAACGGCAGACCCCGCCGCGAGAACAACAGCGAACGCCGCGGCAGTGAACTTGGTCAACATACAGACAGACTCCTTCTTCACCCACGTAACGGCACACCAGTCGACGATCACGCAGACGACCACACCCGGCCGCCTCCACAATCACCACAACACCACAACACCACACACATGAACGCCCCAAACTCCACCATTGCGGAATCACGGCGTTTTCACAACCGTCAGTATGTCCCACACCAGCCACGTTCGCCAGAAAAAGCCTGAGAGATATTCGAACTTAATCGTGTTATTATTCCGTTTGGATATTGTCCGCCGCGCTCGCGACCCCGGACCGGAGAACCAACACCATGGCACGCCAGCCAGTACTTCGCGTCAGGAGCCCGAAGCAGTGGGAAGTCTTCCTCGCACCCGTGCGCCGCGAACTCGTCCAGGGCCTCCGGTGCCTCGGCCCCTGCTCCGCCGCAGAACTGGCACGCATGCTCGACCGACCCGCCGACACCCTCTACCGGCATCTCGAAGCCATGAAGGTCGCCGGCTTCGTCGTCGAGACCGGCGAACGCAAAAAGGGGCGGCACCACGAGCGGCTCTTCGACCTCACCGCCGACGACTTCGCCATCGACTTCTCCGACATGTCCAGCCCCGAAGGCCGCCAGGCCGTGGCCCTCACCGCCGACGTCTTCCTCGGGTCCGTGGCCAAGATGGTGGCCGAGTCGGCCGAAGCCAACGAGCTCGTCCTCCCGAACCCCGACCCCAACTTCGTGCTCAACTACGAGCTGAGCTGGCTGACCCCCGAAGACTTCAAGCGGGCGCGGGCCCTGATGTACCAGCTCAAGCTGCTGATGGACGGCGCGCGGCCAAAGCGGGCCGGAAGGCTTTACGCCTCGATCACGGTGCTGACGCCAGTCACCAGAAAAAAGCGAACCAGAGGCGGCCCCGACAAGGCCTGACACTCGCCACCATGCACGCACGCTGCATGGTGGCGTGACGGACCAGACAAAGCTCACCAGCACGAAGAACTCGTCCGAGCATCAAGGGCACCAGCGAAAGTGCGCGTCATGGCGAACACCCCGCAATTCCAACTCCACACCGCCGCCGCTGCCGCCGCCCGCGACACGCCTCCGGGCTGCTGGGTGATCGACGACGGCACCGAAGTACGAGTCGGCGCATCGAGTGCGAATTGGATCCACGCCTGCTATGCGCTGTGCTTCGCCCTCTTCTGGAACATCGCGATTGGCCACTTCGTCGTAAGGTTGGTCAGCGAGACGATCCTCGCGCTCGGTGGCCAGATCCCAATCGGATGGCCGCGCTGGCACTCCAGCCCAGGTCCCATGCCACCGTCGGACCTCATCGGCCTCTGGCTCTTCAAGGCCCCCTTCGTGCTCATCGGAATCGGCCTCGTCGCCTACTTCGCCATGCTCGCCGCCGGCCGCGTCGAAGTCACCCTCCGTGCCGGCCGCGGCCTCCTCTTCACCGGCGTCGGACCCGTCGGCCGAACACGCCACTTCGATCCCAGCCGCGTCCGCACCGTCAGCATCCGCTCCAAGGCGATGCCGATCGAAATGGGAGCGACGATCTACAACACCGAAGTCATCATCGAAGCCGACAAACCCCTCCGTTTTGGCGGCATCCTCAGCCGCCTCCGCCAGCGATTCCTCCTCGACTCCCTCTCTAGCCTCCTGACGCCCCAGCCCGTCAACCAGCACTCGATCCCCTGACCAGTTGTTTCTTTGGGGGGAAAAATTCTACCTCCCGGGGGTTTTTTGGTTGGTGCTGGGACCGCAGATCCGATACAGTGTCCCTGAAGAGGGGCCTCTGTGGGTTCTGGAAAAATCTCTGGGGAGGGTGACTTGCTGCGAGCACCAGCTTTGACGCCATCTCCCTCGTCCAACGACCTCGAGCATCCGAAATCGCCCGAGCATCACGCAGCGGCCCAGATGCCTCCGCCGGACTGGACCCCCTCTGATGCACACGCCATCTGGCAGGCCCTCGCCGACGACGCAGGCCTCGCGCTCCTCGTGCTCGATGCCGAGTGCCGCTTCATCTTCGTCAATCGACACTTCGAAGCGCTGACCCACCAGAAGGCAACCGACGTCATCGGCCGCAAGATCACCGACACCGTCTCCAGCGAGGTCGGCCGCGAGCGCGAGCAGCTCGTCCTCCGCGCCCTCTCCTCCGGCAAGCCCATCATGCTGCACGAGGTCTTCCTCGGCGCCTTCATGAAGACCATGATCCGCCCCCTCCGCGGCGAGGGCGGCCGCTTCACCTCCGCGCTCGTCGTCCACCACTACGGCCCCCAGACCGACCCACTCCTCGCCAGCGCGCCCGAGTACGAGGTCGTCGTCCCGCGCTACCACGTCCTCGGCCGCATCGAGGGCCTCTCACGGCGCGAGCGCGAAGTGCTCCAGCTCATCGGCGAGGGAATGACCACCGCCGCCATCGCCAAGAAGCTCTTCCGCACCACCAAGACCGTCGAGCATCACCGCGCATCCCTCGGCCGCAAGCTCGGCCTCAAGACGCGCGTCGAGATCGCCAACGTCGCCCAGCGCTTCCGCGGCATCAACCTCGCCGAAGTTCGCTAGCCCCTCGCAACCCTCTCCCCCCAGGCCCCCACCCCGGCGCTGCGCGCTCATCCCGACGCGGCGCGCAGCTCCCTGGCGCGCTCACTTCTCTGCCGCGTTCACTTCCCCGCCGCGCTCAGCTCCTCGACCGAGGAGTACTTGTCAAGGTTCACATACACCAGCTCGCCATCGTCCTTCCGAAGCTGGACCCGGTCGAGCCAGAGCTTGTGATCCTTGGAGTGGGCAAACCACGACCCCGTCTTCTGCTGCACGTACTTCACCACGACGCCCTCGACGACGGTCGCGAGCG
>CAZBXF010000237.1:0-4686 GCA_964495635.1 uncultured Phycisphaeraceae bacterium
CTGGGCCGCGATCCGCGTCAGCGCGGTCCGCACCTCGATCATGCTCGCGACGGGCCAGTCGCCCACCTGTGTGATCTGCGTTCCCGGCGAGAGGCCTAGCCGCGCCGCGGCGGGTGCGATCGCCGCCTCCTGCTTGCCGGCGACAGCGTCCTGAGCGCTCGCGAAAATCGTCGCAAGCGGCCTTGCAACCAAGGCTCGATCGAGCACGCCCTCTGCCTCGAAGCCGACTGTGCCCGCGGCGCTGACGGCCACGCGGGGTAACTCAACCTCGCGTTCGGGCTGCGCGAGGTCCTCGGGGGTACCCTCACCGCTGCCACGCCGCAGAATGGTCATCGAGACCGTACCGCCAGCATTCGCCCGGATGACGCCGATGCCCTGGCTGAAGCTGGGGTATTCGACCTCACCTATGCGGACGAAGATGTCGCCGCTGCGGAGGCCCTGCGCCCGTGCGGGCTCGTTGGCCCGCGCCACACGCATCACTGGCATCAGTCCGAGCAGATGCTCTACGGGCGTCGCCGTATCGCGGCCGCGCGTGCCGGGAACGAAGGCCGTCTGGAGTTCGGCCTCGGGCGTCAGTGGCACCGAGACAGTTCGCTCCGTGCTCGGCGGCGCGCTTCCGGGCATCAGGCTCGGTCGAGCCTGGGCGTCGACTGGTCCCGAAAAGACCGCGATGAACGTGCGGCCCTCGGATCGGCTCGCGCGATCCATGAAGATCGCAAACGAGTCGTCGTCTTCACCGATGTCCAACGGTCCCTGCGAGTCCACCAGACGCGTGAGACGCATACCCGGGGCAAGCCCATCACCTCCGCGCCGGCGGAGAAGCTCCTCAATCTCCTTGTTCTCCGCTGCAGTCCGGCCGCTCACGATCGTGGTGCTCATCGCCGGCGCAATGCCGAAGTCCAGGAGGTTCGTCACTGGATTGGGCTGCGGCGTCAGAGAGGCACGCAGGCGTCCCTCCACGCCGGGACGCTCGATCTCGAGATTGACCGCACGCCCCGGCGCAGCCATGGCGGAGGCCAGCATCAGATCGCTGAAGGAGTTGGGTCGGCGGCCCTCGATGGCCGTGATGCGGTCACCAGGCAGGAGGCCGGGGGTCTCGAGCGGTTGCCCGGTTGAATCCGTCACGCTCGCCCGGGCCGCGGCGGAGTTTGTCGCCACGTCGCCAATGGTCGCGGGTTCCACACGCATCCCCACCATGAATACCACGACGAAGAGGATCGCCGCGAGGATCATGTTCATCACGACGCCCGCCGAGATCACGACCATGCGCTTCCACGGCACGCACTGCTGGTAACTGTCGGGCGCGTCGCTGGTGGCTCCGGGATCGAGGTCCTCCTGACCGAGCATCTTGACGTACCCGCCCAGGGGGAGCAGGTTCAGCCGATACTCCGTCGGGCTGATCGACTCATGCAGGCGTGCGAGCCAGTCGGTCTCAGCACCGACGCTCCGCCCTGCGAGCGCCATCATCGACTGGTGGCGACGTCGATACTCCCCCTCGCTGCTCTGTCGCGTGAAGCCCACGCCCTTGCGGTAGGTCAGCAGCGAGGGGCCAAAGCCAAGCGCGAACGCCAGCACCCGAATGCCCGCCCAGCGTGCCGCGACGAAGTGCCCAAGCTCGTGGATGAAGATGATGAGGCCGAACCCCACGACCACGAGCGAGAAGTCCCAGGCCGTGAGGATGATGGCAAGCAGCTGGTCCATGTGTTCCCAAGGGTAGTGGCGGCGCAGGCTGCGCGACTCAATCGGTGCTCGAACGAAGACGGGCCCGGACGGAGTGTCCGGGCCCGCGGAGAGTCTTGCTGGGGCCGGCTGGCCCCGAGTGAGCGGCGGGGGCCAGCTCGAAGAGAATCAATACTTGACGCTGCAGCCGTAGGGCTCGGTCTTGGCGGTGGTGACGTTTGTCTTGGCGAGAATCTCGTCAAGCGCCTTGGTCACGTAGTTGTTCTTGCCGACGCCGTTGCCGCGGTCGTCGTCGATGGCACCGTGGTAAGCGATTTTGCCATCGGGCGTCACGATGAACATCTCGGGTGTGCGCTTGGCGCCGTAGGCCTGTCCAACCTTGCCGGACTCATCAAGCAGGATGGGGTAGGCGATCTTCCAGTCCTTGACGGCCTTCTCGTTCCGCTCCTTGCCAGCGCCCTGCTTGCCCGCTGCACCGCTGTTGATGCCGAGCAGAACAACGTTCCTGCCGCTGTACTTGGCGTGCATGTCGTTGAACGTGTTGCCGCCCTTCTCATAGTGCTTGACGACGAAGGGGCAGTCGGGGTTGAACCACTGGATGACCACGATCTTGCCTTCCTTGGTCAGGGCCGAGAGTGTGACCTCCTTGCCATCGAGCCCCTTGAGGGTGAAGTCCGGGGCCGCGTCGCCGGCGGTGGGGGTCTTGGCGGCGTCCTTCCCGCCCTTGTTGCCCTTCTCGCCCTTGCCCGCCTTGTCGCCCTTGTCACCCTTGTCCTTCACGGCGGGGTCCGACGCGGGAGCTGTGGCCGGTTTGGCCTCGGGCTGGGTCGCGGGCTTGGAGTCCTGCGCCAGAGCGATCCCCGACATCATCAGCGCGGCGGTCCCCACCAGCATCTTCGTCCACATGTTCTTCATGAAGCGTCTCCTAGCGAGGGGACGCGGGATCTGGATCACGCGATCCATGCTGCCCGCACCACTCTTTTCAATCCGCGCAGTTCCGGGACGCTGGCCCCGTGCGTGGCTATCTGGAAGCGTCGGGCATGGCGAGATCGATCGAGAAGAACCGAGGTGCCAGCAATGCCGTCTCCGGCCCCCCCGCAGCAGAGCTCTTCGCTGGATCAGCAACGGGCGATGCGGCGGCCGGCGCCCGATCACGGATCATGACGACTCCCCGAACCCTCCGCGGCTTTCCCTCGGAGTCAACAGCGTCTCCCAGTCCGACAGACAGTCGCTGTCCGTTGGTCGTCCCGTCCCGGAGCAGCGACGGTGTCTCGACACAGTCCGCGAGGGGGTAGAACTCGATGCGGCCAGCCTTGGACGCTTGGATCTCGAGTCGACCTGCTTCGATCCGGGCGGTCACACCGCCGCCAGCCGCTTCGAGCGGGACGGGCAGCCCGGCCCGCGTGCTGCTGATGACCGAGGCATCAGACGACGGGAGCGGCACGGCCCCGGGTTTCGCAATCGGCAACTCGATCGAGACTGAACCCTGCTCGAAGACGCAGGCAGACTTGCAGACCAGCCACGTGAGGTCCGCTGCGATCTTCACCCGTTCGCCAGGGAGGGCGTCGGCGGGCACCCGGAGGGGAACCAGGATCGCCACCCGCTGCTCGTACACGTGGTCCAGAATGTCGCCGGGGGAGATGTAGCGTTTCGGCGCTGGCCACTGGAGCGGACCGGAGATCTCAAAGCCGGGGGGCAGGGTCCAAGTTGCCCTGAACGGGAAGCCCGTGTCGCTGCGGCCGTTCCAGTACGTATGCCAACCGTCGGCGATCGTGAAGTGCACCGCCAAGGTCGCAATTGAGCCGGGCAGGACGGAAGCCGATTCCGAAAGCAGCGTCGCAGTGGCGAAGGGGCCTTCTGCATCGGCCTCGGGCTGCGGCAACGCCGAGAGACGGGCGGCGGGCTTTCCGGAGTTCTGGGGGGAATCGGGCTGCGCACTCCCTGTGGCGACGGCCGACCAACTCGCGGCCAAGGAAAGACCAACCGCGGGCATCAGCCTTGCCGTGCTCAGGAGTCGCTCCATCCGATCGCTCCCCGCCATCCCTGTGGAGGGCCCCAGTACGCCGGGGTCTCCAGAGGGGTGCTAACCTTCGCCATGATGCTATGCGTGGGCGGATCCGTCGTTGGAGTCGGGGGTGGGATTCTCGGACGTGCCGTCATGGGCCTCGCCCTGGGGCTGGCACTGGCGACCACCGTTGGATGCGACGTGAACATCACCGACAAGGATGTGGAGTTCATCACCGTCGGCGAGGCCATGGCGCTGAAGGAGGAAAGCCCAGACGCGACGATTTTCCTGGATCCTCGTCCGGTGGAGGCCTTCCGGCAGGGGCACATTCCCGGCGCACGCAACCTTCGCCTTCCTGAGGTTCCGGCGGGCGCTCCGCTGCAGCGCGGCTTGGACGAGGCCGACACGCTGATCGTCTACGGCGACAATCCGGGGACGCCTGCCGCCCGGGCAATGGCCAAGCGGCTCCTGGCCAACGGATATTCTGTCGTGCGACTTCTGCAGGGCGGCCTCGCGGAGTGGACGGCCCAGGGTGGCGAACTCGCCCGACCCGCCTCCGAGTAGCAAAGCCGCCGACAGTGTCCTCCTCCGGAGGAATGAGCCTGTCGGCATCCCACGACTCTGTTCCGGAAACGAAACGGGCCCAAGGGATTCACCCTTGGGCCCGTCCTGTTTCGTACGCGAATCAACCCGTCGTATCGGCTGCGTGATCAGAGCGTGATCAGAGCGTGGTGATGGAGTTGGTCAGGCCGACGGGAACGCCGTTGGTCGCCCATCCGCCACCCTGGAAGAGGTCGTAGTGCGTCATGGACATCAGGATCGGGATCGACGAAGAGGCGTCGACGGAGAACCACGTGGGGCCGGTGCGATCGCGGACGATCTCGGGCCGCTCGTGGAGCTTGATCTCCGCGAAGCCGCGGGCACCAACGTTCACGGTGAAGCTGCGGTTGCGGAGCGCGAAGTTGGGATCCGTGACGGGGACGTTCTCATCGACTCCGTTG
>CAZBXF010000238.1:0-2527 GCA_964495635.1 uncultured Phycisphaeraceae bacterium
CGAAGTCCTCCGTCAAGGAGACGCTGACCTCCATCATCATTGCTTTTGCGCTGGCCTTTGTCTTTCGCGGCTTCGTCATGGAGGCCTTTCTGATCCCGACGGGTTCGATGGCTCCCACGCTTCTGGGGCAGCACATCCGGTTTACGAGTCCGCAGTCGGGCTTCGTCTGGCCGACCAACACCCGCGACCTTCTGTCGACCACTGCCGAGCCTGCACCGATCCAGGGTTCCGCGCGCGATCCCGTCATCGTGACTGACCCGATGACGCAGGCGCAGGTGCAGGGGCAGGGCATGCCGCGGCGATGGGGCGACCGCATCTTCGTCATCAAGTACCTCTATTCCGTGTATGAGCCGTCGCGGTGGGACGTTGCGGTCTTCAAGAACCCGCGCGACCCGGGCGTCAACTACATCAAGCGGCTCATCGGCCTGCCCAATGAGATGATCGCGCTGGTCGATGGGGACGTCTTTGTCCGGCCGTTCACGCCCGAGGAGCTGCGCAACCCCGCCGATCCGGCGGCACAGAACCCCTGGGCCCTTCCCGGCTGGACGTGCGTCAGCAAGCCCGAGCGGGCCCAGCGGGCCATGTGGCAGCCTCTTTTTGACTCCTCGTTCGCACCGATCTCCGACACGCGGGACGGCCGCCGCTGGTTCACTGCGCCGTGGCTCCCGCCCGCAGAGGACGCCTCCGACTGGTCGATCGGCGCTGCTCCGACCTACACGTACAAGGGTGCTGGTCCTACCACGCTCATGTGGGACGACGCGCGTCTGCCGATCACCGACGCCGTTCCGTACAACGAGCCCATGGGCGGCCTCTCGCCGGTGCGTTACCCGGTCAGCGACATCCGCATCGGCGCGGGCGTGCGGCCCGAGACTGACAACCTGTCGGTCGAGGCCTTCGTCCAGTCGCGGGGCCACACGTTCCGAGTCAGGATCACGGGCGACAAGGCCATCCTCAGCATGTCCGTTGACGGCGCTGAGAAGTCCGAGGTCCTTGTGGGCGAGGCGACGCTCCGCCAGCCCCTCGCCAAGGGGCGCGTTACCAACATCGACTTCTGGCACGCCGACCAGACCCTTTCGCTCTACGTCGAGGACGAGCTCGTCATCTCGAAGCCGTATGCGTGGAACATCGCAGACCGGGTCCAGCACGCCATGGGCATGACGCTGGATCAGGTCGTGCAGACGCGGGCGCTCGTCCCAGCCACCACCGTCTATTCGAAGCCTCGGGCGGGGTTCGCGTTTGCCGGCGGCGGATTCTCGCTTCACCGCGTGCAGCTCGCGCGCGACATCTTCTACCGCCCTGATATCTACCAGACCGTCAACGACGCGAACCAGGCCCACAGCCGCGCCGGCCAGCCCGCCGCCGCCACGCACCCCGCCCAGAACCTGGTCCTGACCGCCGATCAGTTCTTCTTCTGCGGCGACAACTCCGGGGCCAGCCTTGACGGCCGCCTCTGGGACAAGCCCGAACCCTGGTCCGCGCTGATCGACCCGACCACCGGCATCGTGCCGCGCGATCTGCTCATTGGAAAGGCATTCTTCGTCTACTTCCCGGCACCCTTCCGGAAGCAGGGGATTCCCATTCCCGACTTTGGCGAGATGCGCTGGATCTGGTAGCCGGAAGAAGTGGCAACGTGGTCAAGCGGCGAAGCGAGAGCAGGGAGGCACCCGCGCGTCGGCCGCATTGCACACTCCCCCACTCCCCCACTCCGCCACTTCGCCACTTCGCCACATACACTCTCGCACACAGGAGCACCGCATGTCCACACGCACGTCCGCTTCGCAGATCACGATCCGCGTCAGCCCTCTCGCCGCTGCGATGCTGCTGGGCGCGAGCCTGATCGGTGCCACGGCCTGGACCGTGACGGCCCGTCCCGCGGAGTCCGCGCCGGCGCCCACCCCCGCCACGATCGGCGTGGTCGAGATTGCGCGCCTGATGAACGGTCTGGATGAGCTCAAGGAGCGCAACGAGGTGGGCAAGGCCCGCGGCGTCGAGCTTGAGAAGAAGCTCAACGAGGTCAGGCAGACCATCAAGGACATCGAGAACGAGCTCGAGACCGTCATCCCCAAGACCGACACCAAGCGCCGCACCCAGCGCATGGCCGACAAGTTCGAGGCCGAGAACCTCCTCAAGGCCCGCTTCCAGGCCTATCAGCAGATCCTCGACATCGAGAATGGCGACATCATCCGCGAGATCTATGCCAAGGCCACCGTCGCGATCGACGACTTCGCCAAGAAGAACGGCTACGACCTCGTGCTGCTTGACGATCGCGGCATGATTCTTCCCGAGATCAGCGGGCAGGATCGCCTCAAGGCCGTCATCGAGAACAAGCGGGTCCTGTTCGCCAAGCCCGAGCTCGACATCACCGAGCGCATCACCGTCATCATGAACAACGAGTTCGCCGCACGCCCCAAGCCCTGACCGGGCGGGTCGGTTCTGCTGGCGGAGGCTTGCGATCTCTCCTGCCTGCTCGTCTGTCGCTTCTTCACCCCGCCTCGCTGCCTTGCTTCCCGCTTCCGCTTCCCTTTCC
>CAZBXF010000238.1:2627-4683 GCA_964495635.1 uncultured Phycisphaeraceae bacterium
CCCCCTCAGGCCCGCCCATGACCACCGCGACTCCTGCCGCTGCCTTCTCCACCGCCGAGCTCGCCCGGATTCTGGGCGCCGAGCTCCTGGGCCCGGGTGATGTGCGCATCTCGCACCTCGCGGCGATCGAGCACGGCTCCGAGGGCTCGCTCACATTCATCAGGAACAGCAAGTATGCCAACGGCTGGGCCACCAGCCGCGCGAGTGCGGCGATCGTTGCGAAAGAGGTCCAGCTTGCCTTCCTGATCCCGGGGGGCGTCGAGGCCACGCCCGATCGGCCGCTGCTCATCGTCCATGACGCGGACTTTGCGCTCATCAAGGCTCTCGACCTCTTCGCACCCAAGGCGACGCCCGCGGCCCCCGGCATCCATGCATCTGCCGTGATCGATCCTGGCGCGCGCATCGACCCGAGCGCCACCATCGGCCCTCTCTGCACGATCAGCGCGGGGGCGGTTGTTGAGGCCGGCGCGGTGCTGGTTGCACGCGTCCACCTTGGGGTTGGGGCGCAGATCGGTCCGCGGACGACGCTCCATCCGGGCGTGGTCATCTGCGACCGCTGCGTCATCGCCAGCGACTGCATCCTCCATCCCAACGTCACCATCGGAGCCGACGGCTTCGGATACCGCCCCGCTCCCGACGGCCGGGGCCTGGTCAAGATTCCGCACATCGGCAACGTCGTCATTGACAGCCATGTCGAGATCGGCGCCGGCACCACCATCGACCGGGCGAAGTTCGGCTCCACCACCGTGGGCATGGGCACGAAGATCGACAACCTTGTCCAGGTCGGCCACGGCTGCCGCATCGGCCGCTTCTGCGTCCTGTGCGGCCAGGTCGGTCTCGCGGGCTCGGTCACGCTTGGCGACGGCGTCATGATCGGCGGCCAGTCCGGCGTCGGCGACCAGTCCGAGGTCGGGAGCAACACGAAGGTCGCGGCCTGCTCGGCCGTCACCAGCTCCATCCCTGCCAATGCCGTGTACATGGGCTCACCGGCGCTTCCCGCGAGCGAGTGGAAGCGCATGTACCTCGCCAGCCGCAAGGCAGCGCGCCGCCGCGCTGAGGTGTAGGCGGCGAGACAGCTTTCTGCCCTTCAACTGCCTCGCGTTTCCCGGTGCCTGCAGGCCTTTCTGGCTGGGTGCCTCTCCCCGAATGCCCACCCTCACGCTCCCCACACCACCCCTCTCTGGCCGCGGGCTCTTCTGCGGGAAGGTCGGCGCGCTCCGCGTCTTTCCGATGCTCTCTGGCGGCATCACGATCGAGTCGCGCGAGCCCGCGCTCCCGAACCAGCTCCTGGGGCCGCGGCTTGCGGGCGGCTCCGCGACGCTCGACAACCTCACCACCGATACGGCATGGTCGGGCCTGCCTAGCGCGGTGCCGATCCGGAACACCACGCTTGCGCTGCGCGGCACGGCGGGGAGCACGCACGTCGCGGCCACGGTCGAGCATCTCCTTGCCGCGCTGGCGGGGCTGAACATCTGGAACGCGTGGGTCGCGCTCAGCGGCCCGGAGGTTCCGATCTTGGATGGATCGGCGCTTCTATTCGTCGAAGCGCTGCGCCCTTCGCTCGCGCCGGCGCGGGCATCGCGCGAGCCGCTGGTCCTGACGAGCAGCATCACGGTCGAGCACAAGGGCGCGAGCATCACGGCGTCGCCGCCGCCAACTGGCGTGCCGCTTTCGTACACGTATGAGCTCGACTATGGCGATGGCTCACCGCTGCGCCGGCAGAGCGCCACGTGGACCGGCGATGCGGCAGACTTTGCGGAGCGCATCGCGCCCGCCCGCACCTTCTCGCTGGAGCAGGAGGCAAGGGCCGCGCAGCAGGCCGGCCTCTTCAGGCACCTCTCGCCCAGCGACATGCTCGTGATTGGTAGCGACGGCCACCCCATCAACAACCAGTGGCGCGTGGAAGACGAGCCCGCCAAGCACAAGCTCCTGGACCTGATCGGCGACCTTGCGCTGCTGGGCCGCCCGCTCCACGCGACCGTCAAGGCCAGTCGCTCGGGGCATGCGCTGACGCATGAGCTGGTGCGGCGGATTGTGGCGAGCGTGTGACCGGGCT
>CAZBXF010000239.1:0-4679 GCA_964495635.1 uncultured Phycisphaeraceae bacterium
TGGCCGATGTCGCCTGGGCGGAAGTTTTCGCGGAGTTCGAAGCGGACTCGGTAGTAGTCGACGCACTCGGTGTAGATGCTGCCGGTGGGCCAGACTTGGGTGCCGCGGTTTGAGATGATGGAGAGCTTGAAGGGGGTGTCCTCGGCCATGCGCTGCATCTCTTCGGCGACGCTGACGGGGGAGAGGGGCGTGTCGAGGTAGATGTCGCAGCCGACGACGTGGCGGACGACGGTGGCGAAGGTTCGGATGACCTGCTGGCCGGTGGGCTTTGGGGCGCGGGGAGTGGGGGGGGTGGCTTCCTGCGGGACCGGGACGGCGCCGGTCTTGGGTGCCGAGCCGAGCTTGCCGGAGACGGCGGCGACGAAGTCCTTGGTGTTGACGGAGGGCTTGCTGCGGTCGCCGAAGTCGCCGGTGTGGATGCCGGACTCGAGGGTCGCGAGGAGCGCGTTCTCGATGGTGGCGGCCTGCTTCATGAGGCCAAGGTGCCTGAGCATCATGATGCCCGAGAGGATGAGGCTGGTGGGGTTGGCGATGCCCTTGCCGGCGATGTCGGGGGCGGTGCCGTGGACCGCTTCAAAGATCGAGATGTGGGTGCCGATGTTGGCGGAGGGGGCAAAGCCGAGTCCGCCGACGAGCCCGGCGGCGAGGTCGCTGACGATGTCGCCCTGGAGGTTGGGCAGGACGATCATCTGGTACTGCTGGGGCTTCACGACGAGGTTCATGCAGAGGGCGTCGACGATGACGTCGCCGGTCTCGATGTGCGGGAAGTCCTTGGCGACGGCCTTGAAGCGCTCGAGGAAGAGGCCGTCGGTCATCTTCATGATGTTGGCCTTGTGGCCGCAGAAGACCTTCTTGATGCCGAGCTTGTCGGCGGTGTGGAAGGCGAAACGGTGGACCTGATCGCAGCCGGGTGCGCTGATGAGGCGCTTGCACTGGATCATGTCGTTGGAGAGGCGGTGCTCGACGCCGCCGTAGGTGTCTTCGATGTTCTCGCGGACGATGCAGAGGTCGATGGGGACGCCGGCCTTGGAGTAGACGGTGTCGACGCCAGGGAGGCTCTTGAAGACGCGGAGGTTGGCGTAGGCGTTCCACATTTTGCGGGCGGTGACGTTGATGGACTTGCCGCCGCCGCCCTTGGGCGTTTCCATGGGGCCCTTGAAGAGGATGCCGCAGTCTTCGACGATCTTGATGGCGTCGTCGGTCATGCCGCGGGTGTTGCCCTTGGCGAAGACGCCGGCGCCCATCTCGACTGGGACGAAGTGGCACTGGTCGAGGACGCCGGCGGCCTTGAAGAGGTCGAGCGTGGCGGCCATGATCTCGGGGCCGATTCCATCTCCGGGAGCGAGGGCGATCGTCTGCATGGGCGAGGTCTCCAATGCCGGGGGCGTTCTCTGCTCCGGCGAGGGAGGAGGGTAGGAAGGTGTCGAGGTGGCTAGGCGTCGAGGTGTCGAGGGAAGATCGGAGGAGGGACATTGGGACAGAGGGACATGGGGGGGCTGGCCCTACGATGCTTCGTATGACGACGACCCTCAACGTTGCCACGACTGAGTTTGAGAAGAAGGATCGCTGCGCTTCGCTGGCGCATCGGCCGCGGGTGCTGCTTGGGAAGATGGGGCTGGATGGGCATGACCGCGGGGTGAAGGTGATTGCTCGGGCGCTGCGGGACTCTGGGGTGCACGTCATCTACTCGGGGCTTTGGCAGACTCCCCGGAGTCTGGCGATCTCGGCGCGGGATGAGGATTGCGACGTGCTGTGCGCGTCGATGATGAGCAACTCGCACCTGGTGCTGGGGCCGCGGCTTGTGGAGGAGCTGGCGAAGCTGGGGCGGCCGGACCTGACGGTGTATATGGGCGGGATCCTGCCGCAGGAGGACATTCCCAAGCTGCTGGAGGGCGGGATCAAGCGGTGCTTCACGACGGGGGTGGGGCTTGCGGACATCGTGCAGGCGGTGTGCGACACGGTGAAGGTGCGCGAGCCGGTGGTGGCGGGCGGGTCGGCGGCGTCGCAGCTTGCGCGGGACCTTTCGATTGCGCACGCGGGCGGGAAGGTGCGGGCGGGGGCGAAGCGGCGGCGGCCTCGGCGGGTGGTGGGGGTGACGGGTTCGCCGGGCGCGGGCAAGAGCACGCTGGTGGCGCAGATGGTGTCGGAGTTCACGCGTCGCAGCCGCGCGGGTGGGGAGAGGGAGGCGGGGTTCAGCGGGCGGTGCGGGGTGATCGCGTTTGATCCGATGAGCCCGATCACGGGTGGCGCGCTGCTGGGGGATCGGCTGCGGGTGGACTTCAACACGCTGGATGAGGGCGTGTACTACCGGAGCCTGGCGATCAGCGGGGAGGACTACCACGCGCTGCCGGACGTGATCGAGCTGGTGGGCGGCGCGTTCGATGGAGATGAGGCGATCGACCTGCTGTTTGTCGAGACGGTCGGTGCCGGGCAGAACGAGACGAAGATCCGGCAGTTCGTGGACACGACGGCGGTGGTGCTGACGCCGGGCATGGGCGACGCGGTGCAGATGGACAAGGCCGGGATCCTTGAGATCGCGGACGTGTTCGTGTGCAACAAGGCGGACCATCCGGGCGAGAACGAGCTGGTCCGGGACCTGCGCGACGTCGCGGGGCGGCGTGCGATCCTGGAGACGGTGGCGACGCGCGGGCAGGGTGTGCCGGAGCTGCTGACGGCGCTGCTGGGCGGGCTGTCGGTTCGGTGAG
The DNA here is from genome assembly GCA_964495635.1 of uncultured Phycisphaeraceae bacterium. GTDB lineage: Bacteria > Planctomycetota > Phycisphaerae > Phycisphaerales > UBA1924 > JBBASU01. The sequence goes on from CAZBXF010000239.1 coordinate 2,706, forward strand.
GGGCGAGGCGGGTTTGGCGTACTTTGGACGCGGCCGGGGCGGAGTCCCGGGCGTATCTGCATGGGCGCTACAAGTGCCGCGGACTGGCTTTCGTCCAGAGTGTGTTCGAGGTTTCGTCCAAGGAGTCACGGATGGCGACTGGCGCAGAGGAAGGCGTGACGCAGGTTGGCGTGGCTGCTGGGGCTGCGGAGGGTGCGGGCGCTGGTGAGCGGCCGGCCCGTGGTCGGCGTCGGCGCGGTGGCGCGGTCGAGGTGGCGCCGGTGGAGGGTGAGGGGCAGGGCGAGATGACGGCGGAGGAAGTGGCTCGGGCCGCGGCGGCGCGAGAGGCTGCGGCGCGTGAACTGGCTCCGAAGGTGGAGGCGCTCCTGATGAGCGTGGACCGGCCGATCCCGACAGATCGGATCGCGGTTGCGCTCGGGCTGGTGCCGGAGGATGCGCAGGTCGGGGAGGAGCATGTTCTGCGGCCGCCGATGGATGCCCGGGCGCGGGCGGAGGCGCTGGCGACGGTGGAGGAGGCGGTTGTTCAGCTGAACGCGGCGTACGAGCAGACGGGGCGGAGCTTCCGGGTGGCGGCGCTGGCGGGCGGGCACCGGGTGACGACGCTGGCGGTGTTCGCGGGAGTGATCGCGAATTTCCACCGGCAGCGGCTGTCGTCGAAGCTGAGCCGGCCGGCCATCGAGACGCTGGCGATCATCGCGTATCGCCAGCCGATCACGCGGGCGGAGCTCGAGTCGATCCGCGGCGTTGCGTGCGGTGAGGTGCTCAAGAGCCTGATCGACCGTCGGCTGGTGACGATCAAGGGTCGGGCGGAGGAACTGGGCCGGCCGCTGCTGTACGGGACGACGAAGCAGTTCCTGGACCAGTTTGGGCTGGCGAGCATCAAGGACCTGCCCGCGCCGACGGAGATGAAGGTGGGGTGAGGAAGGGACGGACGGACAGAGGGGCATAGGGGCATAGGGATATGGGGGCATAGGGACAGGGGGCAGCAGGAAGCCGGGACCGGGGATGGCGGGTGGGGTAAAGTGAACTGGCTCCCGGTGCGTGGCTGGCGCTTGCGGTGGTGGTAGGAAGCGCTTTGTGATGCTCAGCGGTGTTCGTTCTCTACTTGACCGCACGCGATCGCGTGAGCGTCCTCGCCGCCCGGTGTGGCGGTATCACTTTGGCATGGGTGGGTTGGCGTACGTGCTCACGACGGGCGTGATGGTCGTTGGCGCGGTGAATGGTCAGAACAACCTGCTGTTCTGGTTCTTCGGGCTTGCGGTGGCGGGGCTGATCGTGTCGGGCGTTCTGAGCGGGTGGGTCTTCATCGGGCTCTCGATCCGGCGAGTGCTTCCGGGGCCGGGACAGGTGGGGATCGAGTCGCGGATCGAGTACCGGCTGGTGCGGCGGGGGCTGATCACGCCCGGATTCGGGCTGCTGGTTGAGGAGCTTGACGTGGAGGGTGGGGGTCGGCCGGTGATCGCGGCGATGGTGGCGCACATGCCGGCGCGTGGCGAGGCGGGCGCGTATGGCGCGTTCGTCCCCACGCGGCGTGGCGTGCTGCGCCTGCGCCGGGTGCGGGTGTACACGAGCTTCCCGTTCGGGCTTGTCGGCAAGAGCGTCACGTTCGATCTTCCCGAGGAGATGATGGTGAAGCCGGCGGAGGCGACGGTGCCTCGGCGACTGCTCATGTCGCTGGGCGGGAAGGACGATGCGGGGGCGCGCCGGCGGCCGAGCCGCAGCGGCGAGGAGTTCTTCTCGCTGCGGGAGTTTGGATCGGGTGACTCTGTGCGGAGCGTTGCGTGGCGGGCGACGGCGCGCATGGGGCGGCCCCTGGTTCGGGAGATGAGCGATCGATCGTCGCGACGGGTGGTGATCGAGCCGTTGGTGGCGGGGCTGGATGAGGCCCGTGCGGAGCGGGTGGTGTCGGTCGCGGCGGGGCTGGCGCGGGCGGCGTCACGGGCGGGGTGGCGCGTCGGGCTCGCGTGGGGGGAG
>CAZBXF010000240.1:0-4611 GCA_964495635.1 uncultured Phycisphaeraceae bacterium
AACAGTGCGTGTCGGGCAGTTTGACTGGGGCGGTCTCCTCCCAAAGAGTAACGGAGGAGTACAAAGTTCGGCTCAGCACGGATGGAAACCGTGTGACGAGTACAAGAGCACAAGCCGGATTTACTGCGAGAGCGACGGCTCGAGCAGTCTCGAAAGAGGGCTCTAGTGATCCTGCGATCCCGTGTGGAAGGGTCGTAGCTCAACGGATAAAAGGTACCCCGGGGATAACAGGCTGATCGCGCCCGAGCGTCCATAGCGGCGGCGCGGTTTGGCACCTCGATGTCGGCCCATCACATCCTGGGACTGAAGGCGGCCCCAAGGGTTCGGCTGTTCGCCGATTAAAGTGGTACGCGAGCTGGGTTCAGACCGGCGTGAGCCAGGTCGGTCCCTATCTGTTGTGGGCGTTGCAAACTTGAGTGGAGTCAACTTTAGTACGAGAGGACTGGGTTGGACGAATCCCTGGTGATCCAGTTGCATCGCTCGATGCACCGCTGGGTAGCTACATTCGGCAGGGATAACCGCTGAAAGCATCTAAGCGGGAAGCCCCCCACAAGATTAGGTTTGCTTAAGACCCCTGGTAGACCACCAGGTTGATAGGCCGCGAGTGCACGGGCTGAGAGGCCCTTAGCTGAGCGGTCCTAACGGTCGAAGTTCGGCCACCAACCAGCCGCCGGGTTACCGGCAGCTGGAACACGTTGGCCTGTCGCGTTGCAAGTTCATGAGTAGCAGCAATTCACGTTCAGCTGGCACCCGCCAGCAGAATCAGACCTCCATTTGTTCCGGCGAGTCGCCCTCGTCCGGTCGGACTGGCCAGGCAGATGCCTCGGACACCGAACCGGACAGTGGCTTCTAGCCTCTTCGCCGAAAGGCGAATTGGTTGGATTGTCGGTGAGTATAAGCGAAGGGAAACACCTGTTCCCATCCCGAACACAGCAGTTAAGCCTTCGCTGCCGATGATACTTCTCTGAGGGAAAGTAGGTCATCGCCGACTTTTGGGCCTTGCTAGGTAAACCTAGCAGGGCCCTTTTCATTTTTGCATTTCGCATCGCATGTCGCGGGTGGTGTGCCGGTCCCCGGCACTCTTGCCTCGCTCAGCCTGGGGCCTCCACGAGCAACCTCCCAGACCGCGGCCGCTGTCCACGCCTCACCGCTGCTTCGACAGCTCGATCGTGTGCCGCCCCGCCGCCACGTCCTTCAGCGTCGTCAACGTCTGAGCCCGGTCCGGCCACTCGATCTGAATCTCGCTCGCCTCCGCCGCCCCGCCAAGGCCGACATGCACCAGCATCTCGTGCTGCTTGCCGGCGTGCCCGCCGATGGCAATCAGTTGCCGCCACTGGCTTGCAGCCGCGACGTCGCCGGCCTTCTGGGTTCTCACCGCAACGACCGCCCCCAGCGCGTCGCGAGCCACGCCGCGCGTTGGGTCGCCGATCAGCCGCAGCGTGATCGAGTTGGATTCGGCACCCTCCAGCGGCAGCCCATCCGCCTTCCGCTTCACGCGGCGTTCCACCGCCTGATTCACATACAGCTTCACGCTCGGCGTCCGACCCGCGATCTGTGCCGCGCCGAGACGGTTGAACGTCTGCCCGACGAGCACATCAACATCTCCATCCAGATCAGCATCGCCGAGACTGATCTGCTGCGAGCCCTCGTTGTTGAGGCCCGACCATGGCGTGACGTCCGCGAGCGAGCCGTCTTCCAGCTGCCGAAACACCCGCAGCCGCTGATTGTCCGGATAGTCGCCGCTCGACAGCAGCAGATCCAGCCGGCCGTCATTGTCGAAGTCCGCCATCTCGCAGAAGAGATCGCCCTCGTTCCAAGCCTGCACCGACGCATCCCGCGGCGAACGCGACAGCGACCAAGCATCACGCGGCTCGAATCGCTGCACTTCGCCATCGGCTCCCACCGCCGCCAGCACACGCGACGGATCCGACGACTCGCCCGCCCATCCGTGCCGGATCTCCGCAAGCGCAACGTCGAAACGGCCATCACCATCGAGATCGCCGATCGACGCATCGAACGTGTTGCCGTGCGAACGGAACGGCAGCTCATCCGCTCGCGCAAAGCGCGGATCAGTCTTCGCTCGCTCCTTCAGCCACTCCGGATACTTGCCGTGCCGGATCGCGTCGCCATCGAGACCAAGCCGCGGCGCTTCATCGGTCCAGGTCCACTCCATTGGCGAGGCGCCAGTCGCAGACCACAGTCGATTCGCACGCCGGCCGTAGTTGAGCTCGAGCAGTTCAACCGCCCGCACGCCTTCGGTGTTTGGAATGCCCAGCACGCTCGCGATCATCACGCCGTACGTCGGCCTCCCGCCAAGATCTGCGAACGCCTCTCCGCGACCAGCTTCTGGCGACGACGCCCCGGTATCCTCCGGCAGCGGCACGCGCGTCCAGGTGATCGCGCCCGCGTCGTCGCGGCGTTGCAGCAGCAGATCATTCGCAAACGCCTCGTTCGTCGTGCCATACGCCGTGTACCAGTTGCCCAGGTACAGATCGAGCAGGCCGTCGCGATCGACATCGCCGACCGCGATCGCCGCAGTCGTCGCGCGGGTCGCGCCGACGATGGCGATCGCTTCGCCGAAGGTTCCGTCGCCGCGGCCCTTGAACCAGCTCGTCACGCTCGGCTCCGGCGGCGGCGTGAAGTCCTTGCTGTTGATGTCGAGCGATCGCGCCAGGATCGCGTCGGCGAAACCGTCGTTGTCGAGATCGGCAAAGACAAGGCAGTCGCCGCCGCGCGGCTCGGGAAGGCCAGTGTCCACGACCTCGACAAAGCGAAGTGAGCCCTGCGTCGGCGCGGCGTTCGCCTCCGGCGTGCTGGGCGTGTTGAGCGTGTTGAGCGTGTTGAGCGTGTTGAGGTAGATCCGCCTGCGATCAAGGATCGCGTCCGGCCGGCCGTCGTTGTTGAGGTCCGCGAGGCAGACGCGGCCCGTTCCGATGCCGCCGAGCCCAGCGGCCTCAGTGCCGTCGGTGAAGACGATCTGCCCGCTCGCGGCGTGCCCCGCCAGGAGGACGAGCGCAGCGGCGTGGAGAGCACGCGGTGCATGAGCGATGCGGCGGCTGATGATCTCGATCATCCGTGCAGTTTATCGAGAAGTTGGACAGACGATGGTGGTGCCGGTGCCGGGCTGCGCCGACCCACGCTCCATCAGCGGCCGAGCCGCTGCGCAAGCGTCTCAGCCCGGGTGTTCAGCTGTGCGAGCGCGTTGCCGATCTGCAGAGCGCGTTCGAGTGTCTCGGCAAGGTTCGCCGCAGCGTTGATGCCCGAGTGATTCTGGAGCGCGGCGATCGCCTCGGCGATCCTCGCTTCCATCGCGTCGATGGAGTGCGCGCCCTCGATGATGGAGCTCGCGAGCTGTGCACGGGCCTGATCGGCCTGCGTCGCGATCGCATTGGTGTCGTGCAGCGCCTTCTCCGCCTGCGCACGATGCTCCGCGGCGCGGGCCTCGAGGCTTGTGAGGAGCGCTTCGGCCTGCTCGGCACGCTCGATGATCGCGGAAGTCTGCCGCACGGGCTCGAAGGCGCGATCGAGCGTGGTGGCCCGGGCTTCGAGGTGCTCGGCCGTCTGCGTCAGTGATTCCAGGTGTGCACGGGTCGTAGCTTCAAGCGCTTCAGCACGGCGCTGCGCTTCGGCGATGGCCGCACCGAGGCTCGTCGTCAGTTCGCGCGTCTGGATCTCGATCTCCGCGTGCGAGCGCCGGGCCGTTTCGGTCGCAGCCTCGATGCGGTCGATGGCGGCGAGGGCGGACTGCTCTGCGGGCGTGATGCGTTCCAGAAGGCCGTTGACCACCGCCGCGCTCTGCTCGATGGACTGCTGTCGGCTCGCGCCCGCGGCCTCGATGCGCGCGAGGGCCTCGTCCAGAAGCGCCTGCGAGGCACGGTCGCGCGCCTCGGCGTGGCGATCGATCCGCGCGATCATCTCCGCCTCGCGCTCCCTGATGGACTGCTCGGCCTGAGCCCGCATCTTCTCGATCATCTCGCGTGCGGCGTTGGCCGCGGCGTCGAGCGTGGTGGCGGCGACCGCCGCGCGTGGATCAAGCTCGGTGCGCGCAAGGAGCTCGATAGTGGCTCGTGCGCTGGCGCGGGCCTTCTCGGTCAGTGCGGCCTCGTCGAGCGAGCCCGCGGCGATCTCGCGGTATTGCTCGAGTCGTGCGGTGAGGTCCTGGCTCACGGTCGCCAGGATCTTCTCGGCCTTCGCGACACGCTGATCGATCCCGGGCACGACCTTCGCCGCGGCCTCGACGCGGGTCCAGAGTTCCTTGCTCGCGCCGCGCAGCTCATCGCCGAGCGCCTTCACCTCGCTCGTGCTGCTCACGAGCGCCGCGCTCTGCGACTGTGCCTGAGACACAAGGCCGCGGAGCGTGCTGGCGAACTCATCGAACGATCGCTCATCGACAACGCGCGGCGAGAGGAAGATGTCCTCGGCCGTGCTCCGTGCGCCGGAATCTTCCATCGCCGCAGTGCCGCCGCGCGTGGCGCCCGTAGACATGGCGGCCTGGCCCGTCGCACCCGGAGTCGCCGGGCCCGCGTCGCGCGGCGAGCGCGTCGAGGCGAGCCGCAACCCCGTAGGGAGCTTCACGCCCGAAGTCGTGGTCGAGGCTGAGGGACCAATGAC
>CAZBXF010000241.1:0-4556 GCA_964495635.1 uncultured Phycisphaeraceae bacterium
GGCCTCTGGAACGCGAACCTCGAGGACTTCAGCGTCCCAGGCCTCTTCCGCAACGCCACGCAGCCCGCCACTGTGACAGCCTCCATCGTCTGGGACCAGGACGGCCCCGGCCCGATCACGCCCAAGCTTGTTGTCGCCGGCGCTTTCGTGACCGCCGACGGCGTCACGGTCAACAACATCGCTACGTGGGACGGCGCGACGTGGGCTTCGCTCGCCGGCGGCGTCAACAACCCCGTCTTCGCGCTCCTCTCGTTCCCCAACGCCAACGGCGGCAACGACCTCATCGTCGGCGGCAGCTTCACGCTTGCCGGGACCGGCCCCGGCACTGCCTGCACCGGCGTCGCCCGCTGGAACGGCTCCACCTGGGCCAACGTCGGCAGCACGCTCCCGCCCGGCATGGGCCCCGCCTCCGTTCGCGCACTGGCCCGCAGCAGCAGCGGTGCGCTCGTCGCGGGTGGACGCTGGGGCACCAGCGTTCCCAGCGTCGTCGTCCTGAACAGCCAGACCAACCAGTGGCAGGGCCTCGGTGGCGGGCTCAATCAGACGCCCAACGCGATCGCGGTCACGACCAATGGCGACCTCTACGTCGGCGGCGCGCCCTTCACCGTCGGTGGCGTCAACGTCGGCGGCGTCGTCCGCTGGACCGGTTCCACCTGGGAGCGGCCCGGCTCAGGTGTCAACGGACTGGTGAACGTCCTGACGCCCCTCTCCGACGGGCGTCTCGCCGTCGGCGGGCTCTTCCTCGATTTCTTCGCCGGCTTCGGCAACCCCGGCCGCATCGCGATCTGGAACAGCAACTTCAACTCGCCCAGCCCTGGCTGGTCCGAGCTTGATGGCGGCGTTGATGCGGACGTGCGGTCCATCATCCAACTCGCCGACGGCTCGCTGCTGGTGGGCGGCAACTTCTCGAACGCGGGCACATTCCCCAACGCTGTGGCCGCCTCACGACTGGCCCGCTTCAACGGCACGCGCTGGACGGGTTCGGGCCTGGGGCTCGCGAACGAGCCTGCGCCCGCCGCCGCAAACGCCGCCCTCGCCCAGCTCCCCACCGGCGACGTCTTCGTCGGCGGCGTCTTCACGCAGGCTGGTGGCGGCAACGCCGGTGCCATCGCCCTCTGGACCCCGCCGGTGGTCCCGACCTTCGTGCAGCAGCCGCAGGACGCCGCGGTCTCCACGACCGTCCCCGACTCGGCCACCTTCACCGCCGACGCGGGCGTCTCCCCCGTGCAGTACGCATGGCAGTTCCGCTCCGGCGACACGTTCAACAACTGGCAGCCCGTCGTCGAAGGCGTGAACGAGTTCTTCGGAACCTACCTCTTTGATGCCACCGGCGCCTCCGCACCGACGCTCACCGTCGACCGCGGCCCCCTCCTCTGGCAGAGTGGCGGGGAGTTCCGCGTTATCGCCGACAACCAGTGCGGCATCCTCGCCAGCCGCGCCGCAACGCTCCTCCTCTCCGACGATCCCTCGACCTCACCTTGCGACTACGACTTCAACCAGGATGAGAACATCGACCTCCTCGACGCACAGCAGATGGCGCAGGTCTTTGTCGGCTCGATCCTGCCCGAGTCCGGCTGGCTCGACGGCGATCTCAACGGTGATGAGAACGCGGACCTGACGGATGCGCAGCTGCTTGCGGCGTACGTCGTGACGGGCATCTGCGGCGTCTAGCCCTGCCGAGCCTGGCTGCGGAAGCCCAGCGGCGCAGAAGTTTGTGCCTTGGAGTGGTACTTGGAGGTGGTCTTTCGCGCCGGGCGTGCTCGGCACCCACATCCATGGAATTCAGCTCTGCCGGTCCCCGGGGGCTACCCGAGGTCTGGGGCATGCATCCCCGAACAGGGATCAGACAGAAGTTTCTGGTTGAGCGAGGGATTACCGCTACCACTTTCTGCCTCGTCGTGTATACTCCTCGCGCAGGGCTCGTGTGGGGCTGGAGTCGCGATTGATGACCCGGCGAGGTTTTTCATTGGTAGAGCTGATGGTGAGTATCGCGATTGTCGCGATTCTCCTCGCCATGCTCCTGCCGACGCTGGTGCACGCCCGCAGGGTGAGCCATCAGGCCCTTTGCGCCAACAACCTGCGCCAGGTCAGTGTCGGCTGGGTCACGTACATCCAGGAGAACAAGGACACCTTCCCGCGGTTCGGCCTTCTGCCGGACTGGAACTACGGCGGAGCCTCCTTCCTCGGTCCCGAGCGCACCCCAATCCTGGCGAGCGAGCGCCCGATCAACCGCTATATCGCCGACGACGAGACCGGCGCCGCCATGAGCCGCACGCTGATCGCTCTCTTCCGCTGCCCCTCCGACCGGGGCGTCTACGAGCGTGGCGCAACGGTGCGGGGCGTGTCGCCGCAGAGCCTGCTCGAGGAAGGGCGCAACTGCTTCGAGACTTTCGGCACCAGCTATCGCGCCAACCCCTACCTGCTGGACTCTACCAGGGCGGGCATCGACGAGTTGCAGCGCCCGCTGAGGCTGCACGAGATCCACGTGGATCAGTCGCGCCTGCTGCTCATGGGCGATCCGGCCTGGTGGTACGCGACTCGCCCGGCAAGCGATCCCGAAGCGCTCCGCGAGGCGTCGTGGCACGGCACCATCGACGGCGGCAACATGCTCGCGGTCGACGGCTCGACCCGCTTCCTCCGCTTCTCTGAGCCCGGCCCCGCGAAGTTCGTGCTCCTGCCGCGCCCCTCGACCCGCTGACGGACCAGTTCTCGGTCCCAGCCCCCCTCCTCGGTCATGCCGAGCCCGGTCCCCCAAAGCTCGCGCCCCAATGGTGAATCCCCGATCGCACCCGGCTTCTCGGTCCGGCCGCGGTGAGGCCTTGTACCAATTGACCCTGCGGCGATGTCCCCGCACCTCACGAAACCGCTGGGGTTCCGGGGCAGGGGTCAATCCGGCCCCCTTTCTGGTCGATGGAGAGGGGGAAGGTAGTTTTCCCTCCCACCATGAGCATCCGAAGCCACAACGGCCTCACCGACTTTGTCCCCCGTCCGGCGAATCTGCGCCGCCACGGGCGACTCCTCTGCCAGCAGGTGCGGTGCTCGCTGGGTGCTGTGCTCGATATCTCCTTCTCGGGCATGCGCGTGCGCAGCGGCACCCGTGCTCCGAGCAAGGGCCACGCGATCATGATCACCCTCGAGTCGATGGACGCGTGCGCGATCATTCCAGCCACCGTCGTCTGGACCCGGCGCACGGGCATCTTCCGACACGACATGGGCCTCGAGTTCGGCGAGCTCTCCTCCGATGTCCGGCGTCTCCTGTCCGAGGTCGCCCGCGGCTGCGCCTACAACGAAACCCTGCGTCCGGACCACGAGCGGGCCCGTGACGAACAGGTCTGAGCCGCGCCCCGCTCGGCCAACAGGACCGGCCCCATCGCAACCCGGAGGCATGCGCTCTGTACAAGCCCCATAGAGTGGCCAACGGAGGTCCTCCAGACTTCGCGGCACCCGTGCCGAACCAAACCAGTCCCCACGCGTCGGAGTGATGGCATGAAGAACGTCCTCAAGATCGTCCTGGTGGCAGGCTCCCTCGTTGTGGGCGTCGTGCCCGTGCACCACGCCGCGGCCCGATGGACGCAGCCCGGCACCGACACCGCCGGCAAGGTCGACCTCCGCCCGCGCTTCACCAAGGGGCAGGAGATCCGCTTCAGAATGAAGATGGATTCGACCGGCACTCAGGCCGGTGACGCCGCGGGCGAGCAGAGCATGTCGACCAACCAGGAGATCGGCCTGCTCCTTCGCGTCAAGGACGTGAATCCCGAGACCGGCGCCACGCTGGACCTCGTCTACGAGTCGCTCAAGTTCAACATGGACTCGCCGATCATGGGACGCGTCGAGTTCGACAGCAGCAAGCCCGCCACCGGGGGCGACGCCGCGATGGCCGAGGCCATGCTCCGACCCATGGTCGGCCTCACACTCTCCGTCAAGACCGACAAGGATGGCAACATCACCGAGGTCAAGAGCCCCGAGGGTGCAGGCGGCGTCGCGGGTGCCATGCTTCGCCAGTTCACCGGGGCCGACGTCGTCAAGAACATGTTCGGACCCATCGTCTCGCTCCGCCGCGGCACCGGCCAGGCCGCTGTCGGGGAGACCTGGACCAACCAGGACGCCATCGAGTCGCCGATGGGCACCATGAAGGTCACCACCAACAACACGCTCAGCTCGCACTCCGAGGGACGCGCCACCATCGACATCAAGGGCGGGGTCTCGCTGACGCAGGGCAACGCCGGCGCGAGCGCCATCCCCGGCCTCATGCCCGCCGCAACCATCAAGGAATCATCCATCAAGGGCCAGGCCCTCTGGGATACAGCCAAGGGAATGCTCCGCTCCGTAAAGAGCGAGCAGAACATCACCATCGAGGCCGACATCAACGGCCAGAAGACCGTGAGCAAGCAGGTCATGCGGATGGACGTCTCACGGGTTGGCGAGTAATCAGTCGCCCTTCAACGCGCCCCAAAGACCCGGGCCCCTCGGTCCCGCGCCTTTCGGTGCCTCACGTCATCACTTGAAGCCGCCCGCGATCTCAGGCTCGAGCCCCGCCTCCGTCGCGCGGTCGATCA
>CAZBXF010000242.1:0-2809 GCA_964495635.1 uncultured Phycisphaeraceae bacterium
GTGCCGGGCGCGAAGTCCTCGGCCTTCTGGCGAGCGTCGGTGGGCGTGCAGTGGATCGGCACGCCCGCATCGACGACCACGGCGCCCGCCTCGGTGCGGACGACGGTCCCCTGCACGCGCCGGGGCCTGCCCATCACCGGCTCGACGTAGCGGCCGCCGGTCGTCACGATGTCGATGCGCCGTGCCTCCGCCCGGATCACGCCGATCAGCCGCTTGCCAGCCTGGGCCGTGATCTCGCCCGCGGGGCGCAGGTGCATCTCGTAGCTCGTGTTGGGAACGCCAAACTTGACGAGGGCCGGGCGCGTGGCGGTGGGCTCCAGCTTCTCAAGGAGCGTGCCGCGGGCGAGGGCTGGGTCAATCGTGCCGGTCGGGGACGGGGTGATCATGGGGGCAATGCTATCGCCTCCCCACGGCCCGCGCCTTCCGCCCCCTCCACCGCCCTCCACCCCCCTCCGCCCCCTTCCACCCCATCAAGATCGCGCAAAGGCCGGCCGCGGATCGACCGGACGGGCTCTCCCCTTCGTAGCATCAGAAAGGGCCGGGCCGGTCGCCAGGGCCGCGCCGTTCGAAGTCCGTTCACCCCTGCGCCCGAGCCCGCTCACACCCGCACCGAGGCTTCGCCATGACCCTGACCCGTCGCCACTTCCTGACCCGCAGCGTCGCGTTCTCCGCCGGCTTTGCGGGGTTGCATGCCGCGATGCTCTCGAGCCCGCGCTCCGCCCGCGGCATGGTGCTGGCCAACTCAGCGACTGCCGGCTACGGCCCGCTCGTGAAGGACCCCCTCAAGATCCTGAACCTGCCCAAGGGCTTCTCGTACACGCTGGTCACGCGGGCAGGCATGCGTATGGACGATGGGCTCTTCACGCCCGGCGCGCCCGACGGCATGGCCAGCTTCCCCGGCCCCGATGGCACCACCATCATCGTCTGCAACCACGAGCTCGAGGCCGACTGGCTCAGCCGCAGCCCCTTCGGCAAGAAGAACGAGCTGCTCTCGAGCGTCGATCGCTCCAAGCTCTATGACGACGGCGGCGAGGGCGGCACGCCCAGCATCGGCGGCACCACCACCATCGTCTACGACACGCGCACCAAGAAGAAGCTCCGCGAGTTCCTCTCTCTCGGCGGCACCAACCGCAACTGCGCAGGCGGACCGACCCCCTGGGGCACCTGGCTCACCTGCGAAGAGGACGACGTCAACGAAGGAACCAAGGGCGCGGCCAAGCGCCACGGCTACGTCTTCGAAGTTCCCGCCGAGGCCAACGGCGGCCTCATCAAGGCCCAGCCCATCACCGCCATGGGCCGATTCATGCACGAGGCCGTCTGCATCGACCCGCGCACCGGCATCGTCTACCTCACCGAAGATCGCGACGACGGCCTCCTCTACCGCTTCATCCCAAAGAACCGCGAAGGAAAGCCCGGCTCGCTCATGGAGGGCGGCACGCTCGAGGCCCTCGTGCTGCGAGACCACAAGAGCTGGGACACCAGCAACCACGGCAAGAGCCCGCAGCTCCGGCGCGGCGACCGCCTCGAAACCCGCTGGATCAGGCTCGAAGAGATCGACGCCCCCAAGGACGACCTGCGCAAGCGCGGCTTCGCCGCCGGCGCCGCCGCCTTCGCGCGCGGCGAGGGCATGTGGTGGGGCCATGACTCCGCCTACTTCGCCTGCACCGAGGGCGGCGAGAAGCGCAAGGGCCAGATCTTCCGCTACCTCCCCAGCGAAGCCGAAGGGACACCCGCCGAGAACGACAACCCCGGCCGCCTCGAGCTCTTCATCGAGCCCAACGACGGAAAGATCATCGAGAACGCCGACAACGTCACGGTCGCGCCCTGGGGCGACCTCATCGTCTGCGAGGACACCGTCGATCCCGAGGAGGATCCGGGCAATCGCCTCATCGGCATCACCAAGGACGGCGAGTGCTACGAGCTCGCCCGCAATGCCATGAGCGGCTCGGAGTTCGCCGGCGTGAACTTCTCCCCCGACGGGACCACGATGTTCTGCAACATCCAGGGTGAGGGCGTCACGCTCGCCATCAGCGGCCCCTGGCGCACCGCCTGACCGGTGCCACCAGCCCGGCTCCGGTGCCACCGGTCAGGCCCAAAGGGCCCAGACTGGTGGTGCAGCGCAGCCACCCTTCGCACGATTCACAGCTCACACCTCACATCTCAAGGAAGTTCTTCAGCAGCTTCGGCCCCTCGAGCGTGAGGAAACTCTCGGGGTGGAACTGCACGCCCTCGAGCGGCTTCTTGCTCGCATCAGCCCAGAGCCGGCGCAGGCCCATCACCACACGCCGCGTCGCGCCCGTGGCCGCATCGACCTCATCCGTCCACGCCGTCACTTCCCACCCGTCGCGTCCGGGCTCTGACTTGGGAATCGTCTCCGCGAGCACGACGAGCGAGTGATACCGCGTCGCCTCGAAGGGATTCGAAAGCCCTCGGAAGACGCCGCTGTTCGTGTGATGGATCGGGCTCGTCTTGCCGTGCATCGGCACCACGTGGCGCGTCACCGTCATGCCGTGCACATCACCGATGGTCTGGTGGCCCAGACACACACCCAGAATCGGCACGCTGCCCGCCAGCGCCCGGATGATGTCCGGACACACCCCCGACTCCTTCGGCGTGCAGGGACCAGGCGACAGGATGATGCGGGCCGGCGGCCGCCCACCATCCACCCGCGCGGCCTCCTCGGCCGTGATCTGATCGTTGCGCACCACCAGCAGATCGCGCCCAACAACGAGCGAGCGATCAATCTCGCCCAGCCGCTGCACCAGGTTCCACGTGAACGAGTCGTAGTTGTCGATGAGGAGGATCACGG
>CAZBXF010000242.1:2909-4477 GCA_964495635.1 uncultured Phycisphaeraceae bacterium
GTCCCTTCCCCTCCAACCTATCCTCCCCACCATGTCCCAATCCCCCTCCGATCTTCTGGTTGCGGCGATGGACCGCGCCCTCTCGCCCGTCTGTGTCGGGCTTGATCCGGTGCTCGAATCCCTCGACGCCGACCTCCGCTCGCGCCACCACGAGCCCATCGCCGCCATCTCCGAGTTCTGCCATGGCGTCGTCCGGGCCGTGGCCCCCTTCGTCCCCGCCATCAAGATCCAGTCCGCCTGCTTCGAGCGCTACGGCTGGAAGGGCGTCGCACTCCTCGAGGAAGTCGCGGCGGAGGCCCGCCAGCGCGGCATGATCGTCGTCCTGGACTTCAAGCGGGGCGACATCGGCATCTCCGCAGCCCACTACGCCGCCGCGGCGGTCCGGGCTCAGGCCCACTGGGTCACCGTCAGTGGCTACCTCGGCCCCAGCGGCGTCACGCCCTTCCTCGACGCGGGCCTGGGCACCTTCGTCCTCGTCCGCACCAGCAACCCAGACAGCGACGCCGTACAGGCCCACATGCTCACCGACGGTCGCAGCGTCGCCGCGATGATGGCCGACCACGTCCGCGCCATCGGCGAGGCGAGCACAGGTCCACACGGCCTCAGCAGCGTCGGCGCCGTCGTCGGCGCCACCAAGGCCGGCGAGGGCGCGATGCTGCGCGAGCGCATGCCCCACGCCATCTTCCTCGTCCCCGGCTACGGCGCGCAGGGCGGCACCGCCGCGGACGTGCGGGCACTGCTCCGCCCCGGCGCCAACACCCCCGGCACCAGCGGCGTGCTCGTCACCGCGAGCCGCTCCGTGATCTACGCCAAGGCCGAAGGTCCAAAGGCCGACAAGCCCTGGGACCAGCGCGTCGCCGCCGCGGCCGAAGCACTCGCCACCGAGATCCGCGCCGTCGTCGCCGGCGACTGAGCGATCAGCGCAGCTGCCCACACTCTGATGCAACCGCACGCCGCGCCCGGGGCGTACATCTCCATGCGGCGATCGCGTGACCAGAGCACGGCCACGCCATCATCAGGCCGCGGGCCCCCAAACTCGTGGGTGCTCAAGACAACTCGTGCAGGCGGCCAAGCGCGGCGAGCAAGCCACTCGCGTCCCGGCAAGATTGCAGCCCGGCCAGTATGCAGCCCGACCGTCAGGGAGGGCTCTGCCTCTCCGCGCCCACGCCGCCACAACCTCGGGGGTGCAACATGCGACGGACCGGATACACGCTCGTGGACTTGTTGGTCGTGCTGATCGCGCTGGGGATCGTTGGGGCGCTGCTCTTGCCTGCGCTAGGCAAGAAAGGGAGTAGTCCGCAGCTCAAGGACTCCACGCAGGTCCGCGGCATCCACCAAGGCATGGTGCTTCTCGCCCAGAACAACCAAGACCGTTTCCCCCTTCCCTCCGAGCTCGACATGGCGGGCCACACGCTCCCTGGAGATGCCGCCGCCAAGGACACGACCGCCAACATCATTTCGATGCTGATCTACCAGGGCTTCTTCTCGCCTGAACTGACAGTCTCGCCCAGCGAGTCGAACCCCAAGATCCGCGTCTTTGGCAAGTACCAGTACGGCGACCCCAGCGG
>CAZBXF010000243.1:0-4470 GCA_964495635.1 uncultured Phycisphaeraceae bacterium
GCGTTCGCGGCTACCCACGGCTACTTACCTTCGCCCCTTCGGGGCGGGGAGGGGGAGGAAAGCGAAAAGCGGGAAATGAAGAGTTGGGGGAGGTGGCGTGTGTGGGCGGGTGTGGGCTTGGGGTTGGGCTTGGGTTCAGGTTGCGTCGAGGAGTTGGACGAGGGCTGGGTGGCGCTGGGCTTTTTTGATTCGGAGGGCTTCGACGACGCTTGGGGGGACCATGGGGGCGAGTTTGGAGAGGTCTTCGGAGAGGGCGGTGATCTGTTTGATGAGGCTGGAGCTTGTGTAGGCGAAGCTCTGGCCGGCGACGACGAAGGCGGTTTCGAGGCCTGCGACTTCGCGGTTGGTGACGGCTTGCTGGACTTCGTACTGGAGGTCTGAGAGGTTGCGCACGCCGCGCAGGAGGGCGGTGGCGCCGACTTCTTTGGCGAAGTCGACGGTGAGGCCGGCGAAGGGGCGGACTGTGACGGGGGAGCCGGTGGGGTCGGCGGCGACCATCTCATCGACGAGGGCCTTGGCGAGGGCGACGCGTTCGTCGAGGGTGAAGAGGGGGTCCTTGCCTGGGTTGCGTCCTACGGCGACGACGAGTTCGTCGAAGAGGGTGCGGCCGCGGGCGATGACGTCGAGGTGGCCGAAGGTGATGGGGTCGAAGGATCCGGGATAGACCGCGACGTGTCGTGAGACTGGCATCGGTGAAGTCTACCGGGCGTGGGGCGGGCTGGGCCGGGGTGGGGCGTCTTCACAATCTGTTCAGTTTCCATGAGGAACGCTCCAAGGGCTGGCAAAGGGCGGGCGAATGGTTGGCTAAAGCACGTTTCTGACGCGACTTAGTGCGGATTCCGGGTGTGGACGGAGGTAGTCTTTCGCACGATCTTTGAAGGTCGGGGCCCGAGAGGAGACTCCGCCGTGAGGGTGCCCGGATGGGAGCCTGAGCGGGGGCCGGGCCGCGCGAGCGTCTGTATGGAGCTCAGGAACCTGGAGGGCGATCCGGGTTCCAGTCCGTCCCTGCGGGGGCGGGTGATGACTGCCCTTGAGGTGGGGACGACCCCGAGGAGCCGGCCATGGTGCAAGCGGCGCAGCCAGGTTGGAATGAGGAGCCGGTCTCGCTGGAGTCGGGGCCGGGTGGTGCTGTGGGCGGGGGTGTGGGCGGGGGTGTGGTGACGCGGGCTGATCTGCACTGCCACTCGAGCGCTTCGTCGGGGCCTGCGGTGGCGGCGCTGTCGCTGATTGGGTGTCCGGAGAGCTACTCGGAGCCCGAGCGGGTGTATGAGCAGGCGCGGGCGCGCGGGATGGACCTTGTCACGATCACGGATCATGACACGATCGACGGGGTGATGCGGCTGGTGGAGCGCGGGTATCCGGGGGTGGTGACGGGGGAGGAGGTGACGGTTCACTTCCCGGAGGACAAGTGCAAGCTGCATGTGCTGGTGTGGGGGTTGAGTGGCGCGCAGCACGAGGAGATCGGGGCGCTGGGGCTGCGGGCGGATGTGTACCAGTTTGCGGCGTGGCTGCGGGACCGGAACCTTGCGCACAGCCTTGCGCATCCGGTGTATGTGCAGAACCACAAGCTGACGCTGTGGCACCTTGAGCGTGCGTCGCTGCTGTTCAAGGGGTTTGAGATCCTGAACGGGGCGCACTCGGGGACGCATCGTTCGGCGCTGGGGACGTTTCTGCGGTCGCTGACGCCGGGGCGGGTGCACAGGCTGATCGAGCAGCACCAGCTGGAGCCGCACTGGACGCGGATCTGGGAGAAGGGGCTGACGGGGGGATCGGACGACCACGGGCTGCTGAACGTGGGGCGGGCGTGGACGCAGGTTGCGGGGAAGGTGGAGGATCCGCGGGAGTTTCTGCGGCTGGTGATGGCGGCGCGGTCCGAGGCTGGGGGGACGGCGGGTCACTCGTCGCTGCTGGCGCACCAGCTGACGACGGTCGGGGCGCACTTTGCGGCACGGCATGTGCTGCCGCGGGCGAGCGTGACGGGGAGGTATGTCGGGAGCCGGCTTCTGCGGTTTGCGGGAGTGAAGGCGGCGCGTCCCGGGAAGATCCGGCTGGCGCTGCATGCGCTGAAGGGTCGGATCAACCATCGGCTTGGGCGGAAGCGGCGGCCGATGGGTCCGCTGCTGGATGCGCTGTCGCAGAGCTTCGGGCCGGTGCTGGCGAAGTACCCGGATCTTCGGAGCCGGCTGGACGAGCGTGCGTGGACGGATGGGGCGGCGGTCTCGTGCCATGAGCGGATGGCGGAGTTTGCCGACGATCTGTATGGCGCGATCCATGGGACGATGGGATCGCGGGCGGTGAGGGCGGCGATGGGGAGGGACCATCGCGAGATCCTGGACATGGTGATGTCGTATCTGGTGCTGGAGGCGACGCAGCTTCCGTACCTTTTCTCGCTCTTTCATCAGAACAAGGAACGGCCGTTCCTTGAGCGGATCGAGCACGAGTGTTCGGAGCCGGGAACAGGAGTGAGCCCTTTGGACCGACCGATGCGGGTGATGCTCTTCACGGACACTCTTGGGGACGTCAACGGGGTTTCGCGGTTCATCCGGAACGCGGCGAGCACGGCGCGGACGACGGGTCGTGACCTGCGGGTGGTGACGTCGACGAACTTTGAGATTCCGAACGAGCCGAACATCCACAACTTCGGGCCGGTGTTTGCGACGAAGATGCCGAAGTATGAGAATCTGGAGCTTGTGCTGCCGCCGCTGGTCAAGATGCTGCGGTTCGTGGACCAGCACCAGCCGGACGTGATTCACATCTCGACGCCGGGGTCGGTGGGGGTGGTGGGGCTGATTGCGGCGAAGATGCTGCGGGTTCCGGTGGTTGGCGTCTACCACACGGACTTTCCGGCGTATGTGGATCGGCTGTTTGAGGATGGCGCGCTGACGAACATCACGGAAGCGTTCATGAAGTTCTTCTACGCGCCGTTCCGCTCGATCTTCACGCGGTCGCAGGACTATGTGGGGGCGCTGGAGCGGCTGGGGATCAAGCGTTCGAGCGTGCTGCCGCTGATGCCGGGGATCGTGACGGAGCAGTTCCATCCGCGGTTCCGGGATGAGGCGTTCGTGGAGTCGCTGGGGTCGCCACGGACGCGGGTGCGTGCGCTGTACGTGGGGCGCGTGAGCGTTGAGAAGAACATGCCGCTGCTGGCGAGGGTGTGGAAGGAGGCGGATGCGCGGCTGCTGGCGCAGGGGGTGGATGCGGAGCTTGTGATCGTGGGAGATGGTCCTTATCGCAAGGAGATGGAGGGGCAGCTGCGGGGGAGCCGGTGCCGGTTTGTGGGTTTCCGGTATGGGGAGGAGCTGGCGAAGATCTACGCGACGAGCGACCTCTTTGTGTTTCCGAGCACGACGGACACGCTGGGGCAGGTTGTGATGGAGAGCCAGGCGTCGGGGATGCCGGTGATCGTGACGGACGAGGGTGGTCCCAAGGAGGTGGTGCTGGACGGGGTGACGGGGCGTGTGGTGCCGGCGGCGGACGCGGAGGGATGGGTGCGGGCGGTGGTTGAGAGCTGCTCGGACCATGCGACGCGGGGGCGGATGGGGGCGAGCGCGCACCGGTTCATGCAGGAGTTCTCGATGGAGCGGAGCTTCGAGCACTTCTGGCAGGTTCATGAGCAGGCGTGGGTAGAGAATCTGGCGGCGAGGGGCGTGCGGCCGCGGGACGGGCACCAGGCGCATCGGGGCGTGGTGGAGCCTGTGCCGACGGCGCGGATGTGGAGCCCGGACGGGCGCTCGCGTGAGCAGAACGCGGGGCTTGCGGAGCCTGGGACGGACCTGAGGGTGCTGCGGCAGGACCGGGCGACGACGGGGGAACCGCCGCGCGACGCGACGGGGCTTGCGGACGCGCCGGCGGGGGTCTGAAAGGCGACGGGGGCTGCCTGCATGGCGGTACACTTCCGGCGGGGTTGGAGGGTTTTTGCCGCCGCCCCCCGGAGGATCCGCATGACCAGGACGGCCCACCAGCAGGACTCTCACGACGACGCGCAGTCGGCCCCGCGCTACACCGGGATCGCGACGTTCTTCCGCGGTGCGCACGCGCCTGACGCCGGGGCGTGGAAGGGGATCGACATCGGGCTGATCGGGATGCCTTATGACGGCGGCTCGACGAATCGGCCGGGCTCGCGGCATGGGCCCCGGGCGGTGCGAGAGGCGTCGACGATGATTGCGCCGTTCAACACGTCGCTGAAGATGAACCCGTTTGGCTTGCACCGGATCGCGGATCTTGGTGATGCGTGGGTGCGTGAGCCGTTTGCGCTGGAGCCTGCGCTGGCGGAGGTACACCGCTTCTATGCGCGGGTGCACGAGGCGGGCATCGTGCCGATCTCGGTGGGCGGGGACCACTCGCTGTCGCTGTCGATCCTGCGGGCGATTGCGCGCGAGCGGCCGGTGGGGATGATCCACTTCGATGCGCACTGCGACACGGGGATGGGGTACATGGGCTCCAAGTACCACCATGGTGCGCCGTTTGCGC
>CAZBXF010000244.1:0-4462 GCA_964495635.1 uncultured Phycisphaeraceae bacterium
GGGGGGGCTTGCGGGGAAGGTGCTGCTTGCGGATGAGCCGGTGGCGGCGATGGATGCGGGGCATGGGCTGGCGACGCTGGGGCTGCTGAGGTCGCTTGCGGATGCGGGGCTGTGTGTGGTGTGTGTGATGCATGACCTGAATCTGGTGCTGCGGATGGCGACGCGTGTGGTGGCGCTGGGGCCGCGGGAGGGGGGAGGGGGGAGTGTGGTGGTGGGTCAGGGTGTGGCGTCGGAGGTTGTGACGCCGGAGGTGATGGGGCCGCTGTTTGGGGCGGAGTTTGAGCGTGTGAGCGGGGCGCGGGGGACGGCGCTGATCGCGACATCGCCGGGGGCGCGTAGAATCGGGGGCGCATGAACATTCAGCAGGTCATCCGATGGCTGGTGAGCAACCTCGACATTCTCGTGGTGCTGCTGGCGTTTGGCGGGCCGGTGATTGCGGGGATCTTCAAGCATCTGGGTGAGCAGGCGAAGAAGCGTGCGGAGGCGGTGCGGCGGGAGCGTGCGCGGCTGGAGGAGCTGCGGACGGGGCGGCCGCTGGATGATGGTCCGAGCGCGGCGGCGACGCTGGGTGGGGAGGAGTCGGCGTCGGGGCCGCGGCCTCCGACGACGCTGGTGCGGCTGCCGGGTGGGGTTGTGATCGAGATGCCGCTGCCGCCGGAGGTGGCGGGTGGGCAGGGTGGGCGTCCGGCGGGTCCGCAGACGCGGACGTCGCCGTCGCGGCCGACGGCGCGGCCGCCTGCTCGACCTCCGGAGGGTCCTCAGCAGCAGCCTGTGGGGGTTCCGGGAGGGATGAGCCAGGGTGGGATGATCGCGCAGGCGCAGCGGAAGGAAGCGAGCGGGCGGCGGGAGGCGAAGCAGGAGAAGGTGGACAGGGTGGTCCGGGGGCAGGCTCGGCAGGCGCAGCGCGAGGAGGAGGCGAAGCGTCGGGCGGAGATCGCGGCGCGGGACCGGGCGCGTGCGGAGCGGGAGGCGGAGGACAAGGCGGCGATGGCCGCGGCGTTTGCGAATCCGACGGAGCGGGCGACGGATGCGCAGTCGAAGCGAGCGACGCAGGCTGGCTCGCCGCTGAACGTGGCGCGCGGGTCGGGGATGACGGGTGTGGCGGCGACGGCGGGCGGGATGTCGGCGGCGGAGCTGCGTCGGGCGATGATCATGCAGGAGCTGCTGTCGGCGCCGGTGTCGATGCGGGAGGCGCAGGGGGCGTGGCGGCCGCCGGTTTGAGGTGGGGTGCAGGGGCGCTGGGGGATCGCGAGTCTGATCTCGAGGGGTGACGTTGCTTCGCTTGCGCTGCCTGCGCCTCCGGCGCCGGGCTGTGGGCGTAGAGGCCTTTGGCGTCAGTGGATTGATGGCGAGTGCGTGCTGAGTGCGCGGCGATCAGGTGCGGCGTAAGTGCGCGCACCGAGCTGAGAGAGTGCGGCGTTTGGATGATCTTCCGCTGCGTGGCGCTTTGTTACTCGCCGGGGATCAGGCCTGCGGGTGTGCTGGCCTGTTCGTTTGGCGGCGGCGGGACGAAGGGGAAGTACTCCCACCAGTCGCGGTCGCGGGAGTAGATTGGGTACATGTAGGTGCCGCCGGCGGCGAAGACCTGGTCGCTGGATTCGATGCTTTTGTACCAGGTGGCCCAGGCGGCGCGGGAGAGGCCGAGGTCCTGGCCGGTGAGGGTTCGGAGGGACTGGCGGCAGGCGTCGGTGACGGCGAGGTTGTCGTCGTCCAGGGTCTGGATGAGGAGTTCGGCGACGCGGGTGTCGCGATACTGGCCGAGGGCCTTGGCGGCCTGGGTTCGGACGG
Organism: uncultured Phycisphaeraceae bacterium; assembly: GCA_964495635.1. Classification (GTDB taxonomy): domain Bacteria; phylum Planctomycetota; class Phycisphaerae; order Phycisphaerales; family UBA1924; genus JBBASU01. Next base: position 1,789 of record CAZBXF010000244.1, read on the forward strand.
CGAACTCGGGCTCCTTGGCGGGGTCGAGGCGTTCGAGGAGGGGGTCGATGGCGGCGGGGTTGTGGAGGCGCTGGAGGGCGCGTGCGGCCATTTCGCGGACGCCGGGGTCCTCGTCGGCGAGGCGCGGGGCGATGAGGTCGACGTGCTCGGGGGTGCCGTGGTTGGCGAGGCCGCGGATGGCGGCGGCGCGGACGCCGGGGTCTTCGTCGTTGATATTGTCGGTGAAGAGCTTGATGTAGACGGGCTCGTTGGCCCAGGGTGCGTTGGCGAGGAGGAGCGTGCCGCGATAGCGTTTGTCGGCGTCGAACTGGTCGATGGACCATTCGGCGGCCTCGGCGGGGCCGGGGCCGGAGACGCCGTCGAAGATGCCCTTGGCGCCGGGCTTGAGCTGGAAGGTGTCGCAGCCGGCGAGCGTGGGGGCGAGGAGGGCGAGCAGGCCGAGCGCCAGGCACTGGGTGACGAGCGCGGGGGCGCGAAGAGTCGGGCGGGGTGGAGCAGAGGAGAGCCGATCAACCATGGCGCGAGTATACGAAGCGGGCAGGGCGGGGGGACGGGGCTTGGCGGCGGCGAGGCTGCGTGGCGGCGGAGTGGCGTCGGCGCTGGTGGGAGTGGCTGGGATGCTGGGGGCGTGTGCCGGGACGCCTGAGCCGCTGCGCGGGCCGGCGGGGGGGGCGGGCGCGGCGAGCGCGGAGATCGGGACGGAGGTGGTGCGACGGGCGCGCGTGCTGACGCCGGAGATGTTGTATTCGCCGGGCGAGGTGGTGCTGCGCGAGGTTGGCAAGGGTGGGCCGGAGTCGTGGGCTCTGGAGCGGCGGACGACGAGTGCGCCGGGGGCGGATGGGAGCTGGACGCTGCGGTTTGAGCGGCGCGAGGCGGAGGGGGGAGTGTGGGAGATGGTGCGGGAGCTGGGGCTGCGGCGTGGCGCGGCGGGGGGCGTGGAGATGATGACGCTGCGTGATGCGGAGCGTGGGACGATGTTGAGTTTTGTGCCGCCGATTGAGATTTTGCCGGCGAGGCTGGAGCCGGGGGCGGTGGCGAAGAGTGAGGCGAGGGTTGAGTCGGTGGAGGTTGGGGAGGATGGGCGGGCGAGGGGATCGGTGTCGCGCGGGGAGGCGACGCATGTGGTGGAGCGTGTGGAGGGTGGCGGGCGTGAGGAGGGAAGTGGGCTTGATGCGGTGCTGGCGACGCTGCGGCTGGAGCTGCGCGGCGCGGTGGTGACGCGCGAGCGGCGGTCGAGCTATGGCGCGGCGGGGCTGGTGCATGAGCGCGAGCGGCTGACGGTGAAGGTGGGGCCGTTCACGATGGAGAAGCGTGAGCGGGAGGTGGAGAGGTAGGCACTAGGCACTGGGCACTTGGGTCAGAGACACGGCAGATCCGCGCGAGCATCGAGACTTGCACGTGTTGGCTGCGGGGAAGATGGGGCTTGATGGGGACTGGACCGCAGAACTGAGCGCGATGGGTGTGTTTGGTTTCTACACAGAGTGGGCTTTGGTGGCGGGGTTGTTTTGCTGCTTCGATGTTGAGTGCCGTGCGGAAGAGTGCCGGGGACCGGCACACCACCCAGAGATTGGCGCGGCAAAAGGCCCCCGGTTTTGGGGGCCTTGTCTTGGGCTTGTTATGTTTGGGGTGATGGAGAAAGGGGAGGTAGGGAAGAGGAGGAAGAAGTAGGTTGGTGTAGAGGCAGGCGGGACGCCTGCCCCACTAGGAGGGTGTAGGAAGAGGAGGAGAGAGGCGGGGTACTGAAAGCGGGACACCGGCCGGGAGGCCGGTGCCACGGGAGTGGTTACGAGCAGAGCTTCTTGAGGGCTTCGGCCTTGTCGGTCTTTTCCCAGTTGAAGAAGTTGATCTTGGGGCCGCGGTGGACGCGCTTGACGGGGTCGAAGTACTGGCCTTCGTAGGGCTTTCGGCCGAAGTGGCCGTGCTTGGCGGTGGGCGAGTAGATGGGCTTGCGCAGGTCGAGGGTTTCGATGATCTTGCGGGGGGTCAAGCCGAAGACTTCGCGGACGGCCTTGCTGATCTTCTCTTCGTCGGCCTTGTTGGTGCCGAAGCAGTCGACGTAGACGCTGGTGGGGTCGGCGACGCCGATGGCGTAGGAGAGCTGGATCTCGCAGCGGTCGGCGAGGCCGGCGGCGACGATGTTCTTGGCGATGTAGCGGGCCATGTAGGCGGCGGAGCGGTCGACCTTGGTGGGGTCCTTGCCGCTGAAGGCGCCGCCGCCGTGGCGGCCCATGCCGCCGTAGGAGTCGACGATGATCTTGCGGCCTGTGAGGCCGGTGTCGCCGTGGGGGCCGCCGATCTCGAAGCGGCCGGTGGGGTTGACGTGGATCTTGATGCCGGGGTTCCACCACTCCTTGAGGACGGCCTTGATGACGTGCTCGGTGATCTCCTTCTTGAGATCGCCCTGGCGGTCGTTCCACATGGGGTCGTGCTGGGTGGAGAGGACGACGGTGTCGACGCGGACGGGCTTGTTGTTCTCGTACTCGACGGTGACCTGGCTCTTGGCGTCGGGGCGGAGGCCGGGGATCTTGCTCTCGCGGCGGACGTGGGCCTGCTGCTCGACGAGGCGGTGGGAGAGGTCGATGGCGAGGGGCATGAACTCGGCGGTGTCGCGGCAGGCGTAGCCGAACATCATGCCCTGGTCGCCCGCGCCCTCGCGGTCGACGCCCATGGCGAT
>CAZBXF010000245.1:0-4456 GCA_964495635.1 uncultured Phycisphaeraceae bacterium
CCTCCAGATCGGACATCGTGACAGGAACTGGCTTGCGGATCCGGAAGCCAGCCATCAGGCAGAAGTTTGCGCCGTACCGCTTCCTGGGATCGTGCAACCAAGGCATCCCAGCACCCCACCGGCCGTCCTCTAGTCCAAAGGTGTACACGTCGCCTGGCGTGTAGCGGTTCACGATCCTGATACCCATACGCCCTGCCTCCAGTCATGAGCCACGATCGGGTGATTGGAGGGTATCCGATTGCATCGCTACGCGATGATCAGTCTCAGGAGAGGAGACCGGGGTGCGCGGCGCGGGGTCTGCGACTGTCACGTTGTGCTCTGCCTTCTTCACCATCCTCGCTGAGATGGGCAGAATCGGCTTCGCCGACGATGGCGCGCCGTTGAGATCTTCGGCATTCAGGCTAGCGACTCGTCAAGGTGTGTAAGGGGCCTTGCCGCCGGTGCTGGGTGCATCCCGTTTCGCGTGCGGACGCGAACCGCCGCGAGTTGTTGGTGTGGTCGGGGGCCTTGAGGGACACTCCACTCACTCGTTGGGAGTCCGGCGCCAGCTCGAGGGCGATCTAACTGAAGTGACGAGCCAACGTCAAGGGCTGAAGTGACGATCCAACGTCAAGGGCGATCCGACACTTGACCAGTCTCCCGAGGGTGTCGGCCGTTGGGGCATTCGGGCCTTGCACCCGAGTCCCTATGAAAACAGCCCTTGCATTCGCAAGGGCTGCTTGAAGCGGAGAGGGGGGGATTCGAACCCCCGATACCGACCGAAATCAGTATAACGGTTTAGCAAACCGCCGCCTTCAGCCTCTCGGCCACCTCTCCGGGGTTTCCGGATTTCCGCGGGGCCATGATAGCACCTCAAGCCGCGTGCGGCACGCTTGGGGGCTTGGCGGCGTGGGCGGGTCGACGGGGCCGGAGCGCGGAGCCGCGTCGTTGGGGATGGGCTCAGTCCGCGCCCTGGGAGCCCGCATCGTCCTGACGCTGGGTGCTCTCGATGAGCTTGCGGAGGTAGTCGTTCTCGCGACGCGTTGCCTCGAGATCGAAGACGAGATACTTGACGGACAGGCGGAGGTAGTCGAGCGAGTCCTGGAGCTCAGCGACCGTCTTCTTCATGCGGTCGTGGCGATCACGCGTCTCGCTCGCGAGCTGCTCGATGGGGCCGCGCTGACCCTCCGGAAGGGCGTCGATCTGCTTGAGAAGCTCGCCAAGGCGCGTCTGGAAGTCGTGCTCGCTCATCTCTCGTTCCTTTCGGTCTTGATTTGTCGCAGGCCGGTCCAACCGATCCTGTCGCTGCCTGCGTCTCACACGACGCCGGCAAGGAACAAGAGATCAACGCCCGCGCCAAGCTCGCGTCGCGGAGACCGAAGTCGCGTGCCAACTGCCTTCGTCCGAGAAAACGCCCCGCCGCCGCCTCCATACGCGACCGGAGCCGCGAGGGTTCCGCTCACCACCGAACGGGGAGTTCCCACGTGTGCCGCCTGTTGCCGCAAATCAACGTCCGCCGTCGACGCGCCGCAACGCCTGACGACCCGCCGGGTGGGCCGCGGCGGTGGCCTCGGTGATGATCGCCGGGTTCGCCTTGCGGGCATCCCGGAGAAGCTTGCGCAGGTGCGTGTCCAGCTCGATCCGGAACTTCGCGTGGTACTGCTCCAGTTCGTGCCGGCTGAACCTTGAGAGGGGATCCCGCAGCCCGGTCTGGATCGCCGCCCAGTCCAGGAGTCCGGCGGCTGAGTCCGCGAACTTGTACAGATCAAGCGTGGCCTTCAGACGGTCCGAGAGGGAGGAGAATGGATCCGCAGCCTTCTCGGGGATCCGCAGCAGCAACTGCTCAGCATCCGCAGCGGCCGCGATCACCGCCAGCGGCTCCGTCGGTCGATCCTCACTCATCCGGGGCGTGTGCTCTGCGCTCTGGATGTCCGCGAGAGCAGTGAGGATTGTCTTGACGCCTGCGCGGCTGAAGCGGATGGTGAGTTTCTGGCAGGCCGCCCCCTCGTGCATCGTCGGCTCCGCGAGCGTGACATCGCCAGCGCCCCACTCGGGCTTGCCGGCGTGTACCACTCGATCGCCCTTCTTCCACGACACCATCGCCATCGAGCCTGACCCCCGATCGCTTTTCGGTCGCCGCCAAACACACGTTCAGGCTGTCGCCACCGACCCACCGCCCCGCGGAACGAACGTCGCACGGAGCGCAATCCAGCCGTACATGCCCCGCAAGTTCCCTCCGAAGAGGAAAACCGCCACCTCTCAAGGTCCATTGCCCCGGGGCAGTGGAGAGAATACCATCTCTGTCCCGGAGGGACCGACTCCGAACGTTGCCGCGCCGTGATCCGAACGAGCACCTGCCGACCCGAGCATGATCGGGACACTGGGGATTGTCCCAGTCAAAGGTCAATTCGCACGCGAGCCCGGCAAAGGCCCCTTACCCCCACCGGCAGGAACCCATGATCGAAGCACTCAAGAGCGATGAGATCGTGACCAAGTGTGGCGGACGCTTCAAGCTCTGCTCGCTGATCCAGAGGCGCGTTGTCCAGCTCATGGAAGGCGCCCGTCCACTCGTGGCGCGCGAGGGCCGTTCCGACCTTGAGGTCGCGATCGACGAGATCCTGCGCGACAAGATCACGCTCGACTTCGATGCCTCCCAGTTCGGTCCCGAGGCGCGGCGAACCCACTGAGTGGAGTGAAGCCGCTCTCGACAGGTCCGACGCTCCCATCGACCAACGCCAGCCAGGTCCATATGCCAAGCGTGCCTCCCTCTGACACGGTGCCCCCCGGTCGTCCGTTCGAAGGTCGCCGGGTGCTCGTCTGTGTCTGCGGCGGGATCGCCGCGTACAAGGCGGCGATGGTGGTTTCGCGGCTCGCGCAAGGCGGGGCCACTGTCACAGTGGCCATGACCCAGGCCGCCACGCGCTTCGTCACACCGCTGACCTTCCAGGCATTGTCGGCGCGGCCCGTCTACACCACGCCCTGGGAGCACATCGAGAGCCACGACCCGCAGCACATCAGCCTTGCCACGGGCCTTGATCTTGCGATTGTCGCGCCATGCACCATGGACGCCGCGGCCAGACTCGCCGCAGGCCGCGCTGACGACATCGTCTCGCTCCTCCTGTCCGCCATCGACCGATCGAAGACGCCGGTGCTGCTCGCCCCCGCGATGAACGAGGTGATGTGGGCCCAGCCCAGCACGCAGCGGAACTTTGCAACGCTCCGTGAGGATGGGTTCCACACGATCGGTCCGGGCGCAGGGTGGCAGGCCTGCCGCACGATCGGCGTCGGAAGAATGTCCGAGCCTGAGGAGATCCTTCAGGCCGCGTCGGATCTCTTGGCTCAGCACAAAGGGCCCGCGGGCGCCCCGCCACTTCGCGGCGCTTCTCAGCCAAATCCGCCACCAACCACGCACGCACCTTGACCGACCCCTTCGCCCCCCCAATCATCCTGACTCAACTGGCCCGGAATCAACCCGCCCGTAACGACCTACAAGTGCCTTCAATCCGGCCCGAACATGTCCGGCTCAGACCATGTCCCGTTCTCGACCCGCCACAGTCGCAGAACGCACCAGAATCCAGGGAGAGGTGGCAGAGTGGTTGAACGCGCTGGTTTCGAAAACCAGTTTGCAGGTTTCCTGCAACGGGGGTTCGAATCCCCCCCTCTCCGCTTCAAGCAGCCCTTGCGAATGCAAGGGCTGTTTTCATAGGGACTGTCGCAACTGCCGTGGTTCGGAGGGCAAGCACTGCCCCGCGGGACTGGGCCGGGAGATCGGACGCGACACGTTGAGTTTGGTCGCGTTGCCCAAGGTCTCGGCATGCTCTTTATGTAAGCAGAAACCTCGGTGGTTCATCGCAGGCTGAACGGCCACCCCAGAGGCGTCGGGTCTCAGCGGCGGTGGTTGCCGTGAGCCGCCTGCACCTGTGCCAGGAGGGCAGAGTCGCTGAAGCCATCAGAAGTTCCACTGCAGCCCGATTGTCCCGATCACCTCCGTGTCGTCCCCATTGTTGAAGGCATTTGTATGCCCGCCGAGGAATAATGCCGACACGCCCGCGTTGAGGGTCCATGTTCCGAAGCGCCCGGGCTCGCCGAGCGGGATCGATGCCTTCGCTCCGATTTGCGCAAAGCCGAAGGTGTCGTCGCTGCCGCCTGCGTCCTGGTAGTAGTCCGACAGGCTGAGGCCGACCGAGGCGGGGAATGTGAGCGTGACCGGCGTCTTGCCCATGTCGAATGAAACGCCGGGGGCGATGCCCAGCTCCAGATACACACCGTTGTCGAGGTCGGGCCCGTCCGAACCGTTGGAACCGGTCTCGATGGCGAGCGTCGCGTAAGGCTTGAGCGCCAGCTCCTTCATCCACTCCGAGTCGTCGAGCGCGAGCGTGAAGCCGAGTTCTTCAACGGCCTGGAACCCATCGCTGGGGCTTGTGAGGAATGTGTACGACGTGGAGAGCGAGAGCTGGCCGCGAGAGAGCGTAAACCC
>CAZBXF010000246.1:0-4403 GCA_964495635.1 uncultured Phycisphaeraceae bacterium
GCGCGTGGCCCGGCTGCGGCGATCCGCGCCGGTGGCGGCGGACCGCTCACGACGAGGTTGCAGAGAATTGCGCGCGGGAGTGGCGCGGTGGCTGAGCGTCCCGACCGGGCGTTCATTTTTTCAGGGAGACACGTGATGAAGATTCGTTGTATCGCTTCCCAGGCTCTCATGCTCGCACTCGCCGCGGGCGCGGCGACCGCGCAGCCGACGGTGGATGGCTCGCTCGCCGGTGACAACTACGGCACGATCCTCTGGGTTCAGGACCAGCCCACGACGTTCGGTGACAACGTCGCCGGGCAGTCGTCGCAGCCGGGCGACCCCGCAAACGTTGCGACGGGCTTTGAGTGGGCGATCCCGATCAGCGCGATCGGGTACACGGGCGGGCCCATCAAGATCGCCGGGTTCATCGCGAACGGCAGTGGCGACTTCCTCTCGAACCAGGTCTTCGGCGAGGCGAGCACCACGCAGGCCAACTTCGGCAACCCGCGCGGCCTGAACTTCGGCAACGTCGACGGCAACCAGTACCTCGAGTTCACGCCCGCGACCGTCTCGGGCATGCCGACCATGGACGGCACGCTGGAGACCAGCTTCTGGGCCGGCAACCGCATCTGGGTCTCGCAGACGCCCACGGGCTTCGGCGACAACAACACGAACAACCCGACCAACGCGAACGGCAGCGAGTTCGCGAACTTCTACGCCGTCCGCAGCACGAACGGAACTCCGGCCGATCCCTCCGACGACATGCTGTGCATCTTCGTCGGCGGCAACATCGAGGCCAACGGCAACAAGATCACGATGTTCTTCGACACGGTCGCCGGTGGCCAGAACCGCCTGCTCAGCGTGCCGCCGAATCCGGACTGGGGCTTCGGCTTCGTCCGCAACCTCGGCGATGCCGACGCCAGCACGCCCAACGGCCTCACGTTCGACGCGGGCTTCGAGGCCGACTACTTCACCGCCGGCAACATCTTCGGCGGGACGCTCTTCCTCGACTTCATCACGCTGACCAGCACGGGCGGCTCGGGCGCCTACCTGGGCGGCACGGCCTCCCAGGCCCAGACTTACACGCCGGGCCCGATGGGTTCAGGCGGCAGCAACAACCCCCCGATCAACCTGCGGTACAACAACAGCAACATCGCCGGTCTGCCCGGTCTGGGCGGCGCCGCCGGCCCGAGCACGCCGAACATCGATGTGTCGTTCGGCTCTGAGTTCAACGGCCTCTTTGGCTACGTTGATCCGGACACGGGCACGGCCCACGTGCTGCTGACGGGCAACCTCGAGACCAACTACAACAAGATCACGCTGTTTGTTGACCTCAACTCGGCCGAGGGCCAGAACCAGCTGATCGGTACGAACCTTGACGTCTCGGTCGACAACCGCCTGAACCGCCTTGGCAACGGCGGCAACGGTGCCGAGGGCGCCGGCAGCGGCCTCAGGTTCGACGCGGACTTCAACGCCGATTACGTGATGTTCTACGCCAACGGCGGCTCGGGTCCGGTGAGCCACTTCCTTGACGTGACGACGATCCGGACGAACGGCCCGCTCACGAACTCGGGCTTCGTCGCCGACTACGTGGCCTTCGATGGCGGGGCCAAGCCGGAGAACCGGCTGCTCGACTTCCCCGCCACCTACGCGCAGTATCAGGACTTCAGCCGCACGAAGCTCGAGACCAACGGCGAGCCAAACGGGATCACCGGCTGGGCGCTCCTGCAGCCCCCGCCGATCCCCGGTCCGGACCTTGCTCCCCCGGCCGAGTTTGCCGGGCGGATCCTGGCCGCGATGGACAACAACAACATCGCGGGCGTCACCTCGACGAGCGCGGCGGGCGCTGAGCTCGTCACCACCGGCCTCGAGCTGCAGTTCAACCTGACCTCGATGGGCTGGGATGGCACGAGCCCCGTGAAGATCGCCGGGTTCATCTCGAGCGACAACTTCGCGACGACCTCGAACCAGGTCATCGGCGGCAGCGGGTCGGCCGCGAACCTGGGCGAGCCCAGCGCGATCGACTTCTCCGCGATCCCGGGGAACCAGTACGTCGTGCTGCCCGTGGGCGTGCCCGGCGGCGGCCCCTCCTGCGACTACGACTTCAACCAGGACGAGAACGTCGACCTGACCGACGCCCAGCAGATGGCGCAGGTCTTCGTCGGCCTCCTCACCCCCGAAGCCAACTGGCTCGATGGCGATCTCAACGGCGACGAGAACGCCGACCTCACGGACGCCCAGATCCTCGCGGCGTTCGTCGTGACCGGCAACTGCGCTCTGTAAGGCGCAAGGTCCAAGGCTCGGGATCGTGAACTCAGCACCAAAGGCCGCCCGCGAAAGCGGGCGGCTTTCTTTTTGCCCTCTGTTGACGCGGAGCGATGGCGCGTGGAGCGAACACACCGAACGAAGACCCGCGGTACCCCGCGTCCCCAGAACGCTTGTCCGGCCGCGCGCGCTCCGGATCAGCGCGCAACTCCATGCTCCAGTGGATCTGCTGGAGTCGCTCGCAGATTTCACACCGGCTTAACACATGTTCCGCCGTGATGCATGGCCTGGAGGCCTTTGTCGGTGCCCCGCTCGCGAACGGTGCATATGACTTCGATTGACTCAGGCTCACTGAAAACCGCTGCCTTGCCCGAGGTTCGCGGGTTCACCGCAGAGTTCCCCCGCGGAAGAGGCTGGAGTGTCCGCGTGCTCGCGCGGTGTCCTCCAGATGTGTTCGAAGGCTGATCAACATTTAGTGGAGTGTGTTCATGACGAAGTACGCGTCGATGTCGGCCGCGGTTGTGGCCGCTGTGGCGGGACTGACCCTGTCGGCCTTTGGTAACGATGAGTGTGTCGGGGCAATTGAGATCTTCGACGGAACCAACGCCGCGAGCAACCTCGACGCCGTGACGACGACAGAAACCTGCCTCGGATCGAACGACGTCTGGTACCGCTACGTCGCGACCTCAACCGGCTCGCTCGAGGCCTCAACCTGCGGCGCGCGTACCTTCGACACGACGCTTGCCATCTGGAGCGGCTGCCCTGGGAATGGGGGCGTTCAGCTCGCCTGTAACGACGACTCCTGCGTGCTCGGGTCCCGGGTTTCCTGGGAGGGTGTTGAAGGGCAGACGTACTACGTCCGCCTCGCAGGCTACGGCGGGCAGCAGGGAACGGCCGAAATCAGCATCGGAATTCCGGGTCCCAGCGACATCGACGCCTTCGGCGTGGCTTCGCCCGATCCCGTCCTCGCTGGCGAGAGCACGCTTTTCGAGGTGTACGTCACTCCGGGCACAAATCCGGCAAGCACGGGTCTTGCCGTGACCATGGACACCTCCAGCCTCCAGGGCGGGAGCACCACGCAGGCGCTGTATGACGACGGCACCAATGGAGATGCCGTCGCCGGGGACAACATCTTCTCGTATCTTCAGTTGATCGAGGGCGAACAGGCCGAACAGACGTATGAGTTTGGCTACGTCGTCAGCGACCTTGAGAGCCGCTCCTTCAGCGGCACCATCTTCCTCAATGTCGATGTCTCCAACCCTGACGCGGTCTCGGCTGGCATCACTCCCAACCTCGGATTCCCCGGAACTGTCGCACTTCTCGAGGTCGAGGTCTTCCCCGCGGTGAACCCCGACAGCACGGGCATCGTTGTCACCGCCGACTTCTCCGGCCTGCTTGGGAGCGCGACGCAGCAGCTCTTCGATGACGGCACCAACGGCGACCAGTTCCCCAACGACGGCACGTTCTCATTCGCCATCACCATCGACGGAGCGCTCGCCGCGGGTGAGTATCCGGTCAATCTCGTTTCCGTCACTGACGCGCAGGGCCGCATCGACGACGACCTTCCCGGCGTGGTCTTCTTCGTACGTATTCCCGCACAGTGGGAAGAGGTCGGTAACGGCGGCGGCGACGCGGGCGACCTTCCTGCAACTGCCCAGATCCCAACGGGCGCAGGTCCACTCACCAGCGTCGGCGGCAATCTCGATTCCGCCATCGACGCCGACATGTTCCTGATCAACATCTGCGACGTTGCGACGTTTGGCGCGACGAGCGTCGGCAACGGGACCTTCGGTGATACACAGCTCTTCCTGTTCAACACCGACGGTACCGGTGTCACCTTCAACGACGACTCGCAGGGGTCGGGGCAGTCCACGCTCTCCGGCACGTTCGTCCCCGGTCCCGGCAACTACTACCTCGTTCTCTCGGGCTACGACGTCGACCCTCTCGACGCCAACGGCCAGTTCATCTGGACCGACACACCCTTTGGGACCGAGCGCCAGCCCGACGGCCCTGGCGCCGCCGGCATCGTCTCGTCATGGTCGGGCTTCTTCGTGGGCAGCGCCGAGTACAAGGTCACGCTCAGCGGCACTTGCTTCGCGACAGACGGCCCCTCCTGCGACTACGACTTCAACCAGGACGAGAACGTCGACCTGACCGAC
>CAZBXF010000247.1:0-4389 GCA_964495635.1 uncultured Phycisphaeraceae bacterium
AGATCAACCTCAACGTCTTCAACGATCGCCCCGCCACCGTCCGCACCAACTTCCGCGTCGACATGGGCGCCGGCCTCGACAAGCTCCAGGGCAACCTCGTCGCCCTCAACGGCACCTCGTCCCTCTCGGGCGCCATCCTCGGTGGCGACGGCAACGACATCATCGACTTCAACTGCGAGTCCAACGTCATCGGCGGCCTCCTGATGGACGGCGGCAACGGCAACGACTACACCAAGCTCAACATCACCCAGGCCCTCCGCGGCGTGCCGCGTCAGAACGGCGGCGCGGGCGACGACCTCATGGAGCTCTTCGTCCAGGGCGCCCGCCTCGCCACCCCGCAGATCGACGGCGGCCCCGGCTTCGACATCTTCAACGGCTTCGGCAACACCGTGAACGTTGAGCAGGTGAACTGAGCCCCCGCCCCGGACGCGGACCGATCCCCACCCGCGGCGTGCGTGATGGTCGCGCACCTGGATGCACCCGGCCGCGATGACCGAGAACCTCGCCGCGGACCTCCAGCCGCCGCGACCCCAACCGGGGTCGCGGCGGCCTTCTTCTTTCCGCCCCAGCGCCACATGTTCACCGCACGCAACCAGCACGCGCGCCCCGTGTCGGCTGGGACCGACACGCACCCAGAACGTCCTACAATCGCTCGAATCGCGGGGGCGCCGTCAGCGTCGGAGGATCCGGCATGGCCGTTGCAAGTCCCCAGTCCGTGAAGCGCCTCACACCTCGTTCAGACCGTGCCCTTCCCAGCCGCCAGGGCGGCCTGGCCACGCTCTGCCTCGGCATCGCGGTGGTGCTCCTGGTAGCGCTGACCGGTGGCTGCTCCCGGCCCGTGGCGGCTCGCGACACCGGACCGGCGATGGTGCCCGCGGCCGAGCGCGGCCTCGCGTCCAACGCCGCGGTCTTCGGCACCGAGGATCTCCGCGGCGTGCTGGCCTCCCGTGGCGTCGCGGATGAAGACGCGGAGTTCGCGTCCAGGCGCGATGACCTCCTCGTGGCCCGCGCTCCCGTCTCAACCTTCGAGCAGGACGCCTGGCGAACGCCGACACGCCCGACCCTCGCGCGCAGCGGGCGGGTGCTGATCCAGCGCCAGCCCGAGACGGTGATCTTCTTCAGGGACGAGCGCGTGCGCGAGCGCACGACAACTGGGACGTGGTGGGGCCGGTGAACACCCCACGGGGGCCGGTCGTGACGATCCCGCAAAACGGTCAACGCCCGGGCGGCCAACGTGGCCAGCCCGGGCGTGGAACTCAGTGTGGGTTTCCGATCACCAGGTGAACTCAAACTCCCGACGGAGCGGGGAAGAAAACGGCGGACGGGCGACGCCAGGCTCGGTGAGAGGAGCGAGGGGGATTCCCCAGCGCTCGCCCGTCCGCTTGCCCGCTACGCCCGACGCGCCCCCTTACCCCATTCCCTTGGGACCACCCTGCACGGCGGGTGGTGTAGGGGGACGCGTCCGCGTGTTCTCTGCTCAGTCGAACAGGGCCGAAGTCGCCGGGGGCTCGATGCTGCGCAGGACCATCGTGGTATCGATGCGGAAGTTCGAGGCGGTGCGGTGACGCTCCGCGAAGAAGAACTTCAGCTGATACTCACGCCCGTCCTGCAGCCAGCTCAGGCGATCAAGCTCGATCGACTGGCTGACGGCACCGTGCACGCCGCCGATGTCAACCACCAGCTTGCCGTCGATGAAGACCCAGACGTCGTCATCGCCGGTGAAGGTGAAGACCTGGCCCTTGCCGCGCTCGTAGATGAACTGGGTCTCCAGCTCAAAGGTGAAGTGGAAGTTGCGGTCATTGCCCGCCGAGTTGCCGAACAGCTCACCGTTGATGGGGAAGAAGCCGCCACGGTTCGCAAAGCCGGCGTCCGTCCGGTCGCTGAAGCTGTAGACGTTGCTGTTGGGCTGGCGCACCAGCGTCAGGGTCTGCTGGCGCGACAGGTTCACGCCCGGGACGTCGCGGAACCACTGGTCGAAGTTCGCCGCGGTCGTCAGGGCACCGCCGTTGGCGGTCGCGATGGAGCCGTTGACGTCGCCGCTGCGGCTGGCGATGTACTCCTTGTTGTTGATGCGGTTGCGGCCCGACGAATCGCGGAAGTTGGCAGTCAGCTTGTTGCCGCCCGCGGTGCCGCGCATCACGGGCTTGCCCTCGGCGCCCAGCTGGTCATTGACCATGTTCACATAGTGGCCAAAGCCCGCCGTGGGGGGACGCTCGAAGTCCGGGTGGCCGCCGGTCACGGACCGCTCACGGAAGTCCCGGACAACGCCCGTCAACGACAACGTCGACGGCAGGTTGGCGTAGGGATCCGAGGTGCGGCTCGCCGGGGCCATACTGGCGACGCCGGCGGCGAGCACCAGGAAGCCCGCGGCGACATACTTGGAACGACTGATCGACATACGTGCCTCCTAACTGAAAACGTGCTCGCCCTGCCCATCGCCGGTCTCTCTCACTCCTCCGGGCGGCCAAAGGCTCCCTTGACGGGTGTCCGGCGATGGGCTTCAACACAAAGGTGCCATTCCCGCCCGGTTCGGCCAGCCACTCCGCCGGCGAACCCCGAAGCCGAGGTGCAAGGGTGCCGTGTGTGCGGTTCGTGGCGCAATGCACGCCCGCAGCGTCCGCGCGTGCGGCGATTCGGGCCCGCGAGCCGATGTATGATCGGACTCGCCCCGACCAGCCCCGCGTGCACCCCGTGCCGTGCCCGGTGCTCCCGGCGGGACCCCCGGCGAGATGGAACTCGCCTGGTCCGAACCACGACAGCGGAAGGAACCCAAGTCACATGGATACGTTCGTCATCGAGGGTGGTCGTCGCCTCTATGGGCGCGTGCGCGTCAACGGCTCCAAGAACTCGGCCCTGCCGCTCCTCGCGGTCGCGCTGCTGGCCGACGCCCCCATCACGCTCCGCGACATCCCGACGCTCGCAGACATCAAGAACATGCTGCGCCTCCTCGGCGAGCTCGGCGTCTCACGCTTGGACGCCGCCGCCCAGGGTCAGACCGACGGCCCCATCGACGGCGGCGTCGTCACCCTCCAGGTCACCGACCCCTCCCAGAGCCACGCCCGCTACGACATCGTCCGCACCATGCGTGCTTCCATCTGCACGCTCGGGCCCATGCTCGCCAAGCGCGGCTTCGCCAGGCTCTCCCTCCCCGGCGGCTGCGCCATCGGCGACCGTCCCGTGGACATCCACCTGCGCGGCCTCGCCGCCCTCGGTGCCCAGATCACCGTCACCTCCGGCGACATCATCGCACGCACGCCCCCCGGCGGCCTGCGCGGCACGACCATCTTCCTCGGTGGGCCCTTCGGCTCCACCGTCCTCGGAACGGCCAACGTCCTCTGTGCCGCGACCCTCGCCCAGGGCCGCACGATCATCGAGTGCGCCGCCTGCGAGCCGGAGATCGTGGACCTCGCCAACCTCCTCAACGCCATGGGCGCTCAGATCCAGGGCGCGGGCTCCCCGCGCCTCGTCATCGACGGCGTCCGCGAGCTGAGCGGCGCGGACTGGACCATCATCCCCGACCGCATCGAGGCCGGCACGCTGATGATGGCCGCCGCGATCACCAACGGCGACCTCGTCCTCGACAACTGCCCCATGGACGCGCTCCTCGCCGCGACCCACGCGCTGGAAGCCGCCGGCGTCAACTTCGCGCCCGTCACGGCCATGGCCCCCATGCAGGTTCCAGGCAGCCCAGCCCAGGTCGCCCAGACCCGCAACCGCACGCCCGCCCTCATGATCACCAGCGGATCATCCGACCCCAGCCGCGACGGCACCGGCGACCCGATGCGCCGCACGGTCCGCGTCACGTCCAACCGCGTCATCCGCCCCGTCGAAGTCACGACGCAGCCGCACCCCGGCTTCCCGACCGACCTGCAGGCCCAGCTCGTGGCCCTCCTCACCCTCGCCGACGGCAACTCGGTCGTCACCGAAAAGATCTTCCCCGACCGCTTCCTCCACGTCGCGGAACTCCTGCGCATGGGCGCGAAGATCGTCCGCACCGGCGCCACGGTCGTCATCAGCGGCGTCAAGGGCCTCGTCGGAGCGCCAGTGATGGCCTCCGACCTGCGCGCCTCAGCAGGACTCGTGCTCGCCGGCCTCGCCGCGGAAGGCACGACGGTCGTCAACCGCGTCTATCACCTCGACCGCGGCTACGAACGCCTCGAAGATCGCCTGCGCGGACTCGGCGCCTCGATCGAGCGCGTCGACGAAAAGGAACTCGCCGGCAAGGACGCGGTGGGGGTGGGGTAAGTCGTGGTTGGCACGCCACTCCGTGGCGTGCTCCTTCACTCCCAACTTCACGTAGCACCACCACCAGTCCCGCCGCGTCGCGGCGGACCGGTGGCACCGGGTGCGGGTTGGTGGCATAAACTCGCCTATGGAGTCGAATCGCGA
>CAZBXF010000248.1:0-3346 GCA_964495635.1 uncultured Phycisphaeraceae bacterium
CGCACGCCCTCGTCCGCCGCGAGGCCCGGCGACCGCTTGTCCATGCACTGCTCGCCCGTCAGCGCCACGATCTCGCCCGCGAAGTGCCCGGCCTTCGCCGCCTCCGCCGCCCTCGTGTGCGACCGCACCGCCCAGCGGTCCTGCGCCTCGCGCGTGATGTCGTACTTCTTCGCGATGTAGTCCGCGCTGTTGCCCATCAGGCACGCCTCGAACGCACACCGCAGACCGTCGTACTGCATGTGGTCCTCGAAGCTCGTCGGGCCATACTTGGGCCCGCCCGCGCCGTCACGGACCCGCGCGAAGTACGGCGCCGCCGTCATGTTCTCAAACCCGCCCGCGATCGCCAGCGACGAGTCCCCGGCCTTGATCGACTGGGCCGCCTGCATCACCGCCTGCAGGCCCGAGCCGCACACCTTGTTCACCGTCACGCAGCTCTGCGTCTCAGGCAGGCCAGCCCTGAGCGCCGCCTGGCGGGCCGGGTTCTGACCCAGCGACGCCTGCAGCACGCAGCCCATGATCACCTCATCCACGCGCCCCGCCATCGCCTCCGCCTTCACCGCGGGCAGATCCCCCATCAATCCCTGGATCGCGTAGCTGCCCAGCAGCGGCGCATGCACCTTGGTCAAGGAGCCAAAGAACTTGCCAACCGGGGTCCGCTTGGCACCGAGAATGACGGGAGTTGTGGCGTTCGTGCTCATAGTGCTCAGCGTAGCTCCAACAAACCGGCCCCGTCCGGGGGACGTCCAATCCACCACACCCAAATACTTTCCAAACTTTCTTCCTCAAATCAGCGAACTTCGCTTGCGAAAACGGATTGAGGAGGTTAGTATCTCTGATCGGCTTCGATTCCGAAGCTCGGTGCCGTCTCGTCAGGGGTCCTGCCACACGTTGCACATCGCTGTTCGGGTCCTCAGGGGCAACTCAAAGGAGGCGTGAATGCGCCACGCAAGACTCGGCCGTCTCATCCCAGGTTTCACGCTCATCGAACTTCTGGTCGTCATCGCGATCATCGCGCTGCTCATCAGCCTGCTCCTCCCCAGCCTCGGAAAGGTCAAGGCCCTCGGCCGCCTCATCAAGGAGGAAGCCGCGGCCCAGCAGCAGCAGGTTGCCTACTCGAGCTACATGAACAGCTACCGTGACCACCTTCTCATCGGTGCCCCCGCATGGGACTGGGCCCACGGCGCCCACAACGAACGCTACGGAATGACGCCGCCCGACGTCTTCAACAAGGGCTTCTATCTCGAAGGTTCCGTCTGCAAGATCTGGACCTGGCACTTCTGGGCCAACATGGACATGCCCCAGACCATCCAGCAGTTCGACAAGGCCACCTACAACGACTTCATGACCCGCCCCATCGGCTCCACTGGCTTCGAGCGCTGGATCGCGCCGGGCGCCGCCGACCGCCAGACCGCCTTCGCCTTCCACCCCTCCTTCGGCTACAACGCCGTCTTCATCGGCGGTGCCTACACCCACGGCGCCTTCCTCCGCACCGGAGCCGACGGCACCGTCCCCGGTCCCAACCCACGCAACCTCGGCGGCGGCTTCTACGTCGGACGCGCCGACCAGATCCGCTACCCCTCGACCCTCCTCACCTTCGCCTCCTCCCGCGGCGGCGATGTCCGCGACGGCTCCTGGTGGAACTGGGGCTCCGCCAATCCCGACAGCGGCACCATCCGCCCCGGCTACTGGCTGATCCGCGCCCCACGCCCACACCCCAACCAGCGCGGCTCGGTCGCCGTCGGCGGTGGCTGGAACGCCTCCAACACCTGGAACGCTCGCGCCATCCCCTCCTTCTGGGGCAACATCGACTTCCGCCACGGCGGCAAGTCCGTCGCAGTCTTCTTCGATGGTCACGTCGAACCCTCCAAGATCGAGGATCTCCGTGACATGCGTCACTGGTCCAACTACGCCGACCGCCCCGACTGGAACTTCGTCGGCGGCCCATAACGACCCGCGCAACCAGCCACTCAACCAACCAAGCCCCGGGCAACACGCCCGGGGTTTTTCATTGGCGCCACCACAGCCACAGGACGCTGCAACGTCGAGCCCAACTCACCCAACAATCCCGAGAAGGCATCCACCGCCCCACCGACACCAGCAACCCGCTCACGCCCACATCCCGCGTTGAACACTCCACCCGCCAACCTCGACTGCACCCAGGCGTGCGCCACGCCCGGCACCACCTACCTCAAGATCGAGTACGCACTCCTCTTCTTCGCGCTCCCCGCCCTCTTCGCCTTCCGCGTGATCGACGTCCCCTTCTTCGCCCTCCTCCTCTCCGCCGCCCTCATCACCGGAACCCTCCTCCTCCGTGATCCCTCCTTCGACCGCTCACAGCTCTGGAACACCGCAGGCTGGAAGCGCGGCCTCCCTGGCGTGCTCGCCCTCTGGACCCTCGGAGTCCTCGTCCTCTCCGCGATCGTCCTGCTCCTGATGCCGCAGGACTTCCTCCGCTTCCCCCGCGAACGAACAGCCCTCTGGGCCCTGGTCATGGTGGCCTACCCCGTCCTCTCGGTCTACCCGCAGAACATCATCTACCGCGCCTTCATCTTCCACCGCTACCGCCACGTCTTCCGCAGCCCGGAAGTCATGCTCTGGGCCTCCGCCGCGGCCTTCTCCTTCGGCCACATCATCTTCCACAACTGGGTCGCCCTCACCCTCACGCTGGCCGGGGGCCTGATCTTCGCCCGTACCTACCAGAAGCACCGCTCCCTCGCCCTCGCCGCGACCGAGCACGCCCTCTACGGCCAGGCGGTCTTCACCGTCGGCCTCGGGTGGTACCTCGTCCACCGCTTCGCGCCGGGAGCCTGACGCTTCCGGCCCCCCGCGCGCCCGAGCCGCGCGCACCAACCGCCCCAACTCCCTAACCTACCCCCCCATGCTCACCATCGACTACGCCAACTGCCTCAGCGAACGCGTCGGATCCCACGGCATCGACGCCGCACTCCTGGCCCCCGGCGGCCCCGGCGACAACGCCATCAAGGCCGCCACCGCGCGCCTCGCCAAGAGCTTCAACACCGGCTGGGAACGCTGGCGGGGACTCTGCGATGAGCCCGTCCGCTCCACACACCTCACCGCCGTGAACGCCGCCGTCGAGCGCTGCAAGGGCAAGTTCGACACGATGGTCGTCCTGGGCATCGGCGGCTCGGCGCTCGGCAACTCCGCCCTCCAGAGCGCACTCAACCCCGCCACGTACAACCTTCTCCCCCCCCTCCCCGCCTCCGCGCCCGGCACGCACACCCCCGGCCACCGCGCCGGCCCGCGCATCTTCGTCGTCGACAACGTCGACCCCCACTACTTCGGCTCGATCATGGACTTCTGCGCCGCTCAGCCCGGCGGCCTCGCG
>CAZBXF010000248.1:3356-4354 GCA_964495635.1 uncultured Phycisphaeraceae bacterium
CCGGCGAGACCGCCGAGACCGCGGCCCAGTTCATGATCATCCGCGAGCTCCTCCGCGCCGCCCTGGGCGCCAACTTCGCCGGCAACATCGTCGCCATCACCGACCCCGCCAAGGGCACGATGCGCCAGATCTGCGAGCGCGACGGCTACACGACCCTCCCCGTGCCCGACGGCGTCGGCGGGCGCTTCTCCGTCCTCTCTCCCGTCGGCCTCTTCTCCGCCGCGATGTGCGGCATCGACATCGCGGCCCTCCTCGATGGCGCCGCCGCCATGGGCAAGCGCTGCACGCACCCGGACCTCCGCGTCAATCCCGCCGCGATGCTCGCCTTCCTGCTCGTCGAGCTCGGCACCAGCCAGGGCAAGCCCAACCACGTCATGATGCCCTACGCCAACGGCCTCTACCTCCTCGCCGACTGGTACCGCCAGCTCTGGGCCGAGAGCCTCGGCAAAGAGAAGGACCTCAGCGGCAACACCGTCTTCGCCGGCTTCACGCCCATCAAGGCCCTCGGCACCACCGACCAGCACAGCCAGGTCCAGCTCTATCGCGAGGGCCCCAACGACAAGGTCATCGGCCTCGTCGAGGTCGAGGACTTCTCACCCGGCACCCGCGGCCTCTCCGGCGCCCGCGACGTCACGATCCCCACCGGCCTGGGCGTCGAGGCCATCCGCTACCTCGAAGGCAAGACCATGTCCACGCTCTTGAACGCCGAGAAGCGCGCCACCGAGTTCGCCCTCGTCGAGAGCCAGCGCCCCAACTACACCATCAAGTTCCCGAAGGTCGACGCCCACCACGTCGGCGAGTTCATCATGCTCTGGCAGATCGCAACCGCCTACGCCGGGCTGCTCCTGAACGTCGACGCGTACGACCAGCCCGCCGTCGAGCTCGGCAAGCAGGCCACCTTCGGCCTCATGGGCCGACCGGGCTACGAGTCATATCTCTCAAGCGTCGCCAGCGTCCTCACGCCCACGCAGTGGACGGTCTGATTCGGGTGGCTGCCT
>CAZBXF010000249.1:0-4351 GCA_964495635.1 uncultured Phycisphaeraceae bacterium
CCGAGCCGGTCACGCCGCGAAGCAGGTGCACGCGGAAGGGCCTGCTACCGCCAGTGTCGGTCCTGAGGATCTCGCCGATCGCATCTTCCTGCGCGGGAGTCGGCCGCAGGTCAGTGTCGGCGATCGCGCCCACGCCGGCCGATTCGGGTCCGCCACGACCGGACCGTGCCACCACCTCGGTCCGCTCGGCAATGGAGATCACGCCGAACTCCGCGAGACGGCGCAGCGGTGCCACGCTCGACAAGCCAAGCGTGCGTGCGAGCATTCGCAATTGCCACGGACCATGCTCACCCGCCCCGACGCGCTCGGCCAACCCCGCCAGAGCGCGGCGAGCCGCTGGCCGAAGTTTGGCGCCCTCCGGCACGCCCGTGGGAACGAGGGAGATGAGCGTGGCGATCTCGATCCGGGCGAGTCCAGTCCCTCGCTTCACCGCGGCTGGCATCATCCCTGCCAAGACCATCCCCAACGGGCACACGTAGTACCCCGCCATCCATCGCGCCAGCAGAAGCAGATCGCCAGGAAGGACCTCGTCACGCAGTCTCGTGATGCTGCGGACCCTCGTCGCCGCCACACCCCCCGCGAGCGACTCATCGCCTACTTCCACGATGATGCCCTGCGTCACACGCCCCGCCCCCTCGCCCCGCCCCAGTGGCACCTCGACACGCTGTCCGGGTACCGGGCGGTCGCATCCCGGCTCCACGCGATAGGTCAAGCTTCCGTCTCCTGAGGTCGGAAGTCGGTCGATGCCGCGTTCAACCGCCACCCGGACGTAGACCCCAGGCGCGGCCGTGTCGGTGTCACCCGAGAAGAGTGGCGACTGCGCGCCGGTCCGGCCATGTCCATCGTGCGAATATGCCCGCGGCACGCGCTACACTCCGTCTCGATGACCAATCGCTCTCAGGCGTCGAATCCCTCTTCCGGCATCCAGAATGACTCCGCTCCCGGAGCGGCGTCTATCGGTTCGCTCGCGCGCCTCGCGCTGGCCGATGGGACCGTCTTCCACGGTACGGCCTTCGGCGCCGTCGGGAAGGGAACGGTGTCGATTGGGGAGGTCGTCTTCAACACCGCGATGGTCGGGTATCAGGAGTCGCTCACCGACCCCTCATACACCGGCCAGATCCTGACGCAGACCTTCCCCATGATCGGGAACTATGGCATCAACCCGGATGATGTGGAGTCCAGACGCGTGCAGGTCGCGGGTTTCGTGATCCGCGAGCTCCCTACCAGGCACTCCAACTACCGGGCGACGTCCTCGCTCGAGGACTACTTGCGCGAGCAGGGGGTTCTCGGAATCGCGGGGATCGATACTCGTGCTCTCACCCGGCGCCTCAGGTCTGCGGGTTCGACCCAGGGCGTCATCAGCGACGCGCCGCTCACCGGACCTGGCGCAAGGTCTGACGCCGATCTGGTTGAGATGGCGCGCCGGGCTCCCTCGATGTCAGGCCAGAATCTGGTACCTCGCGTCGGCTGCACGTCCGGTCAGACGTGGAGGGACACCCTCGGTGATTGGAGTCAGCAGGCCCCGGGTGCTGCCACTCCGGCCAGGAGGTTTCGCGTCCTCACACTCGACTGTGGTGCCAAGGCCAACATCCTGCGCAACCTTGCCGACAGAGGATGCGACGTTCACATCGTTCCTCACGACACGCCCGCAACCGAGATCATGCGGCGGTACCGGAGTGGGGAGATCGACGGCCTCTTCATTTCAAATGGTCCGGGTGATCCCGCCGCCGTGGAGGCCACGGTCGCGACGTTGCGCGAGATTCTGAGCGCCCCGGCCGACCAGGTGCCACCGACTTTCGGCATCTGCCTCGGGCACCAGATGCTCGCCCTCGCGGTGGGGGCCAGGACGTACAAGCTGAAGTTCGGGCACCGCGGGGCGAACCAGCCAGTCTTCAACCAGGTCTCTGGAAGGGTCGAGATCACGTCGCAGAACCATGGCTTCGCCGTGGACCCTTCGTCGCTCGAGGCCGCCGGCGCCGAGGCCACGCACATCCACCTGAATGACGGCACGCTCGCAGGCTTCCGCCTGAAGGATCGTCCGGTCTTCTGCGTGCAGTACCATCCGGAAGCCTCCCCCGGCCCGCACGACTCGTCGTACCTCTTCGACCAGTTCGTGGAGTCGATGGCGAAGGCGCCCGCGGCCGGCGTCCGATAACCCTCTCAGGATGGCTTCGGGCTCGCCAATCTGGATGCACTGCTCCGAGTTGCTGGGCAGAAATCCGACAAGTGCGACCGGCTTGGCCCGCAATCAGTGGATTTCTCTTTGCATGGCCAACGACGTCCGCTACATTGGACGATGTTGGGGAAGTGTCGGCGTTCTGCGATCTGCCGCGCCCTTGGCGAACTTTCGCCTTGCCGTGGCTGTTCGCCGGACGTCGTTGCCTCCCTGACGTGCGTGTGTCACGCCTTTCACGCGTGGTGAAACCGGTCTAAGGCGCACGTGGTATCGTCAGGAGTGGCGGAGTGTCGCCGCCTTCGGATTGTGTGTTCCCAGAGGAGTATGTTCAGATGAAGAAGTGTCTTCTGCTCGCTGTTCTCGCCGGCGCTGCCGCCCCCGCGTTTGGTCAGCTGACCATGACCGAGCAGCTCGCTCCGACGATCAAGCTCGTCAACCCAAACACTGGTGAGATCATCGGCGAGCGTCCCGTTGGCGCCCCGTCCAGCCGCGCTGTCGGCGTCGTCTACGACAACTACCTGTTCAACAACATCGCCATCGGTCTGGGCAGCTCGATCAATGCGACCCACCGCAATGACCTTGAGGATCTGAACTTTGCCCCCGGCCCCTGGGCCAACGTCGCCGTCCGTGACGTCACGGACATCGACATCTCGGTCCGCCGTGTGCAGGCGAACTTCTCCCCCGATGACTCCCACCAGGTCACCCTCCGCTTCTTCAACGAGGCCGATGTGCTCTTCACCGGTGTCACCGGAGCTGGCTCGCCGATGATCGTGGCCGGTGCGGTCCCGGTCGATGTGATCAGCCTCCTCCTGCCCAGCACCAACAACAACCTGATCAACGGCTTCGGCTACGGCCCCATTACCGGTCTGACCCTCCCCGCCTCTGGCGTGGTCTTCATGCAGGCCACGATCGAGACTCAGGCAGATGATCTCCTCGCCACCACCGATGACTGGCGCCTCATCCTGAGCAACAGCAACGGCAACACCGGCCTCCGCGTCGGCTCCACGGCTGCCGGGCTCGGCATGGACGGCGGCTTCGGCGCCAACCTGACCCCACTCAACGGCACGTTCACGGGCGGTACCGTCAACACCGCGGCTCCCAACGAGCACGTCGCGATCGGCTTCAACGCCGGCGTCACGCCCGCCGGACTTGACATCGCCCTCAGCGGCGACATCCCCGCCACCGCGCCCTCGAGCACCCCGATCACGCTCGGCGCCGATGGCGTCTGGTCGAGCCTCACCAGCAACAACGGCCAGAACGGCGTCACCTGGTTCAGCTTCACGCTGGCCAGCGACTGCATCGATGAGAACAGCAAGTACGTCGACATCGACACCAACGGCACCGCCCCAACCGAGAACGTGTCGATCGCCATCTACAACTCGGACGGCGGCCTGATCGCGACCGATGCTGACAGCGGCAATGACGTCGACGCGGCCCTTTCCTTCGGCATCGGCCGCCGCGCCGGCGAAGGCGATGGCCTGCAGTTCGACGGCCGTAACTGGACCGCGACCCCAGCCCTGGTGCGTGGCCTGACCGCCGGCACCTACTTCGTCGCGGTTGCGACGGCCAACGCGGGCGCCCCGAGCTTCGCCGGCGGCTTCAACGCCGTGGGCAACGGCTTCGGTGGCGATTTCAACATCCGCGTCCGCACCAACGACGCCGGTGGCACGCTTGACGCCTCCGTCGCGCCGGTCGCGGCCCGCATCACCGGCATCAGCGCTGAGGATCCGATCGTCGCCCCGGGCGGCGTCGGCACCTCGGACCTCAACGGTCCCGGCGTGACCTGGTACGACGTCCAGATCTGCCAGGCCTCCTCGGACGCTGAGCCCATCACGTTCGCCACCACCGGCAGCGATGCCGGCAACTACACCGTCAACATCTTCGATGCCTCGGGCAACCAGGTGACCACCGGCACGGGCACGGACGTTGCCGCCTTCACGCAGACCTGGGACGGCACCAACGTTCTGGCCGCGGGCACGTACTACGTCGCCATGTCCTACGTCCCCGTTGACCTCGCCCCGGACCCGATCCTTGCCGGCCGTTGGCACGTCCGTGGCCGCAACGCTTCCGGTGGCTTCACGATGCGGGCCGAGTGGTCCGTTGCCTACACCGCCTGCACCGGCGGTCCTTCCTGCGACTACGACTTCAACCAGGACGAGAACGTCGACCTGACCG
>CAZBXF010000250.1:0-4323 GCA_964495635.1 uncultured Phycisphaeraceae bacterium
AGCCGCACATCCTCCAGCGCCGCCTCCGCAGCAATCACCCGCTCCGGCTGCGCAACCGCAGGCGCCACCAACCCACAAACCCCAACCCCCACCGCCCCCACCACCCCCACCACAACCAACCAGTTCCACACCCACCGATGATCCACCTTCGCCAGCATAAATGCGCTCCAGAACAAGCCCAGTCCACCCACCACACACCCAAGCACTCTACCCAAAACCCGCCCGAGCGCAAGCAGTGGGATTCCACAGACAACACCGAACTCCGCCGCCCTCGGCCCCGAAGGTCAACGCCATGAACCGAAGCAATCCCCCGGCGAAAAGCGTGCCTTGGAGGGCGTTGGAATGCCCTCGCTCGCTCCAAGGCCACCGCTTCAGCGGTGGTCCAGCGTCCAGCGCACCCCATGTCCTGCCGGTTTCTTCTCCAGCCCGTTTCAACGGGCTTCCCGCCGGCTGGCTTCAGCCATGTGCGCTCCGCAAGCCGGCCATTCAGTTCACGGCGTCACCCACGGGGGCAGAGAAATCCTGCCCGCAAACGCACAAGCGACATCCGAACGGCGAGTGACGGTCTCTCCCGAGCCCTCACCCTGCGCCCACTCCCATGAATTCACGCAGCCGTCGTCGCAGACTCGCGGCAAGCGGCACCGACAATCCCCTGATCGCGGCCTCCGCGGCGGCTTTCTGCGCTTCGCTCGGGCCATAGGGGACTCGCCACGGCCTCGCCCGTTCGATGAAGTCCGAGCCCGCGCGAATGAGCGCCGCATCGGCGCTCCCCGCGGCCACCACCGCGTCCACAACGGCGTCATACGGATGTCGCCGCAGCAGGATGCGCAGCGCATATCGACGAGAGAGTCCACGTGAGCTGCCGCGCAGAACATCACGCAAGGCCTCGACCGGTGCCGCGTTGCCCAGCAGCTCCAGCGCACGCCCAGCCTCTCTTGCCACCGAGGGCCGCCCGTCGCGGAGAAGCTCGACGAACCAGTCGACGCGGTGATCCCGGTCGAGCGCCGCAACGGCCCGCACCGCCGCGGCAGCCACCATCGGACGGCCATCCTCAGCAAACGGGACGAGTCTCTCTGCATCCGCCCGTGTTCCGCACTCCCCCACACCGAGGATCGCGGCCGCTTGATCCGCGGCCTTCCCGGCCGCAAGCGCCCCGAGGTAGAACGTGCGAGTGTCGAGGCTCTCGCCAGCTTTCTCCGGCGGTGAGTTCAGATAAGACCTCGCCGCATGACGCATCGACGCATGACGATCAAGCAGTGCCGCCCGCAGAAAGGCCCGGCGACGCTCCGGAGCGTCATCCAGAACCGCATACAGCGCCTCGCGACGGATCGGCATGAAACGGTCCGAAGCAATCGTCGCCAACAACCGCTCGCGGCCAGGACACTCCGCCCACGCCCGCACCGCCTTCGCGGCTCTCAACCTCACCACCGGGTCCGCGCTCTCCATCGCCATCGACACGAGCATCGCGCGATCGGCATCGGGTAGCGAAGCGGAAACACGGAGCGTCCACACCCCCACCGATCGGTCTTGCGATCGCGCCGCGTCCATCAGCGCCGGGCGTAACTCCGGACGAACAAGGAGCGACGAAACACCGTCGGTCAGCCACGCGTGGTCCTTGCGCGAACGAACGCGCAGCTGATCAACCAGCCCGAGGACTGGAAGCCAGATGGCAGCATGCTCGGGAGCAAGCAGCCGCTGGACCGCTTCCATCGCGACGTCTCGAACCTGATCCACCCAGTCATTCGCACGCAGCAGGAAGTACGGCAAGGCCAGTGTGGCATCGCTCTCCGATACGAGTCGACGCAGCGCAGCCTCCCGGACATACCCGCTCGGGTGCAGGGTGAACATGGCCCAGACCCGCGCCGGCCACTCCTGCTTGACGATCCAATCCACCCCAAGCTCGTTCCACGAGTACCCCTGCAGCGTCAACTCTCGAACCCGACCTTCGAAACCCGGCAACGCCGCAACCGGGATCAAGGCCGCCAGATCGCTGATGACCGCTGCGCCCGCTCGCCGCAGCTCGGCGTTGTTGTGCGCGAGAATGTACAAGAGCGATGGAATCGACCGCCAATCACCGGTGCCCCGAACGGCGTCCAATGCGTCCTTCGACGCCGCCACCGACCGCTCCAACTCCGCACGCGTCGGCTGGGGCTGCCACGGCCATGCCCAAGTAGGAGACAGGGCGTCGCTCAGCCGGCGAAGAAGGTCATGCATGAAGGACGGGCCCGCCATGGGCCATCCTACGTTGCGGCCCAACCGCCTCGTCGTTGGAGTCTCCGTCAGTCCGGAACTTGCGTCTGAGGATCCCCACCCCCACCCTCCCCGGCTACCCTTCGCCCATGCCATTCAAAACCGTCTATCAGGCGTCGATCGAGCACCTCCAGATCATGGACGAGGAAGGACGCGTTGACGAGAAGCTCTCCAAGGGTCCAGATGGAAAGCCGCTCCTCTCCGACACCGAGATCACCGAGCTCTATCAGTACATGATCAAGTGCCGCCGCCTTGACGAGACGGCCTTCAAGCTCCAGCGCGCCAAGCGCATGGGCACCTACCCGCAGAACAAGGGCCAGGAAGCCTGCGCCATCGGCACCGCCTACGCCGCCAAGGTCGGCGTCGACTGGCTCGTCCCCTGCTACCGCGAGAACGCCGCCCTCTGGATGCACGGCCTCCCCATGCACTACGTCTTCCTCCACTGGATGGGCGACGAGCGCGGCAACCAGATCCCCAAGGGCGTCAACCAGCTCCCTCTCTGCATCCCCATCGGTACCCAGATGCTCCACGCCATGGGCATCGCCTGGGCCCACAAGATGCGCAAGGAGCCCAAGGTCGTCCTGACCTACTTCGGCGACGGCGCCACCAGCGAGGGCGACTTCCACGAAGCCATGAACTTCGCCAGCGTCTTCCAGGTCCCCCTCATCTTCGTCTGCCAGAACAACGGCTGGGCCATCTCCGTCCCGCGCGAGAGCCAGTCCAACAGCGAGACCATGGCCCAGAAGGCCATCGGCTACGGCATGCCCACCATGCAGGTCGACGGCAACGACCTCCTCGCCGTCCACCGCGCCGCCAAGGAAGCCGTCGACCGCGCCCGCGCCGGCGGCGGCCCATCCTTCCTCGAGTGCGTCACCTACCGCCTCGCCGACCACACCACCGCCGACGACGCCACACGCTACCGCCCCAAGGAAGAGCTCGAAGCCTGGGTCAAGCGCGACCCCATCATCCGCCTCCGCAAGTACCTCGAGTCCAAAAAGCTCTGGGACAACGCCAAGCAGGAAGCCCTCGAAGAGGCCGCCAAGCAGATGGTGACCGAAGTCATCCACGCCGCCGAGTCCATCCCCGCTCCAAGCAAGGACGACATCTTCGACTACACCTTCGCCGAGCTCCCCAAGGAACTCGAGATCCAGAAGCGCACCATGCGCACCCACAGCCTCGGCCAGTTCCCCGAGCAGGTCGGCCTCCAGCAGGCCGTGCAGCACTAGCACGCGGAGCGATCCCCATGCTCGTCCACCTGCAGGACACCGACGGCCGCGACGTCTGGATCAACCCGATCCACGTCAAGGTCCTGCGCGCCAAAAAGGGCATCTTCGGCGGCGGCAAAAAGGGCACCGAGATCTGGCTCGGCTGGACCAGCACCAGCGAGGCCATCGTGGTGCCGCAGGATCCCAAGGACATCGCCGCGGCAATGAACGCCGTGCTCGCGATGATCGCCGCCGGCGGCTCATCAGCACACTCCCTCGGCGCGCTCGACTCGAGCGACGACGAACACTCGGGAGTGCCAAATGCCGGCTCATGACACGCGATCTGACACGCGCCACAACACGCGCCGCGCCGCCCTCGCGTGCGCCGTGCCGCTCTGGCTCGGTGCCATGCTCGGCGCCTGCGACAGCGGCAACACCTACCCCTTCGGAATCGACCCTCCCACCTCCATGGGCACCCCCTTCCATGATCGCTACGGCTTCTACAGCGGCCGCGCAAGCGAGCCCCGCCAGGTCCTCGAAGACTTCGCCGCCACCTACCGAACCGTCGGCTGGTCCAAAGTCGAAGAGCGCGGCGACGATTTCCTCATCCTCCGCTTCGACGAATCCCTCCTCCCCACCGACGACGCCGCCCGCGAAGCCCTCGAACAGAGCGGCGTCTCAACCTACTTCGACCCCTCAGCAGACCCCACCTACCGCGCCACAGACCCCCACCCCGAACGCCGCCTCATCGAAGTCCGCCTGAACGGCGTCCGCTGGGAGTACCGCGTCCGCCGCTTCTACATCGGAACCGACCAGGCCCTCATCACCCAGCTCCAGCAGACGTACACCCCGGCCCCCGCGCCGGAAT
>CAZBXF010000251.1:0-4246 GCA_964495635.1 uncultured Phycisphaeraceae bacterium
CGCAACAATGCGGCATGGTTGAATCACACGGTTCGGATGGGGCGTCTCGTGGCCGGACCTGGTCTGCGATGCTCGCTGGCTACACGGAGCTGGCGCAAGCGGCCGTGGGGCTTCCGCCGGATGCGCAGGGGTCGCGATGGAAGCGGTCAGTGCCGTCGCTGATTGCGCTGCACGCGGTGGCGCACGCAATCTCGGAGATTGACACGCTTGGCGAGGGCGAACGCGATGTGGCGCTCGACAAAGGTGAGGTGCTCGTGCAACAGCACGCTGCGGAACTCACCGAGCTCTGGCGCAGCGACGCGATGCCAGAGAGTGTGCTCGATCTGATGCGTGATGCGCGCGAGGCGCTCACGCTCGCGACGATGTCGGGGCTTGAGTGGACAGTGCGTGAGAGCGAACTCCTCGTGCCGCATCCGGGGGAACTTGCGGCCGATCTTCTCGCCGAGGGATTCAGTGGCGACGCGTTTCTGCCAGCGCCGGGCATCGCGCTCTTTGCCGGTTGCCCGTGCGGCTTTGTCAAGGAACGCCGCGGCGGGGCACCCTCGAAGAAGATCGCGTCGGTGGTGGGGGCTTTTCTGCGCGAGGCGGGCGTGGTCGCGGGGCCGCGTGCAATCCCGATCATGCGTCAGGCGTACCGGCAGTTCGACTTTGCGCGAGGGTGCGCCGTTCGAGATCTCGTGCTGCGAATGGACGCCGCGCTCCAGGGAGGTCAGCCGCTGCTTGTGCCGGTGGTGCTCGGAGGCGTGGCGCAGCCGGTTCCGCTGCCGCCGCCGCCGGGGTATGAGCAGGAAGAGCTGCCAGTGGTTGAGGGCACGGTCGGGGATGACGACCAGCCGTAGCGATGGCGAGGTGGCTCAGCCTCGACGGTGCGTTAGAACGGGATGGTTGCCTGCAGGCCGAGCAGTGGTCCGTGCGTCGTGACGTCCCATGCGAAGGTGTCGGTGGAGTAGTCCTGGCTCAGAGCGCGATAGCCGGCAAAGCCAGTAAGCGTCCAGGTCTCGAATCGCCAGTGGTAGCCCACGAGCGCGACGGCCTGCCAGGAGAGATCGGCATCGCCGATGCCGAAGCCGCCGAGATCGGCACGCAGGCTGAGTGACCAGTTCTCTGAGAGGTCAACGCCGACCCGTGCGCCGACGAATGGCTCCCACCAGTCCTCGGAAGCGGCCCGCTCGGCGGTGGTGCCGGGGTTCAGAACCTCGCCGTCCGGGAGTGTGATGGCGGTGTCGTTGCTGAGCGACGCGTCGATCCGGAGGTCGGTGTAGCGAGCCCCCACGAAACCGTCCAGGGTCCAGCGGCGGCGCGAGTCGGGCTTGTCAGTGACGGGATTGTCGATGAAGCGATATCCGCCAAGGAACTCGTACCAACCGAGTTCGTTGTCGAGCCGGCTCTGGACCGTCCCGCCGCTGGGCAGCACGCCGGGCGTGGGCTGAAACTCGGCCTGCGAATAGGCGCCGTTGAACTGAAAGATCAAGCGATCGTAGTTGACATCGACCGCGCCCATGAAGGCGATGATGGACTCGGCCTCGTCGAAGATGTCGGTGAAGTCGAGATCAACATCCATTGTGATTTCGCGGACGGTGGTGTCGCCGTTGAAGCTCGTCAGCCAGGCGTAGGGGGCGACGGAGACCACGAGGCGCGATGGAGAACCGGAACCGTCGAAGCCAGCCTCGGATGGAGCTGTGGCTGGGGCGGGCGCTTCGGTTGCAGCGGGGGCGGCGAGAGTCGGCTCCTGCGTGGGGGCCGTGGTGGTGGAAGGCACGGTACTGGCGGGCGTGATTCCCTGGTTCGGAATGCTGCTCTGTGCGGTAGCAGCGTGCGTGAGCATGAGGACTGCTGCGGTTCCGGCGGATCGGACGAGTGTGGGGGTTCGAAGCATGGATCGGATCTCCGTGAGGATCATCTTGGAGTGTGGAAGTGTCGGTGAATTGAGTGCGACCTGCGGGCGATTTTGAAGCCATTCGGAACTGGCCGACGAGAGTGTACTTGGGGTCAGGGCGTGGGTGGTTCGGGTGACTCTTGAGGCTGATCTGGGGCGTTGTCCTGGATCGCCGCGAGGGGCTGCTGCACTGGAAGCATGACGACCCTCACGAGCACGATCGAGAAGAGGAGCAGGGTGATCGCCGTCATGCCGCGGCGGATCCAGGTCTGCGAGAAGGTGCTCGCGACGGCACCGAAGAAGAAGACGGAGGCGAGCATGACGGTGAGAAGGATGTACTCGCTTGCGATCCTGCCTGAGGATTGCGCTTCGGCCCGAAGGCTCGCGGCCTCTTCACGCTGCTTTCGCGCGGCGGATTCGACGTCGAGCTGGTACTCGGGTCGGGTGAGGGGGCCCGCGACGGTGGGATCAGTGAGGATCCCTGCATCGAGGCTGGCCTTGAGCGCGGCCTGCAGCTCGGGCCTCATGTGCAGGAAGAGTGTCTCGGCGGTCTTCTCATCCTTTTGTCGCACCGCCCGCCAGTACTCGAGGATGACCAGTCCGTCCTGGGTACGAAGCTGGAGCCCCGCGAGGGTGTTCTCGGCACCCTTGCGCTCGGTGGTGTCCGCCGCGGCTTGGCTGGAACTGGCGATGTCGCCCCATCGGGTCGCCTGATAGCCGCACCAGGTTGAGGTGAGGGTGGCGAACGAGAGGACGAGCGCGGTGATGAGGGCTGTGCGCCTGGGGCGGCGCATGGTCTCAACGGAGATGACGAGACGTTCGAGCAGTGCTCGGGTGTCGTCCTGGGGACTTTGAGCGGGGTTTGAAGGACTCGTCGCGTTCATGGTTGCATTTCGGGTGGTGCGTGAGTCAGGTTTGGGCTATCGAGGCTTGGGGATTGAATGACTCGGTGGGAAGATGGACGACCAGTCGGCCGCCATGTTCACGACGGTCCACGATCGTGACTTCGCCTCGTCTAGGCCTTTGTCGAGCTTGCCGATGTGCGAAGCGCGGTCGTAGGCCCACTCGCGTGCTGCATCGGTGTGATGGATGTAGACGGCCAGACGCGGGCCTGATCCGGCGGTGGTCCACTGGAGCATGGGCAGGTCGCCGTCGGAGTTGCCGAATGCGGCGATCGGGCGGCGGCCGATGTGCTTCTGGATCGCGATCGGCTTGCCTTCCTTGTCGTCGATGAAGTCGATCTCGGGGAGCTTGATGAGCGTGGGCACGCCTTCGCGCAGTTCGAACTTCTGCTTGCCGCTGCTGCCGATGACCTGCTCGGGCGGGATGCCGTAGGTTGATTCGGCGAAGGCACGCATGAACTCGACACCGCCTCCGGAGACGATGAAGGTCTTGAAGCCGTTCGAACGCAGGAGCTCAAGGAGTTCGAGCATGGGCTGGTAGACCATCTCGGTGTAGGGCTTGCTGCTGGTGGGATGTCGCGCGGTGGCGAGCCAGTCCTTGACGATGGTGTTGAACTCGTCGGTGCTCATGCCGGCATGGGCGGCCATGACGATCTCGAGAAGGGCTTGCTCACCTCCGGCAAGGGCGGACTTCATGTCGTCCTTGAGGAGTGAGGCGAAGGGTTCCTTCTCTTTCCACTCCGGATGCTGGCCCGCGAGGGCCTTGATGCGGTCGATCGCGAAGAAGAGCTGGAAGTACGCGGGCTGCTCGGCCCAGAGTGTTCCGTCGTTGTCAAAGACAGCGATGCGTTCGGCGGGCGGGACGAAGTCGGGGCCGGGCGTTGTGACCTTGGCGATGAAGTCGGTGATCGCCGTGCGCGATGTTCCAGCGTTCCACGAGGGGAGAGGGTCGGCGGCGGGAGCGGCCGGGGCGAGCGGAGGACTCGCGAGCTGCGGCTGTGCCCAGGTGATCGAGGGCATCGCGGACAGCCCGAGGGCTGCGAATGTCGCGAGTGAGGTGAGTTGGGGGTGCCTTTGCATCGGGTCTTTGCGATCACGGGGAAGCGGACGAGATCGGGAGCGGAGAAAGGCACCCCGTCGCGGCTTCGCGGCGGGGGCGTGGGATTGACAGATTACTCGCGGCTGATCAGGGCGCGATGCTGTGCGTCGAGGAGGTTCGCATCGGCCGCGCCCAGGGCACCGCCGCCGAGCTTGATCACGGCCTTCTTGAGCTCGCCGGTGAACTTGAAGGGGACTTCGTAGTCGGTGTTGACGGGGGTGCCGGTGTCTTCGCCGCAGTCGAGGGTTTCGTCGAGGGAAAGGCGGAAGGGGAGGGTGCGTGCGAGCTTGCCGCTGGCGATGGTCTTGCCATTGGCCATGATGGTGGCCTCACCGCCCTTGCCGAGGCCGCCGTCGAACTTGAAGTCGT
>CAZBXF010000252.1:0-4241 GCA_964495635.1 uncultured Phycisphaeraceae bacterium
CCCCCCAATCCCTGTGGCCGCCGTCGCGATCCAGCCGATACCCTTCTTCCACGTGAACCGCGAAGAACGTCCAAAGCCTGTGCTGCTTGACCCTGGCTGGCTCTTTCTGGCCGCGGGGGTGGCGCTACTTGGGGCGACGGTGATCATCCCGGCGACGCGGGACCTGGCGGAGGCTCAGTGGCTGCGGGACCGGGCCTTGGCGGTGGAAGCCCATCGCGAGGCGCGGCTGGAGCGGTACGAGCAGTTTCTGGCCGCGCTGGATGAGCGGGATCCGACGCTGGTGGGCAGCCTCGCGGCGAGCCACCTGAACCAGATCCCCGAAGGGACCGAGGCCCTGCCCGGCCAGCGCGTGGATGCGTTGTCGAGCGTCTCGGTCTTTCCGGCCCTGGAGCCGCCACCGGTGAAGCTGCCGGAACTCCGGCAGGTCGATTCGCACCTGGCCCGCTGGACGAGCGACGACAAGAGCCGCCTCTGGCTCATCGCGGCGGGGGCCACGTGCGTGCTAATCGGGCTCCTGCCAGCCTCCCGAGGCTGGGGCAGCTACGCGCGGCGGCATCCGTATCTGGAGTAGGGGCTTCGGAGCTGCACCACCAGTCTCGACCCCTTGGGTCGGACTGGTGGCACCGGACGCCGCCTCGGGGCGTCCTATCAGATACCGACCGTCTTCGCGCATCATCTTCCGAGTTGGGCGTTGATCCGACGCGATGCGAACCCCTGCGCTGGCCGATGAGTAAGAGGGCTCTTCCCCCTGTGCCGCCGCTGAAGGTGGCGGCGGGGAGGGGCGGTGGTGGCGGCCGGCCGTTCGGGTTTTCGGACGGCCCCCACTACAGTCGTGCTCCTGCCGGGCTGGCCGCGGATCTGAACGCCGCTGCCCGCCCTTCCGGCCCGGGCCTTGCGGTTTTGTGTTTCCGGTCCGGTTCAACTGAAGGAACTCCTCGCATGTGCGGAATCGTCGCGTACGTCGGCAGCAAGCCCTGCCAGAACCTCCTGATCGAGGGCATCAAGCGCCTGGAATACCGGGGGTATGACTCCTCGGGCATCGCGACCATCCACAACGGGAAGTTGCAGGTCGTCAAGGCTGTCGGGCGCGTCTCGAACCTTGAGGACAAGCTGGAGGCGATGGGCGGCCTCGCGGGCACCGTCGGCATGGTCCACACGCGCTGGGCGACGCACGGCGGCGTGACGGACGTCAACTGCCACCCGCACATCGACGACAAGGCCGGCATCGCGGTGGTCCACAACGGCATCATCGAGAACTATGCCTCGCTCAAGAAGCTGCTCGAAGAGAAGGGGCACGTCTTCCACAGCCAGACCGACACCGAGGTGCTCGCGATGCTGATCGGCGAGCTGTACGAGGGCGATCTTGAGGCGGCGGTTCAGGCCGCGCTGCGCGAGGTGACCGGGGCGTATGCCATCGCCGTGATCTGCGCGAAGGAGCCCAACACGCTGGTGGTGGCGCGCAAGGGCTCGCCGCTGATGGTGGGCATCGGCAGCGGCGAGTACGTCGTCGCCAGCGACGGCTCGGCGATCATCAGCCACACGAGCCAGGCGATGACGCTCGATGACTACAACGTCGTGAAGCTGACGCCGCAGGGCTTCCGCACCAGCACGATCCACAACGTGCCCGTGACGCCCAAGGTGCAGCAGCTGGAGCTTGAGCTCGAGGAGATCGAGCTCGGCGGCTTCCAGCACTTCATGCAGAAGGAGATCTTCGAGCAGCCCAAGGCCCTGCGGAACACCTTCCGCGGTCGCTTCAACGCCGACGATGGCAAGGTCATCCTCGGCGGGCTCGTTGATCTCGCGAAGGAGCTCACACGCGTCAAGCGCATCGTCCTGCTCGGACAGGGAACCGCGCTGCACGCCGCGATGATCGGAAGGTACCTGCTCGAGGACCTCGCGAAGATCCCGGCCATCAGCGAGTTCGCGAGCGAGTTCCGCTATCGCAACCCCATCATCGAAGAGAACACGGTCACGATCGCCGTGAGCCAGTCGGGCGAGACTGCCGACACGCTCGCGGCACTCCAGGAAGCCAAGGACCGCGGCGCTCTTGCGATGGGCGTCATCAACGTCGTGGGCTCCACCATCTCGCGCGAGACCGACGCGGGCGTCTACCTGCGCGTCGGCCCCGAGATCGGCGTTGCGAGCACGAAGGCCTTCACGGGCCAGGTCGCGGTCCTCACGATGATCGCGCTGTGGATGGGCCGGCGCCGCTTCATGGGCGCCAACGACACGGGCGAACTGCTGCGCGCCCTCGACACCGTCCCCGAGAAGATGGAGAAGGTCCTGTCGATGGACGCGCTCGTGCGCAAGGTGACGGAGAAGTACGTCGAGCGCGAGAACTGGCTCTTCCTGGGCCGCGGGTACAACTATCCGACCGCGCTCGAGGGCGCACTCAAGCTCAAGGAGATCTCGTACATCCACGCCGAGGGCATGCCCGCGGCGGAAATGAAGCACGGCCCCATCGCGCTGATCAACGAGGGGATGCCCGCCGTCTTCATCGCCAACCGCGGCCGCCAGTACGAGAAGGTGATGAGCAACATCCAGGAGGTCCGGGCCCGAGGCGGGCACGTCATCGCCGTCGCAACCGAGGGCGACACCGAGATCAAGCGCTACGCCGAGGACGTCCTCTACATCCCCGACATCCCCGAGCCCCTCAGCCCGATGCTCGCAGTGGTGCCGCTGCAGATGATGGCGTACCACGCCGCAGTCCTCCGCGGCCACGACGTGGACAAGCCGAGGAATCTGGCGAAGAGCGTGACGGTGGAGTGACTTCGGGGCCTTTGGGTGGCCCACCACTCCGTGGCGGGTGTCTTGCAATGGTCGCAACGCCACGCGCCGCGCTCAGCGACACGCGAGCGTCAGGGTGACTTCTTCTCCGGCTGAAGATCAAGGCCGGCGCGGGTCTTGGCAATGTCTTCCTCGATCACCTTCAGCTTGTCGGGACCGCCCACCGCCCTGGCCTTCGCCCAAGCCTCCTCAGCGCCAGATTGGTTCCCCTGGTGCCACCGGGCAGAGCCAAGCCACGTCCACGGCAAGTAGTCGGTCGGGAACATCCGCACAGCGATGTCGTACACCGCTTCCGCCTTCTCGAACTCGCCGTGATACTTCCTCAACCTGTTGGGTGGCACGCACACGGACCATCGGTCGTGCATCATGCGCCGGAGCAGCGTCTCGATCTCAACGGACCTTGCCCTGATCTCGGCAGCCGAGAGCGAGCGGTAGAACTCCTCCATCTCCTCTTCGTTCTTCCACTTCAGCTTGTCGAACGACACGCGGGCAAGGTGGGGCAATTGCTCCCAAGAGTAGTGTCCAACAAGCGTTGGCCGTGGTCCGGCCTTCCTCGCCATGGCCTTGCTTGACTCACGCGAGAAGCCCGCCAGCTTCACGACACCCTTGCGGTTCACACCTCGCGTGCGCCAACCCAAGATTTCCAGTCGCGTGAACCAGTAGTTTCCATGCGACCTCATCTGCACCCCGGGAACGCTGCCGAGCTTGGTCACGTCCACTTCCGTGCCCGGCTTGATGTCGAGCAACTGCACCGACACCTGATCGCCGTACTTCGTTTTCGAGCGCCCCACAACCCGGTAGTACGCCACGCCGCCCTCGGGCGCTGCCACCGAGAAGATGTCCCCGAACGCGAGGTCCGGATGGTCCGGCTTCGGCACCGGCTTCTTCTTGTACGTCTTCACCGGCGGCTGCTTCTCCAGCAGCCCCGCGCGGATCTTCGCGTACACCTTCAGGCGGCCGCGCAGCACCTTCTCACCCTCATCGCGCCAGCGGTCCAGGCCCTTTTCCTTGTCGATCACCGCAAGTGCTTCGGCCCGTGTCTTCGCATCGAGCACACCATGGCGCCACAGCATCGTCGCGAGCGCGAGCGTCAGCACCGGCCCCTCGTCCGAGTCCTTGAAGCCGGACTTGAACGCCTTTCGCACCGCCGCCGATGCCTCCGCGGCGGAGCCCGTCCGCTTGTACTCATCGAGCCACTCGTCGCGAAGGTCCGCCGCGTCGTCGTCCTGAAAGAGCCCCGCACCCCAAGCGCCCATGCCACACCTCCACCATCGATGACCGCCAAGCCGGCGAACGCGGCGACAAGCTAGCAACAGGGCTCATGTCATGTCAACCAGTCGCCCGTGCCCTAGTGGCCTGGCGGTCCCTGCGGGTTCTCCGAGTCGTGGAACAGCGCAAGAAAAGCCCCGCGCCGGGCGCGGGGCATTGAAGACTCACACTTCTACGCAGACCTC
>CAZBXF010000253.1:0-4203 GCA_964495635.1 uncultured Phycisphaeraceae bacterium
ATTCCGTGGTCCGAGGTAGGGCGGCGGTCTTCTCCCCTGACGAAATCGAGAGTGGCATCACGAACCCGGAGGGCGGAGGTGGCGTACACTCAGTTGTTGAAACAATCACTGCGTCAACGGCGAAGCACGCAGGACGATCTGAGGAGCTCTGCAATGACACACGGACCCAGTCACGCACCGGCACACGCGACCAGCGGCATCCACCACATCACCGCCATCGCCAGCGACCCTGCCCGCAACGTGGACTTCTACACGCGTGTGCTCGGGCTCCGGCTGGTCAAGAAGACCGTCAACTTTGATGATCCGGGCACGTACCACCTCTACTACGGCGATGAGCCCGGCTCGCCCGGCACCATCCTGACCTTTTTCCCATGGCCGCACGTCAAGCGAGGTGTTCATGGGGCGGGCTTCCTGAGCGCGACCGCGTTCGCGGTGGCTCCGGGCAGCCTCGAGTTCTGGCGCGATCGCCTGCGAGCGCTGCCGCGGCAGGTTGGCGTGGTGGTTGGGGAGATCGAGCCGCGATTCGGATCGAGGGTTCTGGCCTTCGAGGATCACGATGGAATGCGTCTGGAACTTGTGGAGGACGCGGGCTCGGACGCTGCACGC
Source organism: uncultured Phycisphaeraceae bacterium (assembly GCA_964495635.1). GTDB lineage: Bacteria > Planctomycetota > Phycisphaerae > Phycisphaerales > UBA1924 > JBBASU01. The sequence goes on from CAZBXF010000253.1 coordinate 607, forward strand.
ACAGCCAGGTCCATCGCTCGGGCGGGTTCGGATGCTCTGGGTGCGGGGCAGATCGCTCCGATCCCAGCTCAGCATGCCATTCGCGGATTCCACTCCGCCACACTGCTGGAGCGCTCGCTGGAGGGCACGGCCCGATTCCTGTCCGACCTTCTCGGCATGGCGCCTGCGGGGAGCGAGGCTGCTGGGACGGGGCGGGTTCGGCACCGTTTCTCGACGCCGCACGCGGACGTTGCGACAGCACGCCATGTCGACGTCGTCGTCGACGAGCGGGCGTCGGTCGGCAAGCTCGGCGGCGGGATCGTGCACCACATCGCGTTCCGCGCGGCGGACGAGCGCCAGCAGATGGCCTGGCACGCGACACTGGTAGCGCAGAACCGCAACGTGTCACCGCAGATGGATCGCAATTACTTCCGGTCGATCTATTTCCGCGAGCCCGGCGGGGTCCTCTTCGAGGTCGCCACCGATGCGCCCGGCTTCGCGGTGGACGAAGCACCCGAGTCGCTTGGGCAGGCGCTCAAGCTGCCGGCGATGTACGAGCACCGGCGCAGCGTGATCGAGTCGTTCCTGCCGCGGCTGTGAGGGCTGGCTCTGTCGCCTCGCCGCTGGTGCACCGCCCCCTGAGGACTCTCCATGTCACTGAGCATCCACGAGCACATCTACACGCCCTCCAGCACTCGAAGCCCACGAACGCTGCTCATGCTGCACGGCACGGGCGGGAATGAGCACGATCTGCTGCCACTGGCCCGGATGCTGGATCCGGAGGCGGCCGTTCTCTCGCCTCGCGGCAATGTGCTCGAGCGTGGCATGCCGAGGTTCTTCCGGCGGCTCGCGGAGGGCGTCTTCGACCATGAGGACGTCGCGAGGCGAGCGGCGGAGCTCGCCCGATGGATCAACGCCGCCCTCTCGCACTATGCGATTGAGCGCGATGGGCTCACGCTCGTCGGTTTCAGCAACGGCGCGAACATCGCCGCGGCCATGATGCTGCTCCGGCCCGAGGGCGCCGAGCATCTGCGATCGGCGATCTTCATCCGGGCCATGGTTCCGGTGCCGGCGCAGACCTCGGTGGCTGAGGCGCCGGCTGCGGGGGCGGGTCGGCCACGTGTGCTGGTGCTTGCGGGGGCTCGCGATCCGATCGTGCCGGCCTCAAACTCAGCCGAGCTGGCGGCGCTGCTGCGCGCGCGCGGCATCGAGACCTCCCTGGAGATGCTCCATGCGGGTCACGAGATCACCCGGGAGGACGTGACGCTCGCGAGGACCTGGCTCGGCGCGGGAGGAGCCGGTCAGGCGCCGGGCGCGTGAGGCCCGGTGGCGGACCGATCGTCTCTTGAGCGTGCGGTTGCCGCGTGCGCGGCTGCCCTGTCGGCTGGCCCTTGGACTGGCCAGCAACCGCGGAAGTTGGCTATATTCTCGGCCATGAAGAACACCACCACTCACTCTCGCGTTCGGGCCGTGGTTCTGGGTCTGTCGGTCGCTTCGATCGCCTGCGTCATGGCGTCGTGCAACACCGTGAAGGGTGCTGGCACGGACATCACCCGCGCGGGCGAGGCCGGCCAGCGCGTGATCACCGGCGGCAGCAGCGGCAGCGGCAGCAGCTCGTCCAACACGACCACCACGACCGAGTCCAAGTAAGTCCAGACAGGCCCGGACCCCGCACCGGGCTTCCATGTGAGTCGTCCGCGCTCACAGGAGCGCGCGGAGGTATGCTGAGTCATGAAGATCAACTCCAAAGTTCGTAGCGTCGTCTCCCTCGCCGCCGCTGCCGCGGTCCTCACGCTGCTGGCGGGCTGCAACACGGTCAAGGGTGCTGGGCAGGACCTGACCGAAGCCAGCGACAACACGAAGAAGGCCATCTCGAAGTGATGGCGCGCTGCTGAACGCGGTGTCGAGGTGGGTTGCGATAAACGGCTTCTCCGAGCCGGAATCTGTGGCTTTGCCGCGAGCAGGCGGGCCTGGTGGTCTGAACTGCCTCGGGTGAGCCTCTGGGCGTTTGGTCGAGCGTGACCGGACTCTCCCAGGTTCTCGACTGCTTTCGCCGCGTGATGCTCGATTCGTGGAGTGGTGTGCCGTGCCCATCAACCTTCGCGGCAAGCCGATCGCCATTACGGGCGCCTCTTCCGGGATCGGGCTCGCCACCGCGATCGCGTGCGCGAGAGAGGGCATGCCCGTGGCGCTCGCGGCCCGGCGCCAGGACAAGCTGGAAGCTGCGGTGGAGTCCATCCGCCGCGCGGGTGGTCGGGCCATCGCTGTGCAGTGCGATGTGGACAGCCAGTCCGACTGCGACGCCCTGGTCGCGAAGACCGCCGAAGCTTTCGGCTCCGTCTATTCGGTCTTTGCCAACGCGGGGTATGGGCTTGAGAAGTCCGTGCTGGAAGCCAGCGACGAGGCCGTCCGGGCGATCTTTGAGACTAACTTCTACGGCACGCTTCGCACCATCCGTCCAGCGATCGAGCGGATGCGGCCCGCGGGCTCCGGGCACGTGCTGATCTGCTCTTCCTGCGTCTCCAAACTCGGGATCCCGAACCTCTCGGCGTATTCGGCGACCAAGGCGGCTCAGGACCACATCGGCCGCGCCCTGCGTGTCGAGCTAGCCCGCACCGGCATCCACGTCTCCACGGTCCACCCAATCGGCACCAGCACGGAGTTCGGCGACTCGATGCGGACGCGCGGCGGCGGCGAGTCTCGCCCCGATGACCTTTTCAAACGCACTCCCAAGTTCTTCATGCAGAGCCCCGAGGTCGTTGCTCGCGCGGTCGTCCGAAGCCTTCGACGCCCGCGGGGCGAGGTCTGGACCAGCCTCCCCACACGCCTCCTCGCTGGCTTCTTCGTCGCCTTCCCGGGCGCGGCAGACCTCGTGCTACGGCGGAGGTTTGGGTAGGCTGGCCGTTTGCCCGGCGCGTTCGTTGACCCTTTCAGCTTCGGTCCGACCACGCCGACGAAGCCACCGGCTGGGGGCGGTAGGGTGGGAGCGATCTGGTGGGAGCGGTTCGCCGCGATCGACAGGTGCGGGCACGTGGGCAACTTCCGTGGCTCACCGTGCCATAACCTCACGTGCAAATCGAGGCGACTTGGGGTTCGAGATGCATTGCGACAGGTCGGGGGCCGCTCCATGGACGAAAGCCCGAACTTCTGGATGACTTCGGCAGGGGAACATCTTGGCGACATGTTGCGCCCACGCGCGTGTCGCGTTCGAGGTCACTTGCGGCATTGGGCTCACAGGGAATGTCTGCTTGTTCATGTCGACCCACCGGTCATCGGGCAACCGTTCGGTCTTGGTGGCCAAGACATCGACGAACTGGTGTTGTCCCCACGCCACAGAGGAGCCGTCCTTGAACCGCCTTCGGAGTGGCCACTCTACGTCTTCGTGCTCCGGTCACTTGACGGGGATGTCGTTCGTGATCTCGCCATCTCATCTCCCGAGCAGATTGAGATGATCAGCTGGGCGATGCTCTGCCGAACAGAGGATGAGGCGATGGCCGAGTATTTGAGGTGTGAGGAGAGGTGAGGGCGACGGAAACTCCGGCAGGGGCAGTGAAGTAGTGGTGTGGCCGTGCCATCGCAGCCCGCTTTGGTACTTCGATGCCACCAGCCCGCCCGTTC
>CAZBXF010000254.1:0-4201 GCA_964495635.1 uncultured Phycisphaeraceae bacterium
TGGATGGCGATCTCAACGGCGATGAGAACGCGGACCTGACGGATGCGCAGATCCTCGCGGCGTTCGTCGTCAGCGGCCAGTGCAATCTGTAAGGGCTGGGCCACGGGACCCCGGCCGAGGGCGATCGTGGCTGTGACCAGCTGAAGAGACTCAGCGAAGCCGCCCGCATCCGCGGGCGGCTTTGTTTTTGCGCGTGATGACGCGGCGCGCGTTGAGGGGGATCCGACCGATGGTTGCGGCGGAGCGACGCAGGATGGATGTATGAAGATTTCTTTACAACACCTGAGCCACGTCGCGATTGATCGATGATGACATCCACCTTGTCAGGTGATGTACCTTTGTCCGTGGGCACAAGTCCAATGGCGACTGATGCTTGCGATCGTGCTGTCTCGTGGTTTTGTGGATGGTGGATGGTGGATGATGGTGCGTGGCGTGGTTGGTTCGGGAGTGGCGTGTGAGACTTCGCACATCCTTCACACGCGCACAACGCTCTTTCTGCCGCGGCGGTTTAGACTGTCCGCATGGACAGGAATCAGAAGCGCGAGTGCGGGATCGTTGCTGGTTCAGCGGCTGGCCCGAGGGCCGGCGGGTTCACGCTCATTGAGCTTCTGGTGGTGATTGCGATCATCGCGGTGCTGATCTCGCTGCTGCTGCCGAGCCTTGGGAAGGCGCGCGAGACTTCTCGCAGCACGGTGTGCGCTTCGAACCAGCGTCAGCTTGCGATCGCGGCGACGACGTACGCGGGCGAGTGGCGTGATTACATGAACCCGATGCAGGATCGGGCCAACTCGCCGGAGTATGGCAACAACCTCGAGACGACGTGGCGGGTGCATCTGTTCGAGTACGCGTCGCGGAGCGCGCCGGCCTTTGACTGCCCGAGCGAGAAGCTGTACCGGTATGCGGACGGGCTTTCTGATACGGACATGGCCTTTGCGCGGCTGCGACTGAGGCCGAACGACTTCTACAGCAAGCTGTTCGGCTTTGTGCATCCGCTGGAGCTGTACAACGGCAGCGGCATCGGCGCGAGCGGGGCGCACTACTGGGGCTCGGTGGCGACGATGCCGTTCGGACGGCCGCGGGAGAGTGGCTATCCGGAGGGGATGGCCAAGGTTTCGCAGGTGGTGCTGCCGAGCAAGCTGATCTGGTTCGGCGATGGGCACAGCTCGACGCCGGACCTGTGGCCGGAGGACTGCTGGTGGATCGAGCGTGTGATCGGGGAGCAGTCCGATCCGGGGTTCAATCGCGTGCAGCAGAACGACTTTGGCGCGCGGCGGCACGACCGCAAGGCGAACTACGCGTTCGCGGACGGGCACGTGGCGCTGTGGGACGGGAACGACCTGCGGTGCGACCGGGATGAGTGCTGGTGGTCGGTGGAGTTTGATGCGCACCCCGGGAGCGAGCCGCGGCCGTGAGCGAGCAAGCCAAACTTGTCGTGAAGATCGCGCTGCTGGTGGTGGGGCTTGTGGTGGTGGGTGCGCTTGCCAATCGTCAGCTCCGCAAGGCGAGCGTGACGGGCGAGGAGGGGATGCAGGCGTACTACTTCGACGAGAGCGAGCAGCGGCTGTATCTGGCTGCGCGCGAGAGCGTGCCGCCGCTGGTGGGGGTGGGTGGTGCGGAGAACGACGGCGTGCGTGCGATCGTGGTCGCGTGCCGCGGCGAGTGCGAGGATGAGAGCAAGCGGAAGGTGGCGTACTACGAGACGTACGCGCCGGCGCTGAAGCAGCTGTTCGAGGACATCCGGAGTGCGCGGGCGAGGGGCGATGTCTACGAGGGGAAGGGTGTTGAGCGCGAGGGGGACTTTGTCGCGAAGCACACGATGGTGCGGCGCGAGGGGGAGGCCGCCTGGCACGCGATGAACACCAAGGAAGGCATGAAGATCGTGGACGAGTGGAAGTCGTGGCGGTGCGGGGACGGGCGTGGCATGGTGGTCTGCACGCCCGAGTGAGGAGCGGGGAAGGCTGGCCAGGATCGGCCGAGGTGACAACAGGGGGCTCGTCGGCGATCGCACCCGGGCCGGGCGCGGGACTGGCGGTCGTGTCTGGAGTTGTCTGGATGTGCGCGTTTGTGTGTTCGCCGCTGTGTGGGGTGGGCACTGGTGCGATCGAGTCGTGGAGTGAAGGGCTCTTCCTGGAGCCTGGCCTGATTCCTGGGTCCGAGAGACTGGAGATCAAAGAATGAAGACGTTCATGCGTGTGATGTCGGGCGCGGCGGCTTTGGCTGCCTGCGCGGGGCTGGCGAATGCTCAGGCGAGCATCTGGCAGTTCAATGGTGACCTGACGGCCAGCGCGGGGCCGGGCGAGATGACCCAGCGTCCGCTGCAGACCTTTGCGGTCGGGACGGCGAGCAGCTTTGGGCTGCCGCTCATCGGCGGGGCCGACTCGGGCGTGCTGCAGTCTGACCCGGTGTCGGGCTCGGGCGGCGGCTTCGACGTGCGGCACGGGACGGCGGGGAATGGCGGCGGCGAGTATGGCAACCGCTACACGATGATCTGGGACGTGCTGTTCCCGACCGTCACATGGCACAGCTTCTTCAACACGAACGAGACCAACGCGAACGACGGCGACTTCTTCGTGCGTCCGGACGGCGGCATCGGCATCTCGGGCGTCTACTCGGGCACGATTCTTGCCAACACGTGGCACCGCGTGGCGGTCACGGTGGACACGAGCACGAGCACGATCACGAAGTACATCGACGGCGTGCAGGTCGGGACCAACGGGGCGGGCGGGGTTGACGGGCGCTGGGCTCTGTACACGACCAACCAGTCGCCGATCGACTGGTTCATCATGTTCGGCGACAACGACGGCGACCTGACGACCGCGTATGTCAGCAGCTTCCTCTTCGAGGATCGGGTCTGGACGGCGGGTGAGATCGCGGCCAAGGGCGGGCCCGACGCGGACGGGATCGAGCCGCCGGCGGGACCCGTTCCGCCGAGCATCTCGGGCACGGTCTCGCCGTGCAGCCCCGCCGGCGCGACGGCGGTGATCACGGCGACGCCCGTGAGCGGCCTCAACCCCGCGTCCACGAGCTACACGGTTTCGGCGGACCTCTCGTCCATCGGCCTTTCGACCATCGCGCTCAACGATGCGGGCACGAACGGCGACGTGACGGCCAACGACGGGATCTTCGGCGGCCAGTTCACGATCCCCGCGCTGGCGCCGGCGACGTATGCGCTGACGCTCAACGTCACGGACAACCTGGCGCGGACGGGCAGCGGTGCCGCGAACCTCATCATCTTCGAGAACGACCCGACGTCCGGCATCTTTGCGGCGCAGTGGGACTTCAACAGCGCTCCGTCGGCCTCGCCGTTCATTGATTCCAGCTTCGGCCTGGGGACGCTTGAGTTCTGGGACGGCGTGACGCCCGGCGGCACGGAGTCCATCACGCAGTTCGGCACCACCGAGTCCTTCGGCATCCCCGCCATCAACGGCGAGGTCGCGGGCGTGATGAAGTTCCCCGCCCTGTTCACGGGCGAGGGCTTCCGCGTCAACAGCGTTGCGCCGGGCAACGGCGGCGGCGACTACATCAACCAGTACACCATCGCGTTCGACATTCTCTTCCCCTCGAACCAGGCCGTGCCGCCCGTCCGCTTCCCCTTCATCGAGACGAACAACACGAACAGCAACGGCGGCGAGTTCTGGGCGAACTTCTCCGACTTCTCCTTCTCCTTCCAGGGTGACGGCAGCCAGGCCGAGCAGCGCACCGCGCCGAACGCCTTCCAGCTCGACACGTGGCACCGCATCGTGTTCGTCAACGACACGGCCCGGTGCAACAGCAACGGCAAGGTCTACGTCGATGGCGTGCAGGTCTACAGCGGCCCGATCCCTGACACGACCGATATCAAGTATGCCCTCTACTCCACGACCGACGGCGATCCGACTCCGGTCGATGAAGAGGCTTACTTCTTCGTCTTCAGCGACGTCGAGGGGCGCACGAGCGACGCCTACGTCAACAGCTTCTTCTTCGTTGACCGCGCGCTCAGCGACGCGGAGCTCGTTGCGCTGGGTGGGCCCTCTGCCGCGGGCATCTTCACGGGCAGCGGCCCCTCGTGCGAGTATGACTTCAACCAGGACGAGAACGTCGACCTGACCGACGCCCAGCAGATGGCGCAGGTCTTTGTTGGGCTGCTCACGGCCCAGCCAAACTGGCTTGATGGCGACCTCAACGGCGATGAGAACGCGGACCTGACGGATGCGCAGATCCT
>CAZBXF010000255.1:0-4156 GCA_964495635.1 uncultured Phycisphaeraceae bacterium
CTCGCGCTCATGAACGGCCCGAGCCACCCAGCCGCCACGCACCGCCACACTCGGGGCACACCGTGCACCCATCGGACTCGGGCTCCAGTGATGCGATCGAGTACTGGCACGTCGGACATCGCCCCAGCTCCATGAATCGCCGCTTCCAGTTTCGGATCCAGAGCCGGCGGCGAACGTGCGGCAGAATGAGCCACCAAGCCGCCGCGGCAAAGACGAGCGAGAAACCCAGCCGCATGATGATCGCAGACCCCGACAATTGCATCATCAGGATCAACTGGTACAGGCACGAGACCGCAACAGCAACGTACGCGACCCAGACCGGGATGCCGAACACTCGCCCGCTCACGTACGTGCGTTCCTTCACGCCTAACTCAGACGCATGATGCCTCGGATCTCGCCACTCCACCGAGCGGCCGCGATCATCACTCACGCTGAGGCGGAACATCTTCACAAGCGATGGTACCCATGGGGCCGGTTGCCGCCCCCGATCGCCGGCGCGCTGAGCCCGCTGCGCGGGCTCTCCTGCTTGCGAGATCCACCCTCAGACCGGGTGCACGCCAAAGACCTTGGCCATGTGCTCGACCACGCGGGTGCGTTGACGAAGCGCGGCTCGCAGACAGAACGGCACCGCGATCACACTGGCCCCAAGGAGAATGAGTCCCACCGGGACACGAACGCCACCGACCGGCAGCACCGCGAGGCGGGGCCCGCTCGAACCGGAGGAGCTCTTGAGTGTGAGCCACACCTGATTCGCCCCGCCAGCCGCCACAATTCCCCCCTGGTGCGACCACCACGACCGCTCGGATCGCTCAGCAGAGCAACCACTTCTTCATTGAGCAGATCCGCTTCCGCCGCAAGCAGCGGCTCAGAATCAACATCGAAGCCAGCAGCTCGATAGAGCGCGCGCGTGGTCTCCACCTGAAGCGAAGACCCTTTGGCGATTCCCGCCGCATTGTCGGCCGACACCACCGAACCGCTCGGATCGAGCGAGACAGACGCTGACGCTCCCCCCACAGCCCCGACGGTGATGGTCACCGAGCCCCGGTACGCCGGCTCTCCATCGATGTAGTTGAAGTCGTAGCTGACAAAAACGCTCCGATCTGGCCACACCCCACCCGCCGCGCTGATGCCATCGCCTTTCTTCGCGAGGTTCCGCATCGCCTGATACTCGTCCGTGCGCGACGATCTCCCGGAGTACCAAGGCCAGCTTGAGTCAAAGAAGACAACGCCGAGTGCGATCCACAACAACGCAATCGCCAGCACACAGAGGCCCACTCCGTCAGCACTCGGGATCCGCGCCGCTGCCTCCCGCGCCGTCAGCACCGTCGCCGGCACAAGCTCCGTCCCGCACTCCGGGCACTTCGCCGGCAGTTGCAGGCTTCCAACGTCATATCGGCAGCGTTTGCACCTTGGAAACGGCCCCTTCGGCACGATCACCGCGCGCAGGATCTGTGAGATGCCAAAGCAGGTCACGATGATCACGATGAGCAGAAACACTGCGTCGTGCCCCCCAACTCACCAGCAACTGGCCTGAGTCTGACTCCCAACAGTGCCCACTCCCCGAGCCCCAGTCCCTCCCCCGCCCGCCCTCACGCCTCCGGCGGCATCCGGAACACCTCCCTGAAGTTCCCCGCCAGCCGATCATCCCCCTCGCCGCGCGTCACCGCGTGCACAAGGTGCTTCCCGCCCACGAAGCACCCCTTCCAGCTCTGCCCCATCCCGCCAAACGGCTCCTGACGATCGCCCCTCGACCGCACCGCGTTGTGCCCGACCTTGAACGCGCGCAGCTCACCCTTCAGCCGCTCCGCCAGCGCCGCGTCGTCCGTCGCCACCGACGCCACCAGGTTCCCGTTGCTGACATTCATCTCCGCCACCATCTGCTCCACGCTGTCCACCACGATGATCGAGTCCAGCGGCCCGAACGGCTCTCCGTGATACAGCCTGCTGCTCCGAGGCAGCCCAAGCAGGCACGCCGGCGCCATGTACGCGCTCGTGTCCTGACCCGCGATGAACCGCCCCGACGCCACCGCCCCCTCATAGATCGGCATCGCGCCGCCCACCAGCGCCTCGTCCCACATCCCCCTCAGCTCCTTCACCTTCTTCGCGTTGATCAGCGGCCCGAACTCCAGCACCGGCAGCGCATCCTCATCCCGCGCCACCGCAAACGGATTCCCGAACCGCAGACCCTTCACCACGCCCAGGTACGTATCCATGAACCGCGGCAGCAGCCTCCGCTGCACCACAAACCTCGGATACGCCGTGCACCGCTGCTTCGCGTACTCATACCCCTTCCGCAGCAGCCCCGCCAGCAGGTCCCACTGCGAGAAGTCCCACACCCCCCACGCGTTCACGCCCTCCATCTCCAGCATGAAGCGCTTGCTCGTATCCACCAGATTCAGCGCGATGTCCCGCCCCGTCGCTCGCCCGCCAACAAAGCTCACGCAGTCGATCAGCTCATGCCGGATCAGCGCCTTCGACAGCGGCCCGCCCGGCCCGCTCACGAGCGAGATCGGCACCCCGCTCCGCCGCGCAATCGCCGCACACACCCCGATCGCAAGCCCGCCCCCGTCCGTCGGCGTCTTCGCGATCACGCTGTTGCCCGCCATCGCCTGCACCAGCACCGCATGCACCAGCACGCTCAGCGGATAGTTCCACGACGCGATGTTGCTCACCAGCCCCAGCGGCGTGCGCCCCCGCACCATCGGCTCGATGTTCTCCGCGTACCACGCCACACCCTCGATGCAGCGATCGACGTCCGACGCCGCCAGCGCATACGGCTTGCCAATCTCCCACATCAGGCTCTTGATCAGCGCCTCGCGATGCGCACGCATCCCATCCAGCGTCGCACGCACCCGCGCCACACGCTCCGCCAGCGGCGTCCGCGACCACACCGGCGCCTCATGCGCCGCCGCGTGCACAGCCTCCATCGCCGCCGCCGCATCCAGCATCGGCAGCGTCCCAAGCGCCGTCCCATCCACCGGCGAAGCAATCGCCTGCGGCGTGCCAGGCCGCCCCCAGCTCCCCGCCGGCGAGCCCCCCGTCAGGTTCAGAAGCGCCCCATCCGCAGCGAACGCCTCCGGCGCCGCAGCGCGCAGCGACGCCGCCACAGCCCCCCACTCGCACCCGCGCTTCATCCGCAGCATCGCCCCACCACCCGGCGCGGCGTCCAACGGCTTCGTCTCGATCATGCCTGGCTCACCCTCTGCACGCGTCGGTGCGTGCGCGCCGGAGCTCGATGTGGTGCTCATGCACCATCATTGGCCCGTTGCTCTTGGGTGGCCCGACGGTCCCCGTCGGTCTTCAAAGCCAGCCCAACCCAATCAAACTCCGATTCAGAGTGCTCACCCAAGACGGCGCGAGCGTCTCTGGATCAGGATGCCATCAAGGCAGCAGAAACCAGCCCGGCGAGCTGGGTGCTCATGCGAGCCAAGACCGGCGGGGACCGCCGGGCCACCCAAGTCAGGTCGGGCCCCGCCTTACTCGGGCTTGCCGCCGGCCATGTCATAGATCCACGCATCGCCGTTGCGCGGCCAGCTCAGCACCTCGCCAGCCGCGAAGAAGAGCTTCAGCTCACGCTCCGCCGCCTCCGGGCTGTCGCTCCCATGGATCAGGTTGAACGAGTTCGAGACGCCAAAGTCGCCGCGGATCGTCCCCGGCGCAGCCTTGGAGCCGAACGTCGCACCCATCATGTTCCGCGCAATCGTGATCGCCCCATTCCCACGCAGCGCCAGCACCAGCACAGGGCTCGAAGTCATGAACTTCACCAGCCCGGCATAGAACGGACGCTCCTTGTGAGCCTCATAGTGCGTCGCCGCCAGCTGCTGGCTGATCTGCATCATCTTCGCCCCGACGACCTGAAGGCCCTTGTCCTCAAACCGCGAGATGATCTTCCCCATGAGCCCCCGCTGAACAGCATCGGGCTTCAGAATGATGAGCGTCGTTTCCATCGTCAAACTCCTTGATCCAGGTCGTCTCTACCACCCAATCCGCAAGGGCCAACAATAGGCCACACCCAAACGACCCCCAAGCCCAAAGAGCCCTCCGCGCAAGCGGAGGGGGGCCCCACCACCCCACCCACCCCCCCCCCCCCACCCCCAAAACAACCACCCCCACCGCGGGGGGTAACGCCCCCACGCACCGGCCCATTTAGGCCCCC
>CAZBXF010000256.1:0-4133 GCA_964495635.1 uncultured Phycisphaeraceae bacterium
GCCGACTCCATCTGATCGCTCGGGATGTTGAATGCGAAGTGATAGCTCGGGCTGCCAACCGGCGCTGCCGCAGTTCCCGGAGCGGAACGAAACGCGAGCGTCGTGGCGCCGACCTGCACCGCGAAGCCGTTCGGATTCGAACTGCACGGAGGCAGCCCCAACGTTCGCGTGTAGAAACGCTGCATCGCGGCGATTGGTGCTGAATCCAGTCTGATGGCGGCGATGTGATGCACGGTTCGTTGGTGCCCATCTCTGCGGTGCTGGATCCATCGGGTCGGACTCGTTGAGTTGAGTGTACCCAACCCCGACCGAGCAACGAAAACCGGAGAGACCGGCCCCGAGCCCCTCGGCGAACGAGGGCCTGATGATTCCGGCAGAACCAGCGCTGACGTCGGGTGGCTGAGACCACGCCCGAACTGGCCGCATTGTCGCGAACAGGCCACCACGCCGAGCTCAACAGCCGGCAACGTGAACCCACCGAAGAAGTGCACCCGCAGCGACGCTCTCTGCGGCGCCCCAAGCACGTCGTCACATCTTCGCTCGTCTTTCACTTTACTTAACGACGAACCCCCGAGTCGCAGGACTCGAGGGTTTTCGACTTCTGAGGGTCGGGGCGTTACGGCTCAACCGACCGGATCGCGATGCAGTTTCCCTCGCTGTCTTCAAGCTCTGCGACCCACCCGTGCTCGCCGATGGAGGTTTTGGGGTACAGGATCTGCCCGCCCGCTTCAAGGGCACGACGGAGCGTCGCGTCGATGTCGGCGACAGTGAAGTAGATCCGGACGCCCTGCCGACCCGGGCGATAGCTATCGCCATGGGCGAGCGCGCCGGTGATGCCGGGGGCATCCTTGTGATACGGGAACAGGGCCATGGGATGGCCATCGATCTCCGTCAACTCAAAGTCCACGAGCAGGACACGCTCGTAGAACCGCATGGCACGGGCCATATCTGCAACAGGAATCTCGAAGTAGTTCACCGGGTTCATGGTCGTCGGTCGCTTCGGGGGTTGGTGGCGGTCGGCAGGAGGCGGGGCTGAAGGGCTTGTGGGGCCGGGACAAACGGAGCACCCAGCGATGATCGAGGTCAGCACCGCGAGGTACACGGGCAGCAGTTTCTGCGGCGATGCGGAAGTCATGGCGGTGGGCCAAGTCGGTTTGCCGGGGTAAAGCGGACGCCGTGGGTGTGGACGCCCGACCCATGGGTCGTCGGATTCGGGTCTTCGGTCAGATCACGATTGCTCCGATCGGACCCGGGTTGCCACCCTGCCGTTGTCCTGAGAGGGGAGGAGGGTGATGGCACGTTGATCCCGATCAGCACCGATCGGCCCGGGTCGTTTCGGCGTGGGGAACGTGATCGAACGCGGTGCGGCTAGGAGGCGGGTCGGTAGAGTGCCGGGATCAGGGCACGTAGTTGCTCATGCCGGGGCCGGTTTTGTCGTAGACATTGAAGAACTCATCGGGCATGATGGTGGCGACGCCGCCTTCGGGGCGCTCGATGAGGTCTCGGTCGAGTGTCTTGACGCGGACCTTCCAGCCCGGCGGGAGTTGCTTGAACTGGCTCTGCCCGGCGGCGAGGAACTCGTCGTAGCTTCGCTGGGGCTTGAGTCCGATCTGGAAACCCTTCATGATCCAGGTGGTGCCGTTGGGGTCGTCGAGCAGCAGGACGGTGGTGCCCTTGTTCCAGCCGAGGCCGCTCTTGCGGGCGATGGTCTTGGGCATGTAGGGCGTGCTTTCGGAGACGCCTCCGGTGGTCTGGCCCATGTTGAGGCGGGCGACCCAGGCCGCCTTGATGCCGCCGAAGTCTCTCTCGACGCCGGACTCGATCTCGGTCCAGTTGGGGAGCCAGAGCTTGGGGCCATTGAGCGACGCACCGAGGACGTTGAACTCTCGCTTCATGCGGTCGAAATCAAGGCCTTCGACTTTGTCCTGAGGAGCGGTGTCGCGGGAAGCGGGGATGCCGGCGGCGGTGAACATGGAGTTGTAGCACTCGGCGACCAGGCTGCCAGTCTTCGGATCGCGGTGAGCGAGGAACACTTCGATGAAGCGGGTCTTGTGGGTGCCGTCAACACGGACGGATTTGGCGTTTGCGCCGTCGGCGATGACCGTGGGTTCGGCGGAGGCCGCGGCCTGGCTTGCGGACGGCGTGGGTTTGTGGGCGCAGGCCGCAATGAACGCTACAGAGAAGAGGGCGGCCGCGAGAGGAACGAGCTTCATGGTCGGCTCCGTGTTCTGACCCGCGCCGGACGTCTCGAGCGTTGTCAGACGCTCCGAAGACGGCAGACCGGGAGGGCCGCGGAGTATACCGGAAGTGGTATGCGCCGGGCTGACGATCGAACCGACGCCTGCCCTGCTTCAGCGCCCGGCACCGGACGTGGGCGAGTGATACATTCGGCATCAGCACGAGCATCGCTTCGGACTGGTCCTCACTCTCCGCGCACGCTGAGCGGCGAAGTTTGTGTTCCATCCACGAGTTCGGGGTGGTCCCGATTCAGCGCGGCCGCAGCTCCGCACTTTGGGCCGTTGTCGCCCGCAGGGCGGCTCGGAGCGATCGGCGGAAGAGCTCCGGCTCGTCCATCCAGATCGAATGCCCCGAGTCGGGAATGGCGTCGAGCTTCGCGGTAGGGAGGTGCGCAACGAGCCGGGGCCACATGGTGGGACCAAGGTCCACGTAGTCGTGCGTACCGATGATCACACGAATCGGCCCGGCGAATGACTTCAAGGCGCTCCAGAAGTCGCGCGTGGCGGCCTGGTACTCGGGATCTTCGATCACCGCCTGACCGGCCTCTCCGTTGTAGAAGACCTGCCCGCCGAGCATCTCGCGCCAGTTGCGGCCGCTGTAGGTGTTGATGCAGGTGAACTGGATGCGCCACCAGTCGGTCTTCTGCTGATCGGTCTTGATGATGTCGCGGAGGCCGAAACTCTTGACGGTGTCGGGCGTGGCGGAGCCAGCCTCGAAGGGGATGAGGCCCTCATCGGCGGCGATTCGGAGGGTCCGTGCGAACACGCTGTTGTCGTACTCGGTCTGGCGTGCGGCGATGGCCGCCGCGTCGGCATCGGAGAAATCGGGCCAGACGTCGGAGAGGAACGCGGGGCGCTGCTCCCCAAACGGTGCGGGCACGGTGGGCCCGACGAGGATCAGGCCGGCGACCCGCTGAGGATGGGCGCGGAGGTAGCCGTAGGCGAGATGGTTGCCCATCGAGTGGGCCATCAGTGTGATCTTCTCAAGTCCGAGGCGTTGGCGGAGCTGCTCGAGATCTTCGACGAGCGCGGCGTAGGTGATCTTGGCCGGCGGGCGAACGGGCGACCGGAGCGAACCGCGCTGGTCGTAAAGCACGAACTTGTACTCGTTTGCGAGCGGGCGGATGGCAGGGAGCAGGTAGCTGTGCTCGGCGCCCCAGCCGCCGTGGAGCACGACAACCACGTTCCCGGGGGAGGCCTCTGTGCCGTACTCGGCGACGTAATGCACCACCTCGTCCGCAGTGTTCATGTACCACTGTCTGACAGGCACACCGGCGTCGGTAGGGAGGGGCGTGAGCTTGAGATCAGCGGACGGGGTCGATGACGTCTGAGCCGTCTGACATCCGAGCAAGCCCACCAGCGGAGCGCACACCATGATGAACCCGACGCTGAGCCGATGTCGCATGACTGCTCCTTGACTGTGTCGCGGCACTCCAAGATGCGCGGACGAGCCGTGCCTGTCGCGAGATCGGGAGATTCTTACAGCGTGCATCGCTGCAATGTCGGTCGACGCTCGGTGGCTCGTGCGATACGAAACCGCTTGCAGGCGTTGCGGGTCGCCGCGTGCCGGATTGCCGGCATATTCGGCCGTGTCGGGTACTCCGAGAGTCTACCTCGACACACCAACCCTCGCCCCGTATCGCCAAACACGTTCTCCCGGTCGCAAGACTTGGGGGCGCTCTACCGATCTCAGCCGTGCCGCAGCGATCTGCCGAGGCCCGGTGCGCGGCGTGCGTTCCGTCACGAAGCGTCAACGCTTCGACAGCGAGATCGACACCGGGAGATCGGTGAAGTGGCAACTGGCGTCCATCTCACCGACCAGGTCAACGGTCGTCGGCTGGACTCGAGCGGCGTGGCCCGGCGACATGAACCACGGTCGTCCCTCGGGAACCAGGA
>CAZBXF010000257.1:0-4120 GCA_964495635.1 uncultured Phycisphaeraceae bacterium
GGGGTCTGACGCGCGGCGCGCTGGGGCCGAAGCCTGTGCGTGCGGCGCTGGTGTGCGACGACAACATTCCCGAGAGGACGATCGCGTGCGCTCGGGAGTCGCTCCAAGGGGCGGGCTTTTCGTCGACGCTTATCAAGGTTCATGCGACCGAGCAGCTCAAGAGCCTCGGGACGCTGTCGACGATTCTCGATGGGCTCGCGGCGGCGCGGCTGGACCGGCTTGATCCGGTCATCGCGCTTGGCGGCGGCATCGTGGGCGATGTGGCTGGGTTTGCGGCGGCGATCTACAGGCGCGGCGTGCCGGTTGTGCAGTGCCCCACCACGCTTCTTTCGATGGTGGACGCCGCGGTTGGCGGGAAGACGGGGATCAATCTGCTGATGTCCGGCGGGGCGGGCGCGGCAGCGGGCGAGAAGGGGCTCCGGAAGAACCTCGTCGGCGCGTTCCACCAGCCGCACCTTGTGGTGGTGGATCCGTCGGTGCTGGGGACGTTGCCGGTGCGTCACCTGCGGTCGGGTCTGGCTGAGTGCATCAAGCACGCGATGATCGGGGCCGAGGCGGAGGACGCGGGCCTGCTGGAGTGGACCGAGTCGCATCTGGAGGGGATCCTGAGGCTCGAAGCCGGGGCGCTCGGCGAGCTGCTGGCGCGCAACGTTGCGATCAAGGCGGCGATCGTGGCGGGTGATGAGCGTGAGGACATCGAGAACGATGGGGGTGGGGGGGCGCTGCTGAACCTTGGGCACACGTTCGGGCATGCGCTCGAAGCGGTCGGGACGCTGTCGCCGGATGGACGCCGCGAGAGTGCACCGCTGCAGCACGGCGAGGCGGTGGCGCTCGGGCTGGTTGCGGCGTGCGTCACGGGGCGGGAGATTGGTACGTGCGAGGCGTCGCTGCCGCCGCGCGTTGCGCGATTGCTGGAGCGGGCCGGGCTTCCTTTCTGTCTGAGCGGGCTGCCCGAGGCGGCGACGATGATGGAGCTCATGGGGCACGACAAGAAAGTGCGGGCGGGGAAGCTGCGGCTGATCCTGCCGACCGAAGGGTGCCGGGCGAGGGTCGTGGTGGATCCGCCGGCGGCGGCCGTCATTGCGGGGTGGAACGCACTCAAGCCGAGCGGCGAGGAGCGCTTCGGGCATCTGGACGAGCCTGCGAAGCGAGCGCAACCGCAGCCCGACGGGCGGTAGCCGGGCCCGGGAGATCCGGGGCGGCGGCGGGCTGGGCATGGGTGTTCAACCCTAGATGCTGTCGCTTACAGGGATTGGGAAATCTTGATATTTGCGGGTTTTCAAGACGCTCGGAACGTGAGTCCGATAGGTCAGCGTCGTCGGTTGTGTCCGCGCCTGGCGATTTCTGCGGTTCGCTCTCCGAATTCCTGGAGCATCCGTCCATGCGCACGATCGCCATCCTGAATCAGAAGGGGGGCTGCGGTAAGACAACTACCGCGATCAATCTGTCCGCGGTCATGGCGCGGATGGGGCGGCGTGTGCTGCTGATCGACATGGATCCGCAATCGCACTGCGCGCTGGGGCTTGGAGTCCCGGAGAACCGCATCGAGCTTGATGTGAGTGATGCGCTGCTGAACGCTGGGTCGAGCCGGCCGATCGATGCTTCGCGGCTGCTGTGGCGACCTGTGCGGAACCTTGATCTGATTCCGAGCCGCATGAGGCTGGCGGGGCTGGAGGCGGCGAAGGGCGGGCTTGCGGACGCGCCGGACCGGGAGCAGCGGCTGAAGAAGGCTCTGGATCCGATGCGGCGGCAGTACGACGTGGCGGTCATTGACTGCTCACCCTCGATCGGCCTGCTCACGTACAACGCGCTGGTCGCGGCGGACCTGGTGGTGATCCCTGTGGAGACGGGGTACTTCTCGCTGCAGGGCGCGACGCGTCAGGCCAGCACGATCCGGACGCTCTCGAAGCGGCTGGGCGTGACGCCGGGCATCTGGATGCTCGCGACGATGCACGATGCGGGGAACGCGGTGGCGACGGACCTTCTTGATGAGCTTCATCGGCGGTTCAAGGGCCGGGTGGTGCCGCTGGTGGTGCGGCGCGATCCGAAGCTTCGCGAGGCGGCCTCGTTCGGCCAGCCGGTGGGCGACTATGCGCCCGGGAGCGAGGGGGCTGAGGACTACAAGCGGCTGGGGCACTGGATCGTCGAGCGTCTGGACGCGGGGCACACCGAGATGCCCGCGGAGATGGCGGGCGAGAGTGCGGGCGAAGGGGCGGGGGCCGAGGCTGAGATTTCGTCGTCCGGGTGGGAGGCTGGGACCGGCGGCGGGAGCGCGGGGCGCGATGAGGCTGCTGCGGCCGAGGCACCGGCGCGGAAGTCGCCGGGCTCGATGATCGAGCTTCCGCCGGAGGTTGTCGCCGCGCTCTCGAAGGGTGGCGGGGCGGCGGGCACTGCGACTGATCCTGAGCTGAAGCCTGTGTCGCGGGCGGAGGATGTTGCGCGGCGTGCGCAGGAGTTCCTGCGCAAGCTTGCGCTGGGTCGGAGCCAGGGGGCGATCGCGGGCGCTGGAGCGCCTGCCGGCTCGACGGCGACGATCGAGGGATCGGCGGAGCTGGCTTCCGAGGCGGGGGGCGCGGCGGCGACGTCGCGGGCGGGGGTGTATCTCGCGACGGAGACGGCGCGGGCGACGACGGTGAGCCCTTCGACGAAGCGGCTGCTGGGTGTTCGCCAGACGAACCAGGGCGTGCTGTTCGTCCAGCCGATTGAAGGCGCCCGGAGCGCGAGCATTGCGGGGACGTTCAACGACTGGTCGGCGACGACGCATCCGATGCGTCGGAACGAGGACCTTGGCGTGTTTGAGCTCTGCCTGCGTCTTCCGCCGGGGAAGTATCTGTACCGGCTGGTGATGGATGGCGTGTGGTCGAGCGATCCGCACAACGACGCCTGCGAGCCGAACCCGTTCGGCGAGGCGAACTCGACGATCGTGGTTCGGAGCGGGCCGGGGACGGCCTGACGGAGCAGCGATACGAAGGAACCGAGCCCCGCCTCACGCACGTTCCAGATTCCTCGCCGCAGACCCACCAGCGATGAGATGAACATGACCCATGAAGGCCGCTCTGACTTTGATGCGCTTGCCGACCTCTTTCTTGGAGACGGCGTGATGTCCGCGACGGGCACGACCGACCATCGCGCGACCGTGTCGACTGCGGGTGCGCCGAGCCTGCGGCTTGCGCGGGCGGCGGAGGCTGCTGAGCCGGTGCCGGGGGCGGCGGTGCGCACCGAGCAGCCAGCCCCAGCGGTGCGGGCGGGGCCTGTGCCGATTGAGGGTGTGCTTGTCGGGCATCTTCCCGTGATGGGCGGGGTGTGGGTGACGCAGTACGCCAAGCATGTCGCGGACAGGGACCACCGTGTGGTTGCGCTGCTGCGGGTGCAGGCTGGTCAGGTCTCGATCGACGTCTTTACGCCGCGCTCTGCCAGCAGCCCGGCCTCGAGCCGGATCGGTGAGATGCGTTCGGCGGGGCTCGCTGAGGCGATTCGTGACGCGCGGGCGCGGGCGGAGGCGTGGCTAGTGCGGGTGGATGAGGCGAGCGAGTCGGAGCTCATCGCGGCGCCGGCGGTGACGCACCTGACGCTGCTGACGGGCGCGGATGACCCGGCCGTGGTGGCGTCGTACCGCACGATCAAGTCGCTGCAGCAGCCCACGGAGTCGCGCGAGGAGCCGCTTCCGATCGGGATTGCGATCATGGGCTCGGACGACGAGCGAGCGGCGGCGGCGGAGGGGAAGCTGCAGCGTGCGGCCGCGAACTTTCTGGGGCGCGAGCTTGCGAGCGCGGCACGGATCGCGAAGGTTGGCGCGTGCACGACGACCAACCTGTTCCGCGGCGAGGTGCCGGGCGGGAGCGGGAGCCCGCAGTCGATCGCGGATCTGCTCGCGTCGCTGCAGGCGCCGCAGACTCGGGCTGGACCAACTGCCCACCCCCTCCACGACCCCCACCACCACTCCGCATCTTCGCACGCTCAGCCCGACGCGCACGGCGGCCAGCCTGGCCACGCTTTGCATGAGGCGGCCGGTGGGCCATCGCGGGCGGCTCACGCCGCCAACGCCACCAGCACCACGATCGAGCAGAAGCTGGCAGCGGAGGGGGCAGGGGCGGGTGAGGTCGAGTCCTTTGCGGGGCTG
>CAZBXF010000258.1:0-4088 GCA_964495635.1 uncultured Phycisphaeraceae bacterium
TGGGCCCGGTGTGTCGAGCACCCGCGCCACGCCGTGCTTGCCGGTGGAGATGTAGACCGGCCTTGTCATGGCGAGCAGGCCTTCGACGCCTCGCGACAGGCCCCAGCCGGAGTCGCCTCGGCCGCCGATGGAGACGGCGGGGTGGGCGGTTGGGAGGATGGCGTCGTTGATGGTGACGTTGGTGGCGCCGAGCTCGGGGGCGAGGGCCCTTGCGCTGGCGATGTCCTTGGTGAAGATGGAGGCGGTGAGGTGCTGGTCGCAGCGGCGGTGGAGGCTGAGGGCGTACGAGAGCGTCGGCACTGGCAGCACGGCGAGGGCCGGTGCGAAGTGGCGGCCTTCGACGAGTGGCGTGGCCATGGGGCAGTCGATGATGGCGGTGGCGCGGACGCTGGTGCCGTCGCGCAGGGCGGGCGCGTTCGGGCCTGCGGCGTCCTGGCCACCGTCGGCGATGGCGGTTGAGACGAGCCTCTGGAAGGTGTCGGCCGCGGCGTCGTTGATGAGGCGGCGGACGGGGGCCTTGGCCGCGAGGGTGCGGAGGGTGGAGACGAAGTCGGGGTAGACGGATTGATGGACGAGGGCGCGGCGTGGGCCCATGCAGGTCTGGCCGTGGTTGATCGTGACGGCGGCCCAGATGGCGCGGGCGGCCTTCACCGGGTCGGCATCTTCGAGGACGAAGGCCGAGTCGCGACCGGAGAGTTCGAGGGTGCAGGGCGTGAGGGTTGGGGCGAGGGCCTGCGCGATCTCGCGGCCGACGGGCGTCGAGCCGGTGAAGAGGACGTGATCAAAGCGGCGCAGGCCCGAGGCGTGCTCGGCGAGGAGCTCGGCGCCGGCCTCGCGCGTGGGCTGGGTCCAATCAAGCACGCCCATGGGCGGGAGGCCGGCCTCGATGGCGAGCTCGAGGAGGCGGAGCTGCGTCTTGGGGGCGTTCTCGCTGGGCTTGACGATGACGCGGTTGCCCGCGGCGAGGGCCTGGACCATCTCGATGCCCAGGAGCTGGATGGGGTAGTTCCAGGTTGCGATGATGGCGACGGTGCCGAGGGGGGCGCGCTCTTCGATGATGCGCGTGCCGGAGAGCCACCAGGGAGTGGAGCGGATGCGGCGCGGGGCGAGGAGGGCGGGGGCGCGCTTTTCGAGCCAGCGGCACGCCGCGAGGAGGGGGAGGAGGTCGCTCATCACGGCTTCGAAGCGCGGGCGGGCGACCTCGGCCTCGGCGAGGGCGGTGAGCTCCTTCTCGCGGCTGGCGAGGAGGCGGCGGAAGTTCTTGACCCAGAGGAGGCGGTCCTTGAGCGGAGCCCACGCGGGGATCGGGGCGGTGGAGGCGGGTGCGGCCGCGGCGGGGTCGGAGGGGGAGAGGCCGCTGGGGAGTGGGCTAGAGGGGAGCGGGCCCGAGGGGAGGGGGCTGCCGGGGAGTGGGCTAGAGGGAAGCACGGGGGATGGTATGGGGGGGAGGAAATGGCCAAAGGGCCAAAGAGGAAATGGCCAAAGGGTCAAATGGCTCAAGGGCCAAATGGGGAGTCGGGTGGCACCGGACTTGCCTCGGTCTTGACCCCTGAATCTCTGGGCTTGGTGGATGCGAAGCTTGCGACTACGCTCTCGCAAATCCATGACCACACTCTCGCCTGCCCGTACTTCGTCCGCCTCTTCGTCGCGTTCTGCTGCGGGTGGCTCGCCGCGCGAGGCGGATGTCGCGATCATCGGCGCTGGGCCTGGTGGGCTTGCGGCGGCGGTGCTGCTGGCGGCTTCGGGTGTGCGCGTGCGGGTCTATGAGGCGGGGGCGATTGTGGGTGGGCGGACGGCGCGCGTGAGTGCGCAGGGTCCGGCGGGGACGTACTCGTTTGACAAGGGTCCGACGTTCTTCATGATGCCGTATGTGCTGGAGGAGATCTTCGCCAGCGCGGGCGAGTCTTTGAAGGACTATGCGACGCTGACGCGGCTGGATCCGATGTATCGCCTGATCCTGGGGCGGTCCGCGGCGGAGGGTGGGACGATCACGGTGGATGCGACGCAGGACATCGAGGAGATGTCGCGGCGCATCGGGAAGATCAATGCCGAGGATGGGCGCGCGTTCAAGCGGTTCATCGATGACAACCGCTACAAGCTGCGGCACAGCGAGAGCATCCTGCGGAATCCGATGCGCTCGCCGCTGGATCTGTTTCGGCCGGGCACGCTGGTGG
The DNA here is from genome assembly GCA_964495635.1 of uncultured Phycisphaeraceae bacterium. Lineage (GTDB taxonomy): Bacteria > Planctomycetota > Phycisphaerae > Phycisphaerales > UBA1924 > JBBASU01. The sequence goes on from CAZBXF010000258.1 coordinate 2,175, forward strand.
ACACGCTGAAGGTTGGGCCGGTTTTGAACCCGCATCTTTCGGTGCATGATCTTCTGAGCCGCTACTTCAAGGATCCGCATGTTCGGCTGAGCGTGTCGTTCCAGAGCAAGTACCTCGGGATGTCGCCCTTTGAGTGCCCGAGCCTCTTCACGATTCTGCCGTTCATTGAGTATGAGTATGGGATCTGGCACCCCACCGGTGGCTGCCACGGGCTCATGCTCGCGATGGCGCGGCTGGCGGAGGAGCTTGGGGTTGAGATCGTGACGGGCGCGCCGGTGGAGGGGATTGAGTTTGAGGCGGGCTCTACGCGAGCCGCGGCGGTGCGTGTGGGTGGCACTGGCCCTCTCGCCGGCAAGACCGTGCGGCATGGGCGCGTGGTGGTGAACGCGGACGCGACGTGGGCGATGAAGAACCTGATCCCCGCGGCGACGCGTGAGCGCATCGGTGACTACTCGGATGCGTCGCTGGATGCGAAGCGGTACTCGTGCAGCACGTACATGATCTACGCGGGTGTGGAGGGCGAGATTGATCTGCCGCACCACACGATCTATGTGAGCGAGGCGTATCGCCAGAACCTCGAGGACATCACGACCAACGGGCGTCTGACGGACGACTGCTCGGTCTACCTCTGCAATCCCAGCCGCATCGATAAGACGCTGGCGCCGGCGGGTCACAGCTCGGCGTACATCCTGGTGCCGACGCCCAACTGCCGCGAGAGCGGGGGGAAGATCGACTGGGCCAAGGACGCGCCGGTGCTGCGTGAGCGCACGCTGGATCAGATCAGGGACAAGATGGGCGTTGACCTGCGCGGCCGCATCCGTGCGGAGGTCGAGCTGACGCCCGCGGACTGGGAGCGTGCGAACATCAACTTCGGCGCGACGTTCAACCTTGCTCACAACCTGACGCAGATGCTGCACTGGCGGCCGCAGAACAAGCTCAAGGGGTTTGACAACGTCTACCTCGTTGGAGGCGGGACGCATCCGGGCTCGGGGCTGCCGACGATCTTCCTGAGCGCTCAGATCTCGAGCCGCATGATCTGCGAGGAGATGGGCGTGCCGTTTGCGGGATCGCGGGCGAGCGTGAAGCGGATCAGCGAGGCGCGGGCGATGGTGTGAGGGGGAGGGGGCGGGGGCCAAATGGCTAAATGGTCAAAGGGTCAAATTGCCAAATGTTGCCATGATCGAACGATCGAGTGAGCTCGTGGCTTGGGGTTGTTTGTCTTCGCTCTTCCCTCGTGCCTGATGCCTGGTGCCTTCCGCAGTTACTGCGGCTTCCAGCCTGGTGCCTGGGAGAGGTCCCAGATGAGGATCTCGCCTTTGTTCCAGGGGCCGATTCCGAGCTGATTCCACCAGCCTGCGCCGACCACCCCGTGGTCGAAGCCTGCGGCGAAGCGGCCGTCTCTTGAGACGGTGTTCGGCATCGACATCATTCCCGCACCACCAAAGGCCGCGATCGTCGCGCCGTCCGGGCCCACGACCGACCGCCCTCGCACCATCCTCCAGCCGAGGTGCTCGACTACCAGCACCTGCCCCTGCGTCCCGGTCGCCAGAAGCGTCGTCGTTCCTGACTCAAGGTCCACGCGCACAGTGCTACTGCTGCCGTAGGGCTCGAACTCCAGCACTCTACCCGCCTCCGCAAGGCGACTCGCGTAGAAGGACGAACCGGGATACGAAACCGCAATCTCACGCCCCGCGGCGGGCCCGTCGACCTTCTCGAAAAGCCCCGGCACCATGAAGGCGACGACCTTCGCGTCGCGCGTACCCGTCGCGGGCGACGCTGGCGGAACATCGACGAAGAGCACGGCCCGGACCGGCCCCTCGCGCTCCGAGGGGTCGTCCGAGTGAATCAGCCACTTCGTGTACGGCACCAACCGATTCCCCACCTCCAAAGAGCTGATCTTGACGTTGCACTCAG
>CAZBXF010000259.1:0-1404 GCA_964495635.1 uncultured Phycisphaeraceae bacterium
TCATCCTCGCGGCGTTCCCGCAGCTCGTCTCACGCGTGCCCCGCGCCGGTCGCAGTGGCGAGGTCGTGAAGCAGGTCCTGGGCCTCCTCATGCTCGCCGTCGCATCCTTCTTCCTCGGCACGGGGCTTGATCCCTTCGTCCGAGAGCCGATCGATCCCGCCACCACGTGGTACTGGTGGGCGGCCTTTGTCTTCGTCGCCCTGGCATCACTGTGGATCATCTGGAACCTGATCGTCCTCAAGGCCGGCATCCTGCCCAAGGTCGTCTGGAGCGCCGCGGCGGTCATGCTCGCGGGCTCGATGCTCCTCATCACACTCCGCCTGACGGACAAGGGGCCCGTGCCCTGGGTCGCCTTCACGCCCGAGCGATTCGCTCAGGCACAGAAGGACGGCAAGGTCGTCGTGCTCAAGTTCACCGCCACCTGGTGCCTCAACTGCCACGCACTGGAGAACACGGTCTTCCGGGATACGGAAGTCGTCACCCTCATGCGTGACCCGGGCGTCGTCCCCATGAAGGTCGACCTCACGGGCGATAACCAGCCCGGCAACGCCAAGCTCAAGGAGCTGATGTGGGTCGGGATCCCATACCTCTCGATCTCTGGACCTGGGATTTCTGAGCCCATCGGATACGACAACTACACCCCCACCATGGTCATCGACGCCGTCGGCAAGGCCCGCGGAACGAGCGTAAGTCCCGGCAAGGTGGGCAATTCCGGCCAGCGTCCCACCGGCACAGGCGGCACGCTCGCCACAGCCGTGCCCGCCGCGGGCCTACCGCTGGATTGACACTGCCGTGAGTGGGGCGTATGTTTCCCCCTGCCGATGGACTGCGGCGGCTCCCGCCGTACCCTTCGGTAACGTCCAGTCTTCGACAAGTGCATACGCGGGCGTAGCTCAGTGGTAGAGCGCTACCTTGCCAAGGTAGAAGTCGCGAGTTCAAGTCTCGTCGCCCGCTTTCAGGAACGGCCCCGGTCGCAAGACTGGGGCCGGTTTCGTTTTTGGGGGTGGGTGTGGTGCCCGATGCGTGCGAGCCTTACGTGATCCGCGGACTGGCTCACGTGTCAACCACTTGCACCGTGCGAGCCACGCCCGCGCCGCATGCAGGTCAAGGAACGTGCTGCGCCAGCATCCTCCGCCGCAGTTCCGGCGTCGGTATCTCACACACCGCAGCTCCGTAGATCCGATGGCGATTTCGGGCGATCAGCCGATACACAGCGTCGCGGATCGGGCGCGGGATCAAGCGCCCACAGGCCCCGAGCAACACCCACGGCTGCGTGAGGTGCGAAGCGATGCGGAGTGCGGCGGTGGAGCGTGTGTGCACGCCCGCCGCGTCGATCAGCACCATCGTGTTGCGGGTGTCGGCCACGGGTGCGGAGCCAAGCGCCCGCTTGCCTTCGGGCGATTC
>CAZBXF010000259.1:1504-4040 GCA_964495635.1 uncultured Phycisphaeraceae bacterium
TGCGGGTGTCGGCCACGGGTGCGGAGCCAAGCGCCCGCTTGCCTTCGGGCGATTCGAGCGGTGCGAAGCGGAGGGTGTCGCTTGGGTTGCGTCGGATGATCCACAGCACCGAAGCATTGCAGAACGCGCAGTCGCCGTCGAAGAGGACGATGGCGTGCTGGGCGGGTGCTGGCTCGAACATGCGTGAATCGTATTCAGTCGGTGCCGGGCCGCGGCTCGGCCGCGGGCTCGACGTGCACCAGGACGTCCGCCACTTGTGGGTTCGCAGCACGAACGGCGTCCTTGACACGGTGGGCGAGCGTGTGGGCCTCGCGCACGCTCATCGTCGGCGCGACCCAGACGTGCATGTCGATCCAGTAGCGCACGCCGCTCTTGCGGGCGCGGGACCGCTGCACGAGCAGCACGCCTTCAACGGTGCGTGCCGCCGACATCGCTTCGTCGCCGACGTCCGCCGCGTGAACGTCCATGAGCTCGCGCACCGGAGGGATCATGAGCTTGATCGCGTTGAAGAGGATGAGGGCGGAAGCGAAGAGCGCGGCCCAGTCGTCCGCTGGTGCCCAGGCGTCGGTGCCGGTGCGGTAGCGGCCGATCAGGGCGATTGAGATTCCGATGAAGGCGGCGATGGAGGTGATGGCATCCGCGCGGTGGTGCCACGCGTCGGCCTGCGCGGCCGTCGATCCCGCGGCGTTCGCACGCCGGCGCTGCATGCGGAAGAGCGTTTCCTTCACGATGATGACGATGACCAGTACCAGCAGCGTCCACCACGCGGGCGTGTGGTGCGGCGTTCTGATCTCGCGCACGGCCTCAACCGCGATCGCGATTGCCGCGCCCACAAGCAGGAGCGAAACCGCGAGGGCCGCGAGCGGCTCTGCCTTGCCGTAGCCGTAGGGCGTGCTCTCGTCGGGGTTGCGTCGCCCGAGTCGGATGCCGCCATACACGATGGCCGAGCCCACGATGTCGGCGAGACTCTCCACCGCGTCCGCAACCAGCGCATAGGAGTTGCCCAGCAGTCCCGCGACGAGCTTGATGAGCGAGAGCCCGCCGTTGATGAAGATGCCGGCGAGGGCGAACCGCTCGGTCTGGTCTGGCGCGGTTGGTGTGGTCACTGCCCGAGTCGTTCTGGGTAGAGCGACGCCGCGGGCAGAGCCCGCGCGCCGGTGCTCGTCGCCACGCTGAACTGGCCGCCAGCCCAGATCGACGCCGCGCCGAACGCGCCGTCCTTCCGCAAGGCGTAGAACTTCACGTCGAAGTTGGGGCGCCCCTTCGCATCACGCAGCCGCTTCTCCTTCGTATTGTCCGCGACGCGCTTGGCCGTCTCGAGCGCGGCCTGCGTCGGCGTCATGCCGCGTGACATGAGATCGACCATGGTGAACGCCGCGAGGTTGACGATCGTTGCCTCGCCGCGCCCCGTGCACCCCGCGGCACCGATGTCGTTGTGGCAGTAGTTGCCCGCGCCGATGATGGGTGAGTCGCCCACGCGCCCGGGGATCTTCCAGTTGAGGCCTGATGTCGAGGTGCAGGAGGCGATGTCGCCCTTGCCCGTCACGATCGAGCAGTGCACCGTGCCCGTCACGTCCATCGTGTACGGCCGCCCGGCATGCGTGCGGCGGAGCGTGATGGGAGCCTGCTGCGGTCCCTGATCGCCAGCATCGGCCAGCGGCTTAGGGATCTCGTCCCAGGTTTTGCCGAGTGGTGCATCCTTCTCATCGTCGTTGAGCCAGTCATCATCCTTGGAGCGGTTCTCCTTCCATCGCATCCACTCAAGGCGTGCCTTTTCAGTCAGGAGGTTCTCCTCGCGGAAGCCGTGGGCCTTCGCGAAGCGCAGCGCCCCTTCGCCGACGATCAGGCAATGGTCCGTGCGGCGGAGCACGTGCAGCGCGACCATCGCGGGATTGCGGATGTTGCGAAGGCTCGCGACGGCGCCGGTCTTGTGCGTCGGGCCGTGCATGACGCAGGCGTCGAGCTCGACGATGCCGTCCTCGTTGGGCAGGCCGCCGTAGCCGACGGAGTCATCCTCCGGATCGTCCTCAACGATGCGGACGCCCTGCACGACGCAGTCCGCCGGGTCGTACCCCTCGGCCAGAAGGGCCATCGCACGCTCCGTGCAGCGCAGGCCGTTGAAGGACGCGACGGAGGCGATGCCCCGGTGCGTGTCGCCCTCGAAGGCGTCGGCCGCGCCAGCGGCGGGAGAAGGGGCCTTGGTGGCGCTTGGCTGCGCCCGCGCGTGGCCTGCGGCCAGACCGGCCGCGGCACCGAGGGCGAGCGGCGTGCTCGCGAGGAAGAGGCGGCGGGAGAGATCGGACTTGGCGGATGATGACGCTGGCAAGTCGGGCGTGTGTGGATGCTCCATGGCGGGAGCCTACCGCGCCGCGTCAGTCGCCGTCCAGCACGGGCGGAAAGTCCGCCTCGTTCTCGGGAGCGAGGGCCACGGCGGTTGCCAGCCCCTCAATCAGCATGTCGGGAAGGACGACCTCGGTTGCCGTGACCTTCACCCAGGGCTCGGCATCGGCGTGGAAGTCCGTCGCAGCAGGGAGCG
>CAZBXF010000260.1:0-4031 GCA_964495635.1 uncultured Phycisphaeraceae bacterium
GGTGACGGGGCCGCCCTCGGCGAGCTGGTGAGACCAGATCGGGAGGACGCTGCACGCGCTGCCGAGGACGTTGCCGAAGCGGACCATCGTGAAGCTGGTGGGGGTAGGTGCGCCGGCGCTCTTGGAGTTCATCGCCTGCACGTACATCTCGGCCAGGCGCTTGGTCGCCCCCATGACGCTCGTGGGGTTGACGGCCTTGTCCGAGGAGATCATGACGAAGCGCTTGACGCCGACGGCGAGGCTGGCGTCGGCGATGCTCTTGGTGCCGAAGAGGTTGTTGACGACGGCGTGGGAGGGGTGGTCCTCCATGAGGGGGACGTGCTTGTGAGCCGCGGCGTGGAAGACGACATCGGGGCGCAGCGCGACAAGATGCCGCAGCGTGGCGCCCTCGTCGACGACGTCGTGGAGGAGGGCCTTGCGCGGGAGGCCCGGGAAGCGCCGGGCGATCTGGCGGTCGATCTCGAAGAGGGCGTTCTCGCTGCGCTCCATCAGGATGAGCTGGCTGGGGCGGAAGGTGGCGGCGATACGGCAGAGCTCGCTGCCGATGGAGCCGCCCGCGCCGGTGATGAGGACCTTCTGCCCCTCGATGACCCTCGAGACTGCGCGGCGGTCGATGCCGTAAGGGGTTCGTCCGACGAGCTCGACCAGGTCGACGCTGGAAGCGAGGGACTGGCCGCGAACGACGGGGGCGGGCCCGGCGAGGACATCGTCGATCGTCGGGACGAAACGCTCGGGGATGGAAAGCTCGCGGAGGAGGGTCCGGACGCGGGCGTGGGCCGGGGCGGCGGAGGCGGGAAGGCTGACGATGGCGACGGTGAGGCCGATCTCGGCGTGGATCTGCCGGAGGTCGGAGAGGTCGCCGAGGATGGGGAGGCCGACGATCTCGCTCGAGTCCAGGACGCCGTGGGGCGGATGATCAACGAGGAGGCAGCCGACGGGTACGGGGCCGGCCTCGACGGAGGCGAGTTGTGCGGCGACCGCCGCGATGGAGGCGGGGGTGCCGATCACGATTGGGCCCTGCCACAGCGCGGCATCGGTGTCGGCGATGCGGGGGGCGCGGCGGGGGGTGGAGATGACGGTGTTGGCGGTGGTCGCGGTCACGGGAGGGTTATCGGCACGACGCGGGTCCGGGACGAGAGAAGAGAGCGTGAATCGCGAGGGGCTTCGGCGATCGCTACGCTGCGGCTGATGATCACCCGCCTGACCGGAATCCTGGAGAGCGTCGAGGGGAACACCGGCGTGATTGCGCCGGAGGTCGGCGGCTTTGCCTATGAGGTGCTTGTGCCGACGTACCTTGCGGGGAAGCTCGCGGGTCGGACGGGGCAGAAGGTGACGGTACTGACGCTGCAGTACCTGGAGGGGCAGAACCAGGGATCGAGCTTTATCCCGCGGCTGGTGGCTTTTGCGTCCGATAAAGACCGTGACTTCTTTGAGCTGTTCACGACGGTGAAGGGGATCGGCAACCGCAAGGCGCTGCGGGCGCTGGCGGTCGAGCCGGCGGCGGTGGCGAGGGCCGTGTCGACGCGGGATGTGAAGGCGCTGACGCAGCTCCCCGAGATCGGCAAGCGCATGGCCGAGACGATCATCGCGGAACTCTCGGGGAAGGTGGAGGCGTACCTGAGCGTGGAGGAGCTGACTGAGCTTGAAGTGAAGTCGGGCGGGCCGCTACCGACGCTGGCGCCGGGGGATGTGGCGAGCGAGGAGGCCGTGCTGGCGCTCATGGCACTGGGCGAGACCCGGTCGGACGCGGAGGAGATGGTCCTGCGGGCGACCGCGAAGCTGGTGCGGGCGGGTGGAGCGGGGGCACCGACGACCGAGGCACTGCTGGATGTGGTGTTCGCGGCGCGCGGGCGATAGGAGCGTGCGGGCAGCGGGGCCAGAATTTTGGCCAACCTGAGGGACCGGCGGGGACCGCCGGGTCATTCAAGACCGATACTCTCCTTCCACATGCGGCACGCAACGATCATGGCGGGCGGAGCGGGAACGAGGCTGTGGCCAATGAGCCGCGGCGGGCGGCCGAAGCAGTTGCTTCGGTTCATCAACCGGCCGGGGGAGTCGACGCCGTCGTCGCTGCTGGCGCTGGCGGCACACCGGCTGGATGGGCTGATTGATCCCAAGCGGCGGTCCATCTGCACATCGGAGGCGTATCGCGCGATCATCCGCGAGGAGCTGCCGGAGTTCAGCGATGCGCAGATCCTGGGCGAGCCGATGGGGCGCGACACTGTGAACGCGGTGGGCTTCGCGGCGGCGGTGTTGGAGAAGCAGGATCCCGACGCGATCTTCGCGGTGCTCACGGCGGACCACGTCATTGCGCCCGAGGATGTGTTCCGGGATCGGATGGACCTTGCGTTCCGGCTGGTGGAGAACGATCCGCGGCGGTTTGTGACGTTCGCGATCAAGCCGACGTACCCGGCGACGGGCTTTGGGTATGTCGAGCGCGGCTCGCCGATCCGCGACGCGAAGAAGGGCAAGCACGCCGCGATCAACGGTGAAGCTGAGCACGCGTACTACGTGGCGCGGTTCGTCGAGAAGCCGGACAAGCCGCGGGCCGAGGCGTACGTCAAGAGCGGCGACTTCGGCTGGAACAGCGGCATGTTCGTCTGGAAGGCGTCGACATTCCTCGAAGCGCTCAAGGAATTCAAGCCCGAGAGCCACGCGGGTCTGATGAAGATCCAGGCTGCGTGGGGGACGAAGAAGCAGAAGAGCGTGCTGGAAGAGATCTACCCGACGCTGCCGAAGATCAGCGTGGACTACGCGGTGATGGAGCCGGCGGCGAAGATGGCCCTGAGCGCGGGCAAGCCCGAGGATGCTCGGTTTGCGGTGTGCACGGTGCAGACGGACGTCTCATGGCTGGATGTGGGGAGCTGGCCGAGCTTCGCTCAGACGCTGACGCCCGACGCAGCGGGAAACCGCACGGCGGGCGAGGGGCAGGCGCTGGTGGTGCAGGGGAAGAACAACCTCGTCGTCAGCGGGAAGGGGCACCTTGTCGCGGTGCTGGGCGCCGAGGACATGGTGGTGGTGCACACGGCGGACGCGACGCTGGTGATGCCGCGGGCGAAGGCGGAGGAGCTGAAGGTGCTGCATGGGATGCTGGGCGAGGGGATGCGGTAGCGGCCCAAGTGGCCAAGGGCCCAGATGGCTAAATTGTCAAAGGGCTAAAGGGCCAAATGAAGTGCGACGAGTCAGTCGAGTTCTTCATGTTCGCTTGGCCGATGGGATTGCTGACTCAGGAAGTCTCTCAGGATCGCGGCGGCGGCGAGGGCGTCTCGTTTGCGTTTCTTTTCGCCTCGGGTCATGCCTGAGCGGGCCATGGACCAGTCGGCGTCGGCGCTGGAGAGACGCTCGTCGTGGTAGTGGACTTTGCGGCTGGTTCGGGCCGCGAGGCGCTCGCCGAAGGTGCGGATGAGCTTGGCGCGTGGGCCTTCGGTGTCGTCCATGTTGAGGGGCAGGCCCAGGACCAGCTCGCCCGAGGGACCCAGGTGCTCGCTGATGGCGCGCGTAAGCGCGGCGTCGAGGTCGGCGCCCTGATTCGAGGCGAGGGGGACTTCGAGCACTTCGAGGGGCGAGACGATCCGCGTGGAATCATCGCCAAGGGCCAGGCCCGTGCGCTTGTCTCCGAGATCGATGGCGAGGTAGCGCATGGACGAACGTAGGAGGGGCGGCCGCTTCGGACGGGGGCGATCACTTCTGCGTGTGGGCCTCGACGAACCAGGTGAGCTTGTCGGCCTCGCGGGTGATCTCGGTGAGCATGTCGGCAGTCACGGAATCACCGGCTGCTGCGGCTTCATCGATAGCCTTGCGTGATCCAGCGGCGAAGATGCTGAGGCTGGTCGCGAGCTGGGCGGCGTGGGCGAGGGCGTCGGTGAGTGACGTTGGGTAGTCGGGGAGGGAGGTGCGTGCCGCGGCGGCGCGGAGGGTGCCTTCGGGCTGGCCACCGAGCTGGGCGATGCGCTCGGCGATGAGGTCCTCGAACTCGTCGGAAGCGTCGGCGACCTTGTCAAAGAGTTCGTGGAGCGCGATGAACTGAGGGC
>CAZBXF010000261.1:0-2628 GCA_964495635.1 uncultured Phycisphaeraceae bacterium
CTCGGTGCCGTTGATCCGGACCCGCAGAAGCTGGGCCCGGCCCACGGCCAGCTCGGTCAAGGTCGGGACCAGAAAACGCTGGTAGTAGAGCCAGCGACTGCCGTCGGGCGACGAGGGTGGCGAGAGATGGATCGGGCCAAGCCCCACGGTCATCTCACCCTCAGGAGCGCCATCACTCGCGCTGAGAACAGGATCGCTCATCACCACCCGCGGCGGGCCGCTCCGACCGGCACCATCGCGCTCGACCGTCGCGACACGAGTCTGATACCCGCCGTCGATCAGCCCGGTCTCAAAGAGCCCCACCGCAATCGAGTTGCCATCCTCGGCGATGACCAGGTCGTGCACGTCGCCACCGCCTCCCGCACCGAGCGTCGCCACGCGCTCGCCGGAGTCCATCGAGTACACCAGCAGCTGCCCCAACCCCGCAAACTCTGGCTCCCTCTTCACCAGCCGCAGCGCGGGCACCCATCTCCCCAGCGCCGGCATCGGCCACTCGCGCCCCGTCGCCATGCCCCCCGTCGGCCGCTCGATGCGCATCACGAGCACGCCCATGCCGGCCACGATCACCATCGACGCGATCAGGAGCACGGGCCCGAAGCGCCGCAGCCAGCTCCGTCCCTGCACGCGGCGGGCCTCGGGCACGCCGCACTCCGGGCATCGCGCCCCTGCCTCGACGCCGTCGAGCTCGTAGTTGCACGCGGCGCAGTAGACCCGCCCGGCGCGGCGCGGCCGGCGCCGCATCCTCAGCAGCGCCAAACCCACCGCCAGCAGGGAAATGACGATGCCCACCAGAGCCGCCTCGGGGGCGAACCAGTTCACGCGGTCGAGCCAGCCGCTCACGTCCGGGTGTCGCACGTACACGAGACGATTGGCACCGTCGATCTCGACGCTTCCGAAGATCACCTGGCCCGAAGCGGTCGTCGGGAGTTCGAGCCGAGCCACGGGCTCCAGCGCGGGCGCGGTGCCGGCCACCGGGCCGGCAGCCCCGCCGCCACCGCCGACCTGAGGCGTCACTGCCGCTGGGCCCGGTACTTCTCCCTGATTGTGGACCATGGTGGGCTCCCTCATGCCGCGCTTGAGTCTCAGACTACCAATCTGCCGCCTGGAGGTTGCCTTGTCCCGCCCGGGCCCCCCGCCTAACATCCCTTCCCCGGGACTGGATTCCTGGGACCCGTTTCTCCAATCCTGACGGCCACACCTGCGGAGCAGGGTGAACCCGTCCCGCCCCGCCCGGAAGGCGGCGAGCCATGCCCCCTCGCTGGGGCTTCGCGTGCGTCCTTGTGACGTTGCGGCGTTTCCAGCGACTTCGGAGAGCCCCGCCATGCGTCGTCAAACGTTCCTTCTGAAGCCCGGCCAGCCCGTCAAGCACTGGCACATCGTCGATGCCGAGGGCGTCCCGCTCGGTCGCCTCGCGGCCCAGGTCGGCCAGGTCCTGATGGGCAAGCACCGCCCCGAGTACACGCCCCACGTCGACTGCGGCGATGGCGTGATCGTGATCAACGCCACCAAGATCGGCCTCACCGGCAACAAGGCCGACCAGCGGCTGAAGATGCGGTACACGGAGTACCCGGGCGGCCTCAAGACGGAGACCTACGGCCAGGTCCGTGATCGCAAGCCCGAGCTCCTCGTCTCGGACGCGGTTCGGCGCATGCTCCCCAAGAACCGCCTCGCCCGCGTCATGCTCAAGAGCCTCAAGGTCTATCCCGGTGCCGAGCACCAGGACGCCGGCCTCAACCCCTCCAAGATGATCGTCGGCTAAGCCAAGCATTCGCACCAACACCCGGCCGCGGCCAACACCGCCGCGCCCGCCAAGGATGAACCGAGAATGAGCTCCCTGAACATCGCCTCCGGCACCGCTGCCACGCCCGCCACCCTCGGCGGCCTGACCGATCCCACCCAGCCCGTCGTTCCCGCGGCTCAGCCCGCTCGCCCGCCTCGCGCCGCCAAGCCCGCTGACAAGCGTGGCTGGTGGTGGGGCACCGGCCGCCGCAAGCGGGCCGTCGCTCAGATCCGCATGCGCCCGGCTGACGGCGACAAGGTCGGCATCACGATCGTGACCGAGGCCAAGCCCGAGGCCCGCACGGTCGAGCAGTTCTTCGCCGAGGAGCGCGACCGCAACGTCGCACTCGACGCGCTGCGTGTGACCGACATGCTCAAGCGCCTCCAGGTCGTCGCGAAGGTCCACGGCGGCGGCTACATGGGCCAGGCGGGCGCGATCCGCCTTGCGATTGCCAACGCCCTTCGTGATTACGACCCCAACCTCGAGGGCGTGCTGCGCGACAACGGCTACCTGACCCGCGACTCGCGTGAGGTCGAGCGTAAGAAGTACGGCCAGGCCGGTGCCCGCCGCCGCTTCCAGTTCAGCAAGCGCTAAGCACGAACTGGCACAACTCGATCACCCAAGGGCGGGCCACATGGCCTGCCCTTTTTCGTTGGCATTCTGCCGCGCCGGCGCCCCAGTGGTCGAGTGGTCGAGTGGTCGAGTGCTCAAGTGGTCAAGTGGTCAAGTGGCGGAGTGCCTGGGGCGCACGTCCGCCTCGCGGTGCTTCCGGTCTTTCACTCGACCACTTCGCCACTCGACCACTCGACCACTTTTCTCCCCTCCGTACCGCGTTTGTGCGCAAAGTT
>CAZBXF010000261.1:2728-3900 GCA_964495635.1 uncultured Phycisphaeraceae bacterium
CACTCGACCACTCGACCACTTTTCTCCCCTCCGTACCGCGTTTGTGCGCAAAGTTCGTGTTCATCGCCCCGATCCGCTGGACGGCCGTGTCTCCGCATGTATGGTACATGGGCGGTAGCGGTTTGGGTTGTTTGGGTGCGGGTGGTCCGCGGTCCGAAACGAGCCAGCCCTTGCCGCGTAGGAGGTTGGGCGTCATGTCGAACGCAACTGGTTGTGCCAACTGGCTCAGGAATCTGATCGTGGTGGCGTGCGCATCGGTCATTCTGCTTGGCGGGGGGATCTGCGGCTGCGTCGATGTCGAGCAGGCCCGGGTGGCGCGCGCCGACGCCGCCGCGCTGCGTAGCCAGCTCGACCAGAGGCTGGAGGCAGAGACCGCCGCGCTTGCAGCCCTCGAAGCTCAGGGCTCGGCCGAGCACGATCCGGCCGTCATTCAGGCCCGCGAGGATCTCGCGCTGAGCCAGGCGCGTCGCGACCAGATCGACACCCTCATCCGGCAGGTGGATGAACTGCTGTCGCAGGCCGACGCCCTGAACACCAGCCCTCTCCAGACGTCTGGAGGCGTACGTGAGACCATCACGACCATCGGCCAGACTTTCCCCGAACCGCTCCGGTCGCCGCTCCTGCTCGGTGCCGGGGCCATGGTCGCCCTCCTCCGCGCGGCTCAACTGAAGAGGGCCCTGGCGTCGGTCGCGCGCGGGATCGATGCCGCCATGAAGCAGGATCCCGACTTCAAGGAGAAGTTCCTTCAGCACGCCAACACCTTCCGGACGATGCAGACCGCAACCGCCAGAAGGGCCATCGACGAACTCAAGAGGCCGTCGGTGATCAGGATTCCCGTCTGAAGAAGGCATTTGGCACCAGGCGGCAGGCACTCGGGGACGAAGAAGTGGTGACGTACTCAGCTGCCTTCTGGTACCCGGCCTGACTCTTCGCTTCCGTGTCCTCAGAACGCTTCCTGGCTCTTCACTCTCCGCTTCTGCTGTTCGGTCCGCAGCCCTTTGCTTCCTTCGGCGCCTTCGTCCGCTCTGCTCCGTGCCCGGTTCCCGGTCCATGCTCTTCCGAGGTCCACATGCTCAGCCCCCTTTTCCCTTCTGCTCAACGCCGCCACGCCTTCACGCTCATCGAGCTGCTGGTGGTGATCTCGATTGTCGCGCTGCTGATCGGGATCCTGC
>CAZBXF010000262.1:0-3892 GCA_964495635.1 uncultured Phycisphaeraceae bacterium
GGCGAGCACTCAGATTCGGAAACCCGCCATCATCATGGCACGCCTTCGGATGGGGATCACCAGGACTGCACGTGCGGCAAGCACGAGGCGAAGATGATGTCGGGCGAGAAGCCGACCATCGAGCTGCCGACCGTCGTTCTCGTCGCGATCCTCAACTGGGTTGTGATGCCGTCTTCGCCTGCGGAGCCGTCCCGCCCGTTCAGAAATGGCGAGGTTTGGGCCTCCGCCAGACCTCCGACTAGCCTGCTGCGCCTACATTGCGCGCTGATCGTGTAGCCATTACGCCCATCGACGCTTGCCAGCTCGGGGATTCTCCCCGCTGTTGGGCGAGCGTCGCTGCGCATCGAGCCTGATCGCTGCCGCGATCGGCCAACCTCCTCACATCCAGTGTCCATCCCAGTTCCTTCCCTGGAGATCTCTCATGGTCCGCTCACGCGCGGCCCTGGCTGCGGGCGCATTGGCGCTCGCAACCGCGGCCATCCTGATTCCCGTCTACGCGCACGAAGGTCACGGAAAACCGACCGGCGCGACGTTCGACCCCAACGCGCCCAAGAAGGTCAGCGAGGCGACCGCACTCGCTATCGGGCTCAAGACCGCGGAGGTGGACTTCGGCCACGTCGAAGATGTGGTCCGGCTGACCGGTATGGTCCGGGCCAGCCCCGGTTCGCTGGCAAGCGTGTCCGCGACCTATGCGGGGGTCATCCGCTCGATCACGGTTCAGCCAGGTGACGCCGTGCGTGCGGGCGATGTCGTCGCGGAGATCGAGTCGCCAGAGCTTGCTCGCGCGGCCTTCGAAGTGAAGCGGTTAGAAGCCGAAGCCGAGCGGCTCGCGGCCGAGGCGAAGCGGGCCAGCTCCCAGATCGCGGCGTTGGAGATCGAGTCGCCGGCATCCGAGCAGAGCGCCACGCTCGCCGAGGCCGAGGTCGCGAGGTTGACCAGCGCAGGCGAGAGCGTGTCGGCCAATCTGCTCGCGCAGCGACGTGCCGAAGCGATCCGGTCACGGACGGAGGCCGGCCTTCGGCGGGTCGCGCTCGAACAGGCCAGGACCGAGGCCGACTCCCTCCGACGACAGATGGAAGCCACCAGGGCGTCGGCAGAAGCCCTGCGCGGAACCCTTCCTGCGGGCCTTCCCGACACGACCGCGAGCATGATCCGTCTTGTCGCTCCGCTGGACGGTGTGGTGGTGAGCCGCCCTGGAGTCATCGGCGAGGGCGTCGCCGCTGGAAGCCCCATCGTGACCATCGGCGACTTCTCGCGGGTCCTGAAGGTCTTCTCTACCGCGTGGAGGGAGCACCGAATGCGAACGTGCGGGTACGGCGCGGCGTGTCCGCGTCGAGCGATGTTGTGGCGGAAGGGGCCGTGCGCTTCCTCAGCCCGGTGATCGACGCATCCAAACGCACCGCGCACGTCATCGTCGACGTGAACAACCCGAAGGGTCTGCTGCGGCAAGGCCAGTTCGTGGACCTGAGTGTGGTGATCTCGAGCAACGACAGCGCCGTGGTGGTGCCCGCGTCGGCCGTCGTCAAGGAAGGCCCGCTGCAGTACGTGTTCGTGCGCGAGGGCACGGGCGAGAAAGAGGTCTTCAAGAAGCGCGACGTGGCCACCGGCGCCCGGGACGACCGCGTCGTCGAGATCCTCAGCGGGCTCGTGCCCGGTGATGTCGTCGCGGTCGGCGGCGCGTTCAGCCTGTCGCAGCTCCGCGGGTTCGTTCCCGGCGCTCCCGAACCCGTCGCTGAGCCCGCCAAGTCCGGCGACGGTCACGGCCACTCCCACTGAACACGCCCTTTCACGCCACAAGCCCGACCGCCACCCGAGGAACTCCCCGTGCTCAACTGGATCATCCGATCATCCTTGAACAACCGCGTGCTGGTGCTGATCGCGGCCCTGCTCGTCTCCGTCTACGGGCTCTACGTCACGCTCCGCACGCCGACGGACGTGCTGCCCGATCTCAACCGCCCGGTCGTGACCATCATGACCGAAGCCCCCGGCCTCGCGCCCGAGGAGGTCGAGGCCCAGGTCACGTACAACATCGAAACCGCCGTCAACGGCTCGCCCGGCGTCGAGCGGGTCCGGAGCGTCTCGTCGCTGGGGCTCTCGATCGTCTTCGTCGAGTTCCAGTGGGGCACGGACCTCAAGTACAACCGCCAGGTCGTCACCGAGCGGATGGGGACCATTACCGCGAAGCTGCCCCCCGGCGTCGTGCCTGTGATGACGCCCGCGACGAGCATCATGGGTGAGATCGCCCTGATCAGCGTTTCGAGCAAGTCTCTGACGCCGATGGACGTGCGCACCGTGGCCGAGTTCACGCTCCGACCCGCGATCCTTTCGATTCCCGGCATCGCCCAAGTCACGGCGATGGGCGGCGACCTCAAGCAGTTTCGAGTCCAGGTCGATCCCGACAAGCTCCGTCTGTTTGACCTCACTATCGAGGACGTCGAGAAGGCGCTCGCCGCTGCCAACCAGAACACCGGTGGCGGCTTTGTCGTCAGCGGTGCGCAGGAACTGGTCGTTCGGAACATCGGCCGAGTCCAGACCGCGGACGACATCGCGCTCTCCCTCGTGGCGACCAAGCCCGGCGATCACGCCAGCCCGCCGAGGGCCGTGCTGGTCCGAGACGTCGCGACGGTCATCGAGGCCGGCCCCACGATCAAACGCGGCGACGGTTCGGACAACGGCTCGCCCGCCGTCATCATGGCGATCCAGAAGCAGCCGGGCGCGGACACGATCACGCTCACGCGGGCGCTCGACCAGACGCTTGAGCAGCTCAGGCCCACGCTCCCCAAGGGGATCGAGATCAACGCCGACGTGTTCCGGCAGGAGCACTTCATCAAGTCGGCCATCGGGAACGTGGTTGAGGCGCTCCGCGATGGCGCGATTCTCGTGGTCATCGTGCTCATCCTGTTCCTGATGAACGTGCGGACGACGATCGTCACGCTCACGGCCCTTCCCTTGTCGATCATCACGACGTTCCTGGTCTTCCACTGGCTGGGCATGAGCGTGAACACGATGACGCTGGGCGGGCTCGCGGTCGCCATCGGCGAACTTGTGGACGACGCGGTGGTCGATGTCGAGAACGTCTACCGCCGCCTGGGCGAGAACCGCCGCGCGGCAAGCCCCAAGCCCATCGCGCAGGTAGTCTTCGACGCGTCCAGCGAGATCCGCAACCCGATCATCCTGGGCACGATCATCGTCAACCTCGTCTTCCTGCCGACGTTCTTCCTCCCGGGCATCGAGGGGCGGCTCTTTGCCCCGCTGGCGACCGCGTACATCGTGAGCATCTTCGCCTCGCTGCTGGTGGCGCTCACGGTCACGCCGGTGCTGGCGTACTACCTGCTCCCGGGTATCAAGCGCATGGAGCACGGCAAGGACGGCCCCTTGCTGCGGGCCTGCAAGTGGCTGGCGCTCAAGTCCTACTCGATCTCGATGCCGCGTCCGGTCGCGGTGCTCGGCACGCTCGGCGCGCTGGTGGCGGTCGCTCTGTTCGTCGTCACACGATTGGGCTCGGAGTTCCTCCCTCCGTTCAACGAGGGCACGGCCGTGGTCTCATTCATGCAGCAGCCGGGCATCTCGCTCGAGGAATCCAACAAGCTCGGCACCAAGGCCGAGGAGATGATCCTCTCGATCCCACAGGTCAAGAGCACGGCCCGCCGAACCGGCCGCGCCGAGCAGGACGAGCACGCCCTTGGCGTGAACGCCAGCGAGATCGAGGTGGACTTCTGGACCAAGGAAGAAGCGAAGAACCCCGACAAGCACGCGACCACTGCAGGCCGACGGCCGCCTCCGGTCAAGGACATCCTGCCGCGCGAGCAGGTCTTCTCGATGATCGAGGAAAAACTTGCGGCCTTCCCCGGCGTCGCCACGGGCATCGGCCAGCCCATCAGCCACCGCATCG
>CAZBXF010000263.1:0-3871 GCA_964495635.1 uncultured Phycisphaeraceae bacterium
CCCGCCGCCACGACCTGGCGAGTCCAATAACCCGGGGCCTCACCTCACCTCACCCTGCCTCAGCTCACCCCACTTCGCCGACGTCGCAGCATCCGCCTGGTGACAAGCACCGCCGCGTACACGCCCACCACGACGCTGCGCAGTACCCAGTCGTTGCACAGCAGCAGGTACGCCGCGGCGGCCCCGAGGAGGCAGCCGAGCGCGACACGGCGCAGGTCGTGCAGAATCGTGCGTGGTCCATCCCGCAGAGGGACCAGAGACAACGCCAGCAGCAGGACGAAGATCGACGCCGTCGCCGCCGTCGGGATCGCGACGGGCCAGCGCGTGAGGATCGCTGCGGCGAACGCCAGCGGTGTGAACACGATTACCGTTGTGCAGCCGCGGCAGAGGAAGAGCCCGCCCAAGCGCCACACGTGATTGAGATAGTCGGGACGGTCGTGGGCGTGGTGGCTGAAGACGTGCGGATTGGAGGATCGCACGAAGGCGAAGAAGCTCGATGGGCGTGCGTCCGCTGGGAGCGCGAGGTAACGGTGCAATAGCACCCCGAGGCTGGGAAGGCCGGAGCGATCGGACTCGGTCGCGGCCTGTGGAGAGCGCTTCACGCGATGCCGCCCACGAGGCCGCCGCGGCGGGCTTGAGCGATGTGATGGTGGAGCTTGAATCTCACTTCGCGGGTCCCGCGTCGTCGATCGGGCTGGCGACGTTGAGGAAGAGCCGCAGGTCGCGGTCCGCTACGACGCCGTCGCCATCGAGATCCGCGACGGCCGATGCCGCATGGAAGCGGGACATAAAGCGAGAGAGCTCGGCAACCGAGAGGTGCCCATCGGGCTCGATGCTGAACCGGCGATGGATCTCCTCACGCTGGGCCGGGTCCAGTTCGTCGGCACCGCCCGCCTCCTCGTGGTCGCGTCGTCGCGCCTCGTCGACGTCGTGGTAGAGGCGGCGATCACGCGGGCTTAGTTCCGCCGCGGCAACACCACCGATGGGGGCTTCCTCGACATCGTCGTGCGGTGCTTCGCCGGCGTCGGCAAAGGCGTCTGGCCAAACCGCATCGCGCAGCGCCCGGACGGCGATGATCCGCTCAGCGTCGTCGAGCGTGCCGTCATCGTCGTAGTCGAACGTGCTTTCCAGATACAGCGCGAGAATGCTGCAGGCGTGACTGTCCCAGGTCGTCTCGCGGGCCAGCGAGATCAGCTCGGGAGGAAGCGAGGCGATCAACGCCTCATCGAAATCCTCACTGAGCAGGGCGACAGTGCTGGCGTACGCGTCCCAACTGTGATCGGTGGCGATCGAGCCCCACCTCTCCGACACCGGCGGGGGCGTCGTCGGAACGATCTGCTTGCGCTCCTCGTCCGCGTCGCGGCTCAGGCCTGCCCAGAGCGCGGCGCCCGCGCCCGCCGCGACGAGCACGCACACCATCGCACCCTTGAAGGAGATCTCAATCATGCGGACGTTGCTCGATCGCTCTCGCCATGAGTCTCGTTCAGCGGACCCGGTTGAAGACCCCGTCCAGCGGTCCGGGCAGCACGTTGCTCAGACGGCTCCAGGCTGAGTTGGAGAAGACGAGGTCGCCGGGCTGCGGATCCTGAATGCGCGTGCCTGGGGCGGCCAGCGCGAACCGAGACGTCCGAGGGAAGCTCGAGGTGCTGACGAGGGCCGTTCCCCAGTTCACCCGAAGTCGAGTCTGATTCTCGTACGACCAGGTTCCCGAGATGGAGACCGTCATCGCGAAGCCGGTTGCTGTCTCTGTGGCGGTCTCCTCATAAAGGATTGAGTTCGGCACGATCGTGATCCGGGCCCGCGTCCGGATCGGACCGATCGCTTGCTCCAGCGCACGCCCCGCTTCCGGCGTGATGCCACTGTCGCCATCGAGCCAGTAATCGAAGAAGACGGCCGAGGCCTGCTCGGAGATTGAGCCG
Organism: uncultured Phycisphaeraceae bacterium; assembly: GCA_964495635.1. GTDB lineage: Bacteria > Planctomycetota > Phycisphaerae > Phycisphaerales > UBA1924 > JBBASU01. The sequence continues at coordinate 1,920 of CAZBXF010000263.1, forward strand.
GGCACCTCATAGGTGCCCAGGGCGCGGTTCGGATCGTTGGGGATGTTGTTCGTCTCGATGCTCGCGCTGCAGCCGAAGGCCGCCGCCGACAGCGTGTAGATGAACGCGAGCGGGAGAAAGAACGAGTCGGACAGCCACCGGAGGATGGCCCGACGCGAGAACCGGTGAGGCATAGAGCAGCACGCTTTCTGAGGCACGCGAGGGAGCGAGTCGGGCGATCGGACGACCGGTGGCACGGCACGGAGCGGCGCTCGGTTCGGCATAGACGCCCGGGACTCTTCCCTCACCTCTCAGGGTGAGTGTACCGCTCTGCCGGTCCGCTCGCCAATACGCCGAGCCCACGGCGGTGCCCCGACGCATCAGGGCTGGTAGAGCCCGTGGCTGGTGATGAAGTCCGCGACTTCCGGGTTCAACCAGCCGGTCGGAACCGCTTGAACGCCCCGCGTCATGATGGTGCGCCGGATCTCGCTCGAAGAAACGGGCGCCAGTGCCGGGTCGATGGGCAAGGTGGACGTGCAGAGAGCATCGACCTCTGCATCCGTCCAGAATCGTGTACACCCGCCGACGTTTAGCGCAGGGCCGTCCGCCCGCTCGGGGCCGCGCACCGCCAGAAGCGAGTCCCGAAGCTCGCCGACGGCTGTGAGCGGCGGCCGCAGCAGGACGATCGGCTGCGCCAGATCGAGGATCCTCCTGGGGTCTCGCCAACGATGGAACTGGACGATCTGGTCTCCGCCCAGCATGAGCCAGAGCCGGCGTGTGCCGGCCGCCCGGGCCCGGAGCAGGGTGTCGATGGTGTAGCTGGGGGCGATTGGGTCGTGGAGGCCACGGTCTACTTCGTCTGTCCAGACGGCAGAGTCGTGAAGCCCCCGGATGGCGAGCCGGAGCATCGCCGCGCGGTCGCTGGGACTGGTCGCGCTCGAGCCCGCGGCCTTGAAGGGCGACCGGTGGGCTGGTACGAAGACGAGCCCCGCATCCGGCGCAAACGCGTCGCGTGCGGCTCGAGCGAGCTGCACATGTCCGAGATGAGGTGGATCGAAGGATCCACCGAGGATCACGGCCTCCGTCAGCCGGGAGTCCAGTGGCCAGGGAGTGATCGGAGTCGTCTGGTTCACCGGAGGGATCATTGGACGCCTTTCCGACATCCACGCGGCCCCAGATTCCCACCGGAATCAGCCGATTTGGTGCACCGCTGCTGCCCGAACGCCGCCCTGGATGACCAGAAGCCAGGCAAACTCGGACGCCGCGCGCCTACCATCGCGGAGTTCGCAGACGCTCCGGCCCCGTCGTCTAGCCCGGCCTAGGACACTACCCTTTCACGGTAGGGACATGGGTTCGAATCCCATCGGGGTCACTTGCTCCGCTTCGGCGGAGTTTTTTTCTGCGCCCACCGAATCACACTCGGCACCAACCACCACTAATCCGCTTGGATTATCGCGGTTTTCGTTGCCCGCGCGTTTCTTGCCTTGCCCGCGTTGGTCGCCCTTGGGCGCGTGTCTGCGCGCTTGTGTTGCCGGATTTGTTGCGCCTTTTCCGATGCCCTTGGCGAGGTCCAGGTGCGCGTCACGTGCCGTGAGGTAGTGGGTCGCCCCGATCATGGGCGAGTGTCCCAGGTACTTCGCCGCCGCGTGAGCCGGGATCGTCTCCACCCAATCGGTCGCGCATGAGGCCCGCAGGTTGTGGAAGAGCCGCGGCCAAGCCTTCACCTCGGCACGCTCCATGATGCGCTCTAGTTGGGTGCGCAGGTTGACACCAGCGCCGCGGACCCGCGGGAGCACCATCTCCGCGCCATCCGCCGCGGCCTCATGCAGCCGGATCAGCACCGGCATAAGCACGTCCGCGATCGGAACCACGCGCACCGCGTGCCCATCTCCGTGCCCAGCCGTCTTCGGACTGCGAACCAGCAGCGTGCCCTTCTCCCAGTTCACATCCGCCCACCGTAGCCCCGCGTGCTC
>CAZBXF010000264.1:0-3827 GCA_964495635.1 uncultured Phycisphaeraceae bacterium
AGCCCGACAAAGACCTGCGCCATCTGCTGCGCGTCGGTCAGGTCGACGTTCTCGTCCTGGTTGTAGTCGTAGTCGCAAGCTGGGCCGCCGCAGTCGCGCCGGTAGACGAGCACATCATCGAGGGCCGCCTCCACGAGGGAACCTGCGCCGGCGTCGTCCGCGACGAACCGGAGGCGCATCTGCGTCGTGAGGGCGGGCACGAAGTCGAGCGGCACGAACTCGTGGTAGATCCAGCCGCCGGCGTTGCCGGGCGCGCCGGGGCCCACGGTCTCAGCGGTGGTCCAGGTCGCGCCACCATCGGCCGAGAGCCCCACGGTGAAGACGTCCTGATTCGGCGAGCCGCCCGCGTTGTTGCTGTACCAGCGCCAGTAGGAGATGCGCGTGAGCGCTGAGCCGCCCGAGAGATCCATGATCGGCGAGAGGAGCGTGGTGGTGCCGCCATCGACATCGAAGGAGCCAGCACCGCCACCGGCGCGCCGTCCGGTGATCCAGCAGTTGACGCCGGGAGCCTCGGTGTGATCATCGCCGGGCTGGGCGATCGTCGGCTCCGGATCGCCACGCTCCCAGAAGCCGGCGGTGGCAGTGTCGCCCGGGGCGCCGGCCGTCCAGCCCGCGGCAGTCTCCATGTCGTAGGCAAAGATCGGCACGCGACTCGCGTATGACTCTGCCCCGTAGAGGCTCGTGGGCGCGCCCAGCGGTGCCCGGAACGTCCGCCCGATCTGGGAGCGAGCCTCGACGTACCAGCGCACGGTCGCGCCGCAGGCGGTCGGCGGCAGCGCGCCGGTGAAGACGCCCGCGCTGGTTTCCTGCATCGGGCTGGGGACAAACGGGCCGCCGGCCACCGACGCAAGAAGCCGGACCTGCGCCGGGTCCACGGGCGTGCCGCTGGTGGTCACGAGCACCGAGATCGGCGTGGGGACATCAGGATCGACGCGTGCCGGGACCGTTCCGACCGGGGCGATCGTGAGCTGGTCGAGATTGACCCGGACCAGGATCATGCCGCGGTTGATGTCGCTGATGGCGATCGCTCCGCTGGGGAAGTACGGGTAGTTGTTCCACGCCCCCTCGTAGACGGCGGCGTCGGACTCCGGACGCGTGTCGATCCAGGCGATTTCCGTGGGCGAGGTGGCGCTCGACGCGGAGTCGAAGACGCGCAGCCCGCTTGTGTAGTTGGCCTGGAACTGCCTGGTGCCCCGGATGTAGAGGTTGTGGTCGATGGCGCCGGGCACGGCGGAAGAGAAGGTCGAGACCAGTGTCGGGTTGGAGGGGTCGGAGACGTTGAAGACGCGCGTCAGCCCGCTGGGCACGCCCTGCGCGGGTCCGTCCAGTTCATCGTTCACGTAGAGGAACTGCCGGTCCTCGCTCAGCCACGCCTGGTGGCAGTACTGGAGACCTGCGTACGTGCGCGACGCGAGCACGGTCATGTTGCTCTTGTCCGTGACGTCGACGACGTAGAGCCCGGCCCCGCCGCACGAGGCGTAGGCGATCTCACGCCCCGCGAACGGCCCCGTCGTGTACGTGACCACCTGCGAGTCATGGACGTACGGACCGCCGGTCCAGATGCCCGCAAGCACCGGATTGGCCGGGTCCGCGAGGGAGAAGGCCACCAGCGTGCCCCCCGAGCCCGTCACGTTCGATCCGTTCAGGTAGACGTAGTTCGAGTCGGGATTCACCGTAACTGTGTGGGCCGTCGTCAGTCCGTTGCTCGTGATCGAGCGCACGAGCGACACGCGCGTTCCGCTCGGGGCGTCGATGTTGGAGAGGTCGATGACCTGCATGCCGCCGCCAGTCTCGTTCACGTTGTAGCAGTAGGTCCCCTTCGTCTTCATCTCGTTCCAGATCGACGTCGGGTGCGTGATCGTGCCGACGACCACAGGTGCGGTGGGGTTTGTGATCTCCACGAACGCGGTCTTGTTGTTCAATCCCTGGATGACGTACTCACGTCCCGATGGCGACGTATAGCCCCAGTTGCTGCTGCCCGAGCCGGCCACGGGCGAGCCGAAGCCGCTGAGCGGGATCTCTGAGAGGAACTCGATCCCGCTCGAGGCGTAGGGCTGCGCGGCGGCCACCGACGAGACTGCAAGCACGGCACCCATCGCCGCGCCACAAGCCAGACACGCCACCATGGCCTGCACCGAACGGCCAGCAGAACTCTTCATGTTCACACAACTCCAGACCCACTCCAGACCCACCCCCACCCAACACACCAAACACACGCCGCCCCCCTCTTCAGGGCAGATGCCAGCCTACTCCAAATCCGGACAAGAGCAACACGAATCCGTCGCGCGACGGATTTACGGTCCATCGGGGGCGAGCGGTCGGGGCGTTCGATGTTGCGGCTTGCAGGTTCGGAGGCGGCAGGATCAACCCGCCACATCGATCCGTGGTGGCACCTTTGGTCGCTGCTCGCCGGGCGAATACGTTGCCGCGCCCTCGCCGCTCTCGCGGTCTTCGCGGGCATCCTCTTCCGAGTTTCCAGCGAGGCCCTTGACCTTTTCGGCCGCGTCGACCGCGTCGGCACCGACGATCAACTCGTCCTCACCGCGCCGACGCACCTTTCCGGCGGCCTCCTCCTTGCGGGGTGCGGGCTTTGCCCGCTCCGCAGCACCAAGGCCCGCAAGGGATTGCGCGATGTTGGTCGGTGAAACAGGCATGTGTTAGGGATCGACCATCCCGCGCACGAGCCTTGAAGAAAACAGCCGGCGGGGCACTTCTCGGGCCGCTCCCGGCTGCGTTCTCTGCTTCCTGCGCGGGGGTGGCGGCCCCACTTACCTATGCGCCGATGGTGTTGATGCCGCAATCCACATAGATCACTTCGCCCGTGATCCCCGCCGACAGATCGCTGCAAAGGAACGCCGCCGTCCCACCCACATCGCTCCCCTCCACATTCCGCCGCAGCGGTGCGCGCTTCGCCACTTCCTCCTCCATCTTCCCCGTCCCACCGACCGCCGACGACGCCAGCGTCCGCAGATACCCGCCGCTGATGATGTTCACGCGGATCTTGTCCGGCCCCAGATCGCTCGCCAGGTACCGCCCCGTGCACTCCAGCGCGGCCTTCGCCACGCCCATGATGTTGTACCCCGGCACCACCTTCTCAGCACCGTAATAGCTCATCGCAAGGATCGACCCGCCCCCGGACTTCGCCATCAGCGGATGCGCGGCCCGCGCCAGCCCCAAAAGCGTGTACGACGACACATCAATCGCAGACAGATACTGCGCCCGAGGCGTCGTGATGAACTTCCCCGGCTGCAGCAGGTCACGCTCGGCAAACGCGATCGAGTGGATCAGAAAATCCATCCGCCCAAACGAGCTCGCGTACTGCTCGAACGCCGCCGCAATGTCCTCATCCTTCCCAGCATCCAGCGGCCGCAGCCACGGATCACTCACCCCCAGCGCATTCACCGACCGCAGCGTCCGAGCCTGGTTCCGATCCCCCGGCAGATGCGTAAACGCACAAGTCGCCCCCTGCGCGATCAAACTCTGCGCGATGAACCACGCATAGCTCCGCTCATTCGCAATCCCCACCACCATCCCAACCTTGCCATCCAGAAGTCCCATGACAGTCTCCAGGGGTGAAGATCCACTCTAGGAACCCGGGGAGGTCGGTTCTCCAAGCCGACTCCGCTCCACCGTCCACGCCCAACGCCCCCAACCGAGCCCCACGCGCAAGCGTGGCGGGCTATGCCACCCCCTCCCGCCCTCCCGCCCACCCCCTGCCTCGCTGCCTCGCTTCCCCTCCCCGCTTCTCGCTTTCCCCCGCTCCCGGTACACTCCCCCAGCAGGCAAACCCCGGAGGGTCCCATGCCCCATCCCGCAAACCGCTCGCA
>CAZBXF010000265.1:0-3821 GCA_964495635.1 uncultured Phycisphaeraceae bacterium
ACAGCATCACCGTTGACGGCACCGTCACCGCCGCGAACACCGCGGGCGACATCGCCCTCGCCGCCGCCGACTCCGGCAACCCCGTCAAGGTCGGCGTCAAGGCCGTCAGCGCCCTGCCCGCCTTGAGTCGTGGGCACGTGACGCTCGGCTGTGTGCAGAACCTGGCCAAGGTGGGCGATGGCGTGTTGCGCACCTGGGCTCGCTTGCTGCAGGCCCTGCCCACGGCTCGCCTTCGCCTGCAGAACAAACAACTGGACCATGCCCGAGGTCGTGAGGCCCTGCAGGCCCGACTGTCCACGGGCGCAGAGCGCGCCGCGGTTCACCGGATGCTCGGGATTGCCCTCGGCCTTGATCGCGCGTCCGTCGCGGACTTCGACGATGAGGCCGCAGCCGGCCGCGCACTCGCGGCAGGTGGTGGCGTAATAGTTGGAGACGCCGGGGACCGTGTTGTCCGGCGAAACGAGATACGGAATGAGCTTCTCGACGTCGCCGGAGGCGCAGCCCACCGCCGCGGTGGCGGCGCCGGTGACGGAGAGGACCTTGAGGAAATCTCGGCGCTTGACGCCGGTCTTCCCTTCGGTCGCGTCCTTGGTGTCAGGAGTCATCAGGCGATCCTAGTAGTGACAGGTGGCGCAATCGTAGGTCGCCTTCTTGCGCGGGAGCGCGAGCGTGGCGGAGTCGGGCTCGTAGCCCGCGGCGCGCACCCCTTCAGCGGGTGAGTAGCCATTGACGTGGCAGTTGACGCACCAGCCCATGTTGAGGCTCTGCGCCTGGAACACCTGCGGCATGTTGTTGACCTGGCCGTGGCAGCTCTGGCAGGTGACGCCGGCGTTCACGTGGCGCATGTGCGGGAAGTGCACGTACTCCGGCACCTTGTGCACGCGCACCCACGGGATGGGCTGCTTCTTGGTCCAGTACTCGGTGAGCTTCGCGATCTCGGGGCGTCCCGCGCCGACGATCGTGTGGCAGCCCATGCAGGTCGCGACCGCGGGCAGGCCCGGGTCCGGCGACTTGTCCGCCGCATTGTGGCAGAACGCGCAGTTCATCTTGAGCGCGTTCACGTGCACCGGATGCGGGAACTTGATGGGCTGCTCAGGCGAGCGACCGATGCCGCCGCCGAGGTAGTGTGTATAGCCAGAGGCTCCGCTGTAGGCCCAGGGGCCAGGCTTCGCCTTGCCGAAGGCTTCACGATTCGCGGCTTCTGTCGCCGTCTCCGGCGTTCCAGCGGGCGCCTGAGGCGCCGCCGTCTGTGATCCCGCATAGGCGGACATCATCGTCGCAGTGAGCGCGATGGCGACCAACCCCGGGACGACGACCCACTTGCTGCGACCGGTCATCAGCACAACTCGGAAGTGGAGGTAAATCCGAATGGTCTACTCGGCTTGTGAACGATTTCACAAGCCCAAAAGGACCCCCTAAAATGCCCCGACGCGCAACAACTCGCAAGTCCAGCCTACAAAGAGTGTTACGCCGCTCGGACCAACGCCCTAACTTCGCCCGGACTTCGCCCCGGCCGCGGGGAGGATCACTCCAATCCGCGCTTCACCCGGTCGAGGGTCCGGAGGACTTCGATCGCCATGGCCCGGACCAGGGTCAGCTCTCGTGAGTCCGGACCAGCGCGATTCAGCAGTGAACGGACCGAGCGCATGATGTGTTCCGGGTTCCGCGTCCGATAGAACGAGATCGCGGCGAGGCAGCGATCGATGTCGGCGAGGGCGCGCTCCCACTCGTCGTGCTTGGGCAGGGCCGCATGGTGTTTGTGCCGCGCGATCTCGCGGGTGGCGTCACCCGCCTGGAGGTGCAACTCATAGGCAGCGACCAGCACGGCCTGTGCGAGATTGAGCGAGCTGTGCTCGGTGGTGGGGATGGTGCAGAGCACGTGTGCGGCGTCGATGGCCTCATTGGGCAGCCCGTGGTCCTCCTGCCCGAACAGCAGCGCGACGCGGCCCTCCCCCGCCTTCTCCATGACGACCGGCGCCAGCGCCCGCGGCGTGGTGAGCGGCCAGCGATGCGCGCGACGCTTGCCGCCGAACGCCGCGACGTACACGCAGTCGGCCAGCGCGGCCTCGAGCGTCTCGAAGTGCTGGATGCGGTCGACGATGTCGCGGGTGCCGTGCGCCACGCCCTCGATGCGCCAGGGATCGTACGCGACCGGTTGCACCAGCCGGAGGTCGAGGAGGCCCATGTTCTTCATGACCCGCACCGTCCCCGCGATGTTGACGGGATCCTGTGGGCGATGGAAGACGATGGTGACCTGATGGAGCAGCGACACGGGACGAGGGGCGGAAGGCGGAGTCGGACGGCCGCGCGAAAGTTAGCCACCCGACTACATTTCGTCCGCATATGGATACCCTGATCGACCTCTTCAATCAGCTCCGCGACCTCAACACGCTCGTCGCGACGGCCGGCTACGCCGGCATCACGCTGATCATCTTCATCGAGACCGGGCTGCTGTTCCCGTTCCTGCCGGGCGACTCGCTGCTGGTGACCGCCGGCCTCTTCGCGGCACAGCAGGAAGGCCTCGTCGACCTCAACGTCTGGACGCTCGGCGTGCTCTGCACGGTCGCGGCGATCGCCGGCGACCAGATCGCCTACGCGATCGGGCGGCGCTCCGGAGCGGCGCTGTTCAAGCGCCCCGACTCGCGCTGGTTCAAGCAGAGTCACCTGCTGGCCGCCCAGGCGTTCTACGAGAAGCACGGCGGCAAGACGATCATCATGGCGCGCTTCATGCCCTTCGCGCGCACCTTCGCCCCGGTGGTCGCGGGTGCGGCGAAGATGCAGTACTCGACCTTCGTGTTCTACAACGTGATCGGTGGCATCGCGTGGATCTGGTCGATGCTCCTCACCGGGTACTACGTCGTTCGGCTGGTGCCGGGGTTAGAGCATCACGTGGAGAAGATCGCGATCGGCATCATCATCGTGTCGGTGATGCCGGCGGTGATCGCGTGGTGGAAGGCGAAAGCCAAGAAGTGAGATGGGAGAGGGGAGATGTGAGACGCACCGCTCGCTATATTCCGGAATCAACCTTTAGGAGACACTGATGGCCCATACCCTCGCTCCTCTTCCGTACGCGCCCGACGCGCTCGAGCCGCACATCGACGCGCAGACGATGCAGATCCATCACGGCAAGCATCATCAGGCGTACGTGAACAACCTCAACGCCGCGATCGAGAAGGCGCCGGAGCTGGCGTCGTGGTCGATCGACCAGCTCTGCCGCGACATCGCCAAGGTGCCGGAGAGCGTGCGCGGTGCAGTGCGCAACAACGGCGGCGGCCACTGGAACCACACGTTCTTCTGGAGCCTCATGGTGCCGAAGTCGGGCGGCGCGCCGTCGGGCAACGTCGCGGGCGCGATCGACAAGGCGTTCGGCGACTTCGCGAAGTTCCGTGACGCGTTCAAGGCGGCGGGCACCGGACGCTTCGGCTCGGGCTGGGCGTGGCTGGTGACGGACAAGGCGGGCGTGGTGAGCATCGAGAGCACGCCGAACCAGGACAACCCGCTCATGGAAGGCAAGCACGCGCTCCTCGGGCTCGACGTGTGGGAGCACGCGTACTACCTCAAGTACCAGAATCGGCGTCCGGATTACATCGATGCCTGGTGGAACGTCGTGCACTGGGGCGAGGTCGCGAAGCGCTACGACGCGCGCTGATCGCGTCTTTTTCACTACGATGCGGGGCTGCGGACTTCTCGTCTGCGGCCCCGTTGTCGTTCGCGGCTCGCTAGCATGCGCGATGGCTTCCGCGCGGGCGGTCGGCGGCGATGGGATCGCCTCCCTTCCCGGGCTTCCTTGCGTCGCGGCGCTGATTCGGCGCCGTGCATGC
>CAZBXF010000266.1:0-1564 GCA_964495635.1 uncultured Phycisphaeraceae bacterium
GACAAGGTCGCCCCAATGGAAGCTGAGGTCGACGTAGGGCCGGAGGTCGAGGACGCCACCGGGTGAGAGGCCGAAGAGGCGTGCGAGGGAGAAGAGCGTTGCGAGGAAGAGGAGGGAGAGGAGCCCGCAGAGGAGCCAGCCGATGCTGGCGTGGGCGCAGATCTGCTGGGCGGCGGGCCTGGTGAGCCGCCAGCCGCGTCGCGCGGCGAAGAAGCGGATGCCGCGCTGCTCGATCCAAGTGAGGATGAGGAGGATCAACGCGACGGCGACGACCTCGGCGAGGGGCGTGAAGATGAGTGCGACGGGCTCACGCCAGCCTCCGACGCCGCGGGCGGCGCGGGCGGGGTCGCCGATGAAGGTGCCGGTCCATGGGCCGACCATGGCGGCGGAGGCGAGGAGGAGGTTGATGGCGAGGAGGCGGTGGGCGTGGCGCGGTTCGATCCTGATCTGTGCGAAGAGGCGGCGCGGGTGGCGGATGGCGAGCCAGGATGATCTGGCCCAGGAGAAGGGGCCGGGGGACTGCTGCCAGGGTGAGCCGTGGCGGGAGGCCGGGAGCGAGGAGGCGATGGGGCGGGAGCACTCAGGGCAGGCGCTGGTTTCGGGAAGGCCGGCCAGGCCGTATCCGCAGGTCTCGCAGAGGAGTGTTGTCTCGTCCATTTGGGGGTTGGCTTTGCGCTGCGTGGGCTCGGTGTCTGACTGAGCATACGGGCTGGGCGGGGGCATGGTTGCTGGGGCGCGCGGAGTTGGTGCACGGTTGGGATCAGGGGGTTCGAGGGCGCATGGCGTCGGCGCGGATGACGATGGTCTCGGGGGCGCGTGGGCGGCGGTCCCAGGCGCCGCCGCACTCGGGGCAGGTTGCCAGACCCGCGGCGTCGTCCTCGATCGCGTCGCCCATCTCGTAGAGGCAGGAGGGGCAGCGGCCGCCGGCGATGAGCGCGAGGCGTGTGGCGCGTGCGTGCGATGAGAAAGCTCGGGCGGTCCAGAGGAGGACCCAGGTGCCGAGGAGGATGAAGGTTGAGGCGACGGGGCTGAACGTGGTGAGGGCGACGAAGAAGGGACCGAAGGCGAGGGCCAGAGCGGCGTAGGCGAGCGGGGTTCCGAGAAGGACGATGAGCGGGAGCGTGGTGCCGCGCGGGAGGGCCCCCCAGAGGCGGAGGGAGAAGTCGATGAGGCCTCCCTCGCGGCGCGCGGGGGGCACCCAGATCGCGTGGACGCGAGTGGATCGACCACGGTCATCGCGGGTGCGGTAGCGGAGCACGGTACAGCTTCGATGCGCCGGGGCCGCGGGTTTCAGGGTGAGGATGAGATGGGCGCGGGTGGAGCGTCGAGACCGAAGTCGATGAGCGGAAGGAGGCGATCGAGGGTCTTCTCTCCGATGCCGCGGACGGAGTCGAGGTCGGCGGGCCGGCGGAATGGGCCCTTGGTGCGGCGGTGCTCGATGATCCTGGCGGCCATGGCGGGGCCGATGCCGGGCAGGAGTTCGAGTTCGGCGCTGGTTGCGGAGTTGATGTTGACGCGTCGGGCCAGTGGGCGTGGAGACTCGTCCGTGGGTGACGCGGGCGTG
>CAZBXF010000266.1:1664-3791 GCA_964495635.1 uncultured Phycisphaeraceae bacterium
GTGGGTGCCGGGGGAGTGGGTGCGGCGGCCTGCGTGCCGGGTGGCGCGGAGGGGCCAGCGGGTTGGGCCGCGTCCGTGGGCTGGGGTGATGGGGCGGGCCGGTGCGGGACCGTGGTGAGGCTGGATTGCGGAACGGTGCCCCCCGAGCCGAGGCTGACGCCGAGGGCGAGCATGGCGATGGCGGTCGCGATGAGTGATGCGACCCAGCGACCGTCGGTTGCGGCACTCTGCGGGCTGGCCGGAGTGTTGGGCGAGCGGATCACGGCGAAGAGGGTACCAGAATCCGAGGCTAGACGCGGACCATGTCCGTGAACTCCTTCACGCGGGCGTCGATCTCGGGACGGGTGAGGGTGCGAAGGCGTGCGAGGCTGAAGGCTTCGATGTTGAAGCTGGCGACGACGGTGCCATGCACGAGGGCCTGGCGGATGTTGGCGTAGGAGCCGGGGTCGGAGGCGGACGCGGCGTGGCTCGCGAGGTAGCCCATCATGCCGCCGGCGAAGGTGTCGCCCGCGCCGGTGGGATCGATGACCTTGTCGGCGGGATAGGCGGGGAGGGCGGCGATGCCGTCGCGATGGACGAGGATGGCGCCGTGCTCACCCTTCTTGATGACGACGAAGCGCGGGCCCAGCTCGAGCATGGCGCGGCCGGCGGCGATCGTGTTGGCCTTGCCGGTCAGGAGCTCGGCCTCGTCGTAGTTGAGGACCAGGCCATCGACGCGCTTCAGGAGCGCGAGGAGGTCGGCCTTGGCGACGTTGATCCAGAGGTCCATCGTGTCGGCGATCACGATCTTGCGCTTGGGGAGCTGGTCGAGGAAGCCCATCTGCACGGCCGGGGGCGAGTTGGCGAGGAAGACGATGTTCGAGTCGGCGAAGGCCGCGGGGACCTTGGGCGGGTGCTCGCCGAGGACGCCGAGCTCGGTGAAGAGCGTGTCGCGGCTGTTCATGTTGGCGTGGTACTTGCCGCCCCAGGCGAAGGTCTTGCTGCCGGAGCGGACTTCGAGGCCGGTGGTGTCGACGCCCTTGAAGTGCATGAGCGTGCTCATGTGCTCGGGTGGGAAGTCACTGCCGACGACGGCGACGAGGCGGACGGGGCCGTAGAAGGAGGCCGCGGCGGCGAAGTATGTGCCCGAGCCGCCGAGGATCTTCTCGGCGTGGCCGTGGGGAGTGACGATGGTGTCGATGCCGATGGTGCCGGTGACGATGAGTGCCATAGGCGGGGAGGGTAGGGACGTCTGGAGCGGCTCGCTGGCTTGCGAGGCACTTCCAGGGGGCTGCGAGGCTCAGGGGTGAGCTGCGGGGTTCATCATGATCAGGCTTCGCCGCAGGTTCGGAGTGCTCGGCGGCAGATGCGAGCGGTTGCGGCGCTTTCGCTTTCGCGTTGCCACCTGCGTGTCAGCGATCGCACCCACTTCGGATCTGACTTTGCGGCGTCGTTGAGCCAGTTGGAGACTGAGTCCTGCACGTACTTGGTGGGGTCTGCCTTGAGCGGTTCGAGGAGCGGCAGGGCTGGTGTCGGGTTGGTCTTGAGCGCGGTGATGTGGGCGCACCAGACGCCGCGGGGGCGTGTGGCTTCGGTTGCGAAGCGGCGGATGTTGGGTGAGGTGTGGGCCGTCCAGGGCTCGAGGAGCTCGATGGCGAGGGGGAGCTCGCTGATGATGGCGGGGCGCAGGGCCATCCAGGCCCACTCGCGCACGCCGCTGTTGGCGTCGTCGGCGAAGGGGCGCACGCGCGAGAGGCGCTGGCGGAGTGTGCCGCGCTGCTCGCGCACGGCTGCGTAGCAGGCCCATGAACGCACGACGTCGCTTGGTGATGCTGCGAACGCGTCGAGTTGTGATGCGGCGTGCTGCGCGAGGAGCTTGCCGCCGAGTTCGATGCGCTGGATGATGCCGACTCTGCCGAGATCGTCGAAGGCGGTCGCCGCCGCGGCGGGGAGGGAGGGGCAGGCAGCCCGCATGAGGCGGCCGAAGTCGATGGCGAGGAGTTCGGCGAGGTTGCGCGAGTCGGTGGTGCCGGACTCGAGCTCCTTGACGCGCGATGCGGGGATGTCGGAGGGACGCAGGGACATGGGGTGGGGCGGGGCGGGGTGGGGCGGGAGTCTGGTCCGGTCAGGGCGATTGGGTTGCTGGGG
>CAZBXF010000267.1:0-3775 GCA_964495635.1 uncultured Phycisphaeraceae bacterium
CGCCGGCTGACAGTCGATCGGGTTACAGGTTGCAGTTGCCGCTGACGACGAAGGCGGCGAGGATCTGTGCGTCGGTCAGGTCGGCGTTTTCGTCGCCGTTCAGGTCGCCGTCGAGCCAGTTGGACTCTGGGGTCAGGAGGCCAACGAACACCTGGGCCATCTGCTGGGCGTCGAGGAGGTCGACGTTCTCGTCCTGGTTGAAGTCGTACTCACAAGTGGGGCCACCGGTGTCCACGCCGAAGCCCTCGAAGGGGATGTAGGCGAAGGCGAAGGCCGCGAGGCCGGGGGTCTGGGTGAGGAGGTCAAGGCCGGCGATCTCGAACTCACCGTTCTCGCCAGCCTCCCAGGCCATGGCGATGGGACCGCTGGTGGCGTTGAGGAGCAACACGCCGTCATTGCGAGCGTCCACGCCGGGGATGGTGAGCTCGAAGACGGGGAAGCCAAGGCCGGCATCGGTGCCGGTGGTGATGGAGAAGGTTCCGGCGTTGCTGACGACCGAGCCGTCGGCGCTGATCTGGCCGGCGATAAGGCCTGGGGTGGAGTAGGGGAGGTAGACGTAGCCGATTTCCACTGAGTCGGTTGCGACCGCCCCGATCGTGTAATCGACCGCGTTGATGGTGATGTTCTGGGCTTCGTAGGCGGTGATGTCGTAGTTGGGACCGCTCGAGGTGACGCTGACGGAACGGTTGTTGTTGTCCCAGTTGATGGCCATCAGGACGCCATCGGTGGCGGCGGAGCCACTGCCGGGGACGGGGATGGAGAGAAGGCCGCCCGCGACGCCGATGTCCGACGCTCCCACGAAGTTGCGAGCTGCGGGGAAGTGGACGACGGCGAAGTTGGAGTTGATCTCGCCGCCGGTAATGGATGCGCCGTGGGAGACGGCATCGCCGTTATCGAAGCTGAACGTGGACCAGCCGCTGACGCCGCCGGTGGTGGTGTTGTCGCGGAAGAACTCCGACACGGACCCGAGGATGAAGCCTTCGAAGGTATCGAGGCTGTTGTCGTAGGACGCGGCGAGCTTGGTCTTGAGGTAGGAGAGGCTGTTGTCGCCGCGGTTGGTGCCGATGACGTCGAGGATGTCGCTGCCCGCGGAACGGACGGTGTCCATGTCGCCGGCGCCGTTGTCGGGCGTGAACTCGGTCACCACGAAGCGGGCGGCGGAGACGTCGTCCAGGCGCTCGAGGTATGTGCGGCTGGGCGTGCCGGGAACGATGTTGACGCCATTCTTGAAGAAGGCGAAGCTGAAGCCCAGCTCGCCGGCGCCGAGGTCCTGGAGGGTCATGGCGGGCTGGTCACGCGTCGTGAGGAGCCAGCCATCGCCGTCGGGCGCGATCCACAGGGGGTTGTCGCCGCTGTTGCCAGCAAGGCCAGGCGGCACGGCGGGCGAAGCGATGAGCGTGCCGGTCGAGGGGGACTCGCCCGCGATGGTCAGACGGAAGGTGCCGTTGGTCAGCGGAGCACCGAGCAGGCTGACGGTGAAGTCGCCCTGGCTGAAGAGCTTCTTGGCCGAGCCCGAGACGACGCCCATGGTGACGCCCGTGGTGCCCTCGGGGATGAAGGCGAAGGCGATGGGATCGTTCTCGGTGCCCGTCCCGTCGGACTGGATGTCCTGGACCTTGAAGTAGGCCTCGCCGGGGAGGTTGCCGGTGATCCAGGCGGCGCGATTGTCCTCGTCCTTGCCACCGGAGGTGAGGATGACACCGTCGCGGCGCCAGTCGATGGTGTCGGAGCTGAGGAGGTAGAAGCCAGCGGGAGACACTGTGTAGTCAAGGAACTCGGTCCCGACGCCCGTGTAGGTGAGGGGCGTGCGGAGTTCGAGGTTGCTGCCCACGAGCTGGTTGAGGACGGCGTTGTTGGCTACGAGGCCCGTCGCGGTGTTGATGTTGTACGCGGCGCCGGCGATGAAGCCTGAGTTGAGCGGGAAGTAGACCAGCGTGCTGTTGAGGTTGACCTCGGCGTTGTCGGAGTTGGGCGCGATCGCGCCACCGGCCTGCCAGGTGCTGATGCTGTAGAGGACGGGTTGCACGGCCGTCGGGCTGGCGGGGTCACCGGTGCGGCCGGACATGCTCACGCCGTAGTAGGGGACGCCGCCGCCCAGGCCGGGCGACGTGCGCTCGACTTCATAGGGCGAGACGATCAGCACGCCGGAGGTGATGTCGGCCGTGGTCGCGGTGTTGAAGCCGAAGTCCAGCGCCACGTCGCCTCGCGAGGAACGGTCGGCGACGACGGACCAGACGCCCGACCCGCCGACGCGGGTGGCGGTGACGGACGCGGCAGTGTCGAGTGCGTCGTTCTCGACCACGTTGACGATGCCGTGCTGAACCTGGCCCATTGCCTTGCCGCTGATCATGGCCAAAGTCAGGGCCGCGCCGACTGCTGCGCTGCGGAAGATGCTCTTCATGCTGATCCTCTCTTCTTCTGCCGTGCTCGCGCGAGTTCGCTCGCCGAGGACAGCGACTCCACCACTGCTGGCCGCCCCCGACCACACACCGGGCGACGCGCCGAACACACCTCTATCTCAGGCCTGGGGTTGAGTACCACGGCAGCGGCACGCCGCTGGTGGTGTTGTAACGGGCGATCACCTCGGCGCGCTTGGCGGCGGCGTCGGACCGGCTCACGATCGCGACGTGACCGTCGGTCCAGGCCACGTTGCACCCGCCGAGGTGCCTGAAGTACTCACGCTCCCACTGGACGTTGTCGGGGGCCGGGAGCGTGTCCCACTGGTCGAGCTGCACCAGTGTGTCGCCGTTGCCGTCGATCATCACTTCCGAGCCGTCCTGGAACATGATGATGCTGGACGGAAACTCGATCGCGGTCAGCTTCCGAGGCACGCGCCGGTCGGTGCTTCCGCTCTGGCGCCGCTCGAAGAACGTGCGCGTGACGGTGCCGGGAACTCCGTCGTAGCCGGGCGTCACTCCGTTGAAGCAGTATGTTGAATAGAGCGTGTAGGGATCGTGCGGCAGCGCGCCGCCATTCCTGAAGGCGGGCAGCGTGAAGCGGGCCTCCGGGCAGCGTGTGATCTCCCAGCCACCGAGGTACGTCAGATTGCCAATTCCTCCGGTGGCCTCGTACATGTCGCTGCTGATGTTCACGCCGAGGTCAGCGTCGTAGAGGGCGGCCCAGTAGGCCGTTGTCTCCTCGGCTGTGCCGGCCGCCGAGATGACGTATGGCTTGATGAGGACGTTGCGGCCCGCGAAGACCGGCCTGAATCGGAGCGCTTCGTTGTCCCAGACCACGTGCCACTGGTCCCGATTTGACAGCGCGTATTGGTGAATCGCCGTCGAGATCCCCTTCTGCTGTGCCGCACACTTCACGGACCGTGCGCTCTGGCGGGCCTTGCCGAGTGCGGGTAGGAGGATGCCGATGAGCACCGCGATGATCGCGATCACCACGAGCAGTTCGATGAGCGTGAAGCCACGCGGATGTCGCGAACGAGGTTTGATATCACGGCTTGGCATTCGCCGAAAGGCTAAACCGAAGCCGCGGCGGGTTCGTTCACGCTGGCTGTACCCATCGTGAAGGTCTCGCGCAGATTGGTCGTTCAACTGTGAACGCGGGCAAACGAACTGCCCTTCTCAGGCGTCGGTAGAGCGCGAGCCATGGCTGAGTTCGGTACGGTGCGATGGGCGCAGAAAGAGAGCCGCCCACTCTCGCGGGCGGCTCTTTGGATTGTCTTCTACCGGGACGCGTGCCGGGGACCGGCGCACCAGACAGGCGGGATTACAGGTTGCAGTTGCCGCTGACGACGAAGGCGGCGAGGATCTGTGCGTCGGTC
>CAZBXF010000268.1:0-3769 GCA_964495635.1 uncultured Phycisphaeraceae bacterium
GAAGAGATCCGTTCTGTGAGTTGATGGAGTCCATTCTGAAGTTGAATCTACACCGAGAGTGACGCTCCCACCACCAATCGGTGGCGGAGGGTGGAAGAGATCGGCGGTCGTGCGATGCGGAACGCTGTTTCCGTCTACACGGTCATTATCGGGACGCGCGGGTGTTGCGCTCTCTGGCGATTCAGCGGTTCAGGGCTTCGGTAAGGGCCTTCAGGACCTTGGCTCCCTCGTCGTCGGCGCGGGCGGTGGCCCAGTCGGCGGCGGTGCGACCTGCGCGATCGGCCAGCCTGACGTTCGCGCCAGCGTCAAGAAGGGCCATGACCTTGTCAGCGTCGCCCTTGTCGGCGGCGACCATCAGAGGCGTGACGCCCTCAGCGTCGGCGAGGTTGGGGTCAGCCTTGGCAAGGAGAAGCGCGCGGACAGCCTCGAGTCCGGCTTCGGCGCCGGCCGCGACGGCGAGGGCGGTCTTGCGGTCGTTGTCGAGATCGTTGACGTTCGCGCCGGCGGCGAGCAGTGCGGCGACCTTGGTTGCGTCACCAGCGAGGCAGGCGATGATGAGCGGCGTCTGGCCCCAGCGGTTCTTGGCGTTGACGTCAGCGCCGGCGTCGATCAGTGCGCGGAGCGAATCAAGCTCGCCGCGGGCGGCGGCGAAGGACAGGGCCGTCATCCGCATCTCGGACCGCTCATCAACGCGTGCCTGGGAGTCAAGCAGGGCACGAACGGTGGCGGCGTTACCCCAACCGGCAGCGTACATGAGGGCGGTCCGTCCATCCTTGCTGCGAACGTTGGGCTGCGCGCCAGCCTTGATCAGCGCACGGACCGCGTCCGGCTTGCCGCCGTTGGCCGCGGCCATCAGGGGCGTGAGATCTGTCTGGCCGCCGCTGGCCTCGCGGGGACGGTCAATGGCGGCGGTGCCGGCCCGCTTGATCTCGGCTTCGATGGCACCGACATCACCACGCTCGGCAGCGGCCATGAGCGATGAGGCTGAGGGCGTGCTCGCGCGGGCCTGGTTGCCGATGCCGTCGCTGACAACGCTTGTGTAGTACCAGACGACGCCGCCGAGCAGAACGAGGCCGGCGACTGTGATGCCGAAGGAGCGCGGGTTCCAGGTGGCGGCAGCGGTGGACATCGGGGATCTCCTCAGAGGATGGGAGAGGTTAGGAGGGGGACGAAGACCAGAAGCGAGAAACCATCAGGCGAGAACGACGGGAGGCACGAAGGCAAACAGGGCCAAGAGATGCAAAGCCCCTCGGGATCACGCGTCGCCCGTGAGGAGCGCAAGGGAGTCGATTGGGGAATGTGGTCGCCCGGTTTCATTCTTCGTGCCTGGGCTTGTAGGCGGCGATGACGGCGGCCTGCACCTGCGGCGGGGTCCGCTCATCGTGACTGAAGTCCATGGTGTAGTTGCCGGCGCCGCCGGTCATGCTCTTGAGTTCGTTGGCGTAGTTCTGGAGCTCCCCCAGAGGCGCGACGGCCCGCACGACGCAGGTGTCGCCGGCCTCGAGTTCGCTGGACTGCACGCGCCCGCGCTTCGTGCTCATGTGCCCCGTGATGTCACCCATGTATCGACTCGGGGCCGTGACTTCAAGGTGGACGTAGGGCTCGACGAGAACGGGGCGAGCCTTCTGGATCGCGTCGATGAAGGCGCGGCGGCCGGCCGTCGTGAACGCGATCTCCTTGCTGTCAACGTCGTGATACTTGCCGTCGTAGACGCTGACACGCACGCCCAGGAGCGGATATCCCGCGACCGCGCCCTCGGCGAGAACGGAGCGGACGCCCTTCTCGACTGCGGGGATGAACTGTCGCGGGATGCTGCCGCCGACGGTGTCGTTGACGAACTCGAAGCCCTCGGGGTGGTCGGTCGGGAGCGGCTCGACGCGGAGATAGACCTCGCCGAACTGGCCAGCGCCGCCGGTCTGCTTCTTGTGGCGATGGTGCCCCTCGGCCTTGGCGGTGATGGTCTCCTTGTACGCGACCTTGGGCGTACTGGTCATGAGCTCGATGCCAAGGGCCCTGAACTTCTCGACCATGATGCGCAGGTGCATCTCGCCCAGTCCTCGCATCACGGTCTGCGAGGTCGCGGCGGAGCGCTCGACGGTGAAGCAGGGGTCTTCGGCCATGAAGCGGTGCGCCGCGTTGGAGAACTTCGCCTCGTCGGCGTGGTTCTTGAGCTCGACCGCGAGGCCGAACATCGGGCGCGGGATCGGGAGGGGGTTGAGCCGGACGCTGTCGAGCTCGTGGCTGTCGTGAATGACGCAGTTGAACTTGACATCATCGACCTTGGCGACGGCCCCGATCATGCCGGGGCCGACCTCGTTCACTTCGACGTGCTCCTTGCCCTGGAGCAGGAAGACGTGGCCGAGGCGTGTGGTCTTCTTGTGGTCGTCGATGATCACCTCGCTCTTGGCGCGAAGGACGCCCTGGTGCACGCGGAAGATCCCCACGCGACCGAGGAAGGGATCGGTGTAGACCTTGAAGACGTGGGCGATGAGCTTGCCGCCGGGCTCGGGGAGTGCATTCCACTCGTGCTCGGGCTGACCCTCGGCATCGCGCTTGAGGAACTCGGGCGGGTTCACTTCGAGCGGGCTTGGGCAGAGGCTGGCGAAGATGTGGAGGAGATCATCGATTCCCGCGCCGGTCTTGGCGGAGCAGAAGCAGATGGGGACGAGGTGCGCCTCGCCGAGTGCCTTCTCGAACGCGGCGTGGAGCTTGGCCTGATCGAACTTGCCGTCGCCGACTTCGAGGTACTGCAGCGTGAGCTCATCGTCGACCTCGATCACTTGCTCCACGATCTGCTTGTGGGCCTCGTGCACGCTGGAAAAGTCGGCGCGGTCACCCGCGGCGTCGTTGCCATCATGCTCGAAGACGTTGACGACGCGCGTGCCGCCCGCGCGAGGGAGGTTGATGGGCAGACAGATGTTGCCGAAGGTCTCGCGGAGATTGGCGACGAGTCCTTCGAGGTCCGTGGGCGAGGCCTCATCGATCTTGTTGACGATGAGCATGCGCGGGATGCCGCGCTGCTGCGCCACGCTCATGAGGCGGCGCGTGACGCTGTCGATCCCCTTCACGGCATCGACGACGACGGCGATCGTCTCCGCGGCGGGAAAACACGCGATGGCGTGCCCGAGAAAGTCGGAGAGGCCCGGCGTGTCGATGAGATTGACGAGGTGCCCCTCGTACTCAAAGTGAAGAAAAGCGGGCTGCAGGGAGTGGGCGTGCTTCTTCTCTTCCTCGGTGTAGTCAGAGACGGTGGTGCCTTCGAGAACAGAGCCCATGCGCTTCAGCTTGCCGGTGTCGAGCAGGAGGCGCTCGGAGAGGGTGGTCTTGCCGCTGCCGCCGCCGCCACAGAGGACGAGCGTGCGGATGTCGGCGGGGGCACGGCCGGTGTAGGGAGCAGTGTGGTTGGGAGTTGACTGAGACATGATGGGTCCTTTCTGCAAAGAAGGTGGAGGGCAGAGGGACGGGGCAAGAAGCAGGTCCAGTGTAAAGACCTTGTCAAGGGGGTGCAGGGCGGGGGATCGCAGCTTCGGGATTGGCTGGCCGCGGCAAGCGGCGGTGTTGCGGCTCGGCGGAGGTGGTCACGGCCTTGGTGGGCGTGGCCACGGCTTCAGTGGAGCCGTATTTCGCCGCAGCTTGGAGGCTTGAGTCTGGTATACAGAGGTATGGAACAGGTGCCGCGAGTGGATGGAGAGGGGGAGGAGGAGACTTGCGGGCAGTGCCCGGAGGGTGGGTGCGCAATGTTGGGCAGTTCGCCTCGAACACTGAGCTG
>CAZBXF010000269.1:0-2139 GCA_964495635.1 uncultured Phycisphaeraceae bacterium
TGACCTTCACGCCCGTGATCTGCGCGACGACGTCGTTGATCGACTCCAGATGCTGCACATTCAGCGTCGTATAGACGTTCACGCCTGCGGCCAGGCACGCCTCGACATCCATCCAGCGCTTGGAGCGGCCCGAGGGCGCGCCCGGCGCGTTGCTGTGCGCGAGCTCATCAACGAGCAGGATGTCGGGCCGCCGCCGCATGGCCGAGTCCACGTCGAACTCGTGCAGCATGGTCGCCGCGGCTGTACCGTCGACACTCGCATAGCTGATCTTCACCCGCGGAATGATGTCCAGACCGAGCAACATCTGCTCCGTCTCGGCCCGCCCGTGCGTCTCGACCACACCGACGGCGACATCCACGCCCTGCGCCGCCATCCGCTGTGCCGCCGCAAGCATCGCATAGGTCTTGCCGACGCCCGGCGACATGCCAAAGAAGATCTTCAGCTTCCCGCGGGGCTGAGCCGACTCCGCGACCGCTGCCCCACCGACAGCGGCCCGCTGCTCACGCTTGAAGCGGTCCAAGACCTCGTCGGTCGCTTGCGGGCTCGGGTTTGTCTCCTTGGGAGCCATTTTGTGCATCATCGTATTGAGTCGTCGGCATCATCACCGGGCACTGTTGCCGAGGGCCTGATTCAGCGCGAGCACGTTGACCACGGGCTCACCGAGCACGCCGAGGGCGCGGCCTTGGGTGTGCTGTCGGACAAGCGCGCGCACGGCTTCCTCACCCATGCCACGAGCCTTAGCGACGCGGGGCACCTGATACTCCGCCGCGGCGGGTGAGATGTGCGGATCGAGTCCGCTGGCGGACGCGGTGACGAGATCGATGGGAACGGCGGTGGCCCGGGCCGCGGGTGTGCTGTCGGCCGCGCCCGGCGCGGTGGTCGTGCGCACGATGCCCACGCTCGCGTCCGCCGCGTCGAGGGCGGCGAGGCGGGCCTTGATGTTGTCGAGCAGCGCGGGGTTGGTCGGGGCGAGGTTGCTGCCGCTGGAGCCGGTGCCGGTGGCGAGATTCAGCGCGGTGTACGGCACGGGGCTTGTCGCGCTCGGGCGGCCCCAGAACCACCTGGCCAGCGCGGGCGCGGCGGTCGCGTCGGACGTGCCGAACTCCTGGCCGATGAGGGATGAGCCGATGGGCTTGCCGCCCACCTCACCACCGGCGCCGGTGACGATCGAGCCGTTGGCCTTGTCGGCGAAGGCGACCTGCGCGATGGCGGTGATGGCGAGCGGGTAGACCGCGCCGGTGATGAGCGTGAGGAGGACGAACAAGACGAGCGCGGGGCGGAGGTGCGTTGACATCGGTGGCTCCCGGTTGCTTCAGATAGAATTCATGATGGATCACTCGACCCGAATGGTGGCGATCGATGGGCTGTGCGAGTCTCTCATGCCGGATGTACCACGGAGTGTCGCCGTCGCGGCCCGGCGCTGCGAGGAGCTGGGGCTCCCCCCCATCAGCGTGACCCCGCTGATGGGCCGGTTTCTGATGTTGCTGACGTTGATGTCGCGGGCGCGCCGCGTGCTGGAGATCGGGACGCTCGGCGGGTATAGCACGGCGTGGCTGGCTTCGGGCATGAATCCGCACGGACGGGTGGTCAGCATCGAGATCGATCCAGAACGAGCGGCGTGGGCGCAAGAGACGTTCCGCCTGGGCGGGCTGTCGGATGTCGTCGAGGTGCGCTGCGGCGCTGGCATCGATGAGCTGCATCGCCTCCGCGAAGCGCGGGCCGATGCGTTCGACCTGGTCTTCATCGACGCGGACAAAGCGAACAGCGCTGTCTACTTCGAGGCCAGCCTTGCGCTGACCCGCCCCGGCGGCGTGATCGTCGTCGACAACGTGATCCGAGGCGGAGCTGTGCTCGATGATTCCAGTTCGGATCCGAACGTGCGCGGGAGTCGGTCGGTTCTGCAGGCCGCCGGCCGCGCAACGGGCGCTCGCGCCAGCGTGGTGCAGACGGTGGGTGCGAAGGGCCACGACGGCTTCATCATCGCCGTCGTCGAGGCATGAGCGCGTGATGATCGGAAGCGCAAGCACCGGCATCAGCTCCATACCGGCAACAGGTTCACCAGCACGTCGATCGCCTTGATCCCCACGAACGGCACGATGAGGCCGCCGACGCCGTAGACGAGCAGGTTGTGCCCGAGCA
>CAZBXF010000269.1:2239-3743 GCA_964495635.1 uncultured Phycisphaeraceae bacterium
ACGAACGGCACGATGAGGCCGCCGACGCCGTAGACGAGCAGGTTGTGCCCGAGCAGGCGGCTGGCCTCGACGGGGCGGTACTTCACGCCGCGGAGGGCCAGCGGGATGAGCACGACGATGATGAGGGCGTTGAAGATGACGCTGGAGAGGATCGCGGTGTCGGGGTTCAGCCGCATGATGTTGAGTGCGCCGAGCGCGGGGTAGGTGCTCATGAACGCCGCGGGGATGATGGCGAAGTACTTGGCCACGTCGTTGGCGATGCTGAAGGTCGTGAGCGAGCCGCGGGTCATCAGCAGTTGCTTGCCGATCTGGACGATCTCGATGAGCTTGGTGGGGTTGGAATCCAGGTCCACCATGTTGCCCGCTTCCTTGGCGGCCTGCGTGCCGCTGTTCATCGCGACGGCGACATCGGCCTGCGCGAGCGCGGGTGCGTCGTTGGTGCCGTCGCCGGTCATGGCGACGAGTCGCCCGCCCTGCTGATACTCGCGGATGAGCTTCAGTTTGGCCTCGGGCGTGGCCTGGGCGAGAAAGTCGTCGACGCCCGCTTCCGCCGCGATCGCGGCAGCCGTCACCGGATTGTCGCCGGTGATCATGACGGTCTTGATACCCATGCGGCGGAGTTCGGCGAAGCGCTCGGCGATGCCACCCTTGACGATGTCCTTGAGTTCGATGACGCCGAGGGTCCTGCCCTTCCCGTCGGCCACGACCAGCGGCGTGGAGCCTCGCTTCGAGACCTCGTCCACGATCTCGCGGGCCTGCATGCTCGGCGTGCCGCCCATGCGTGAGACATACGCCTCGATCGCATCGGCGGAGCCCTTGCGGATCTGGCGACCCTGCGGATACTGCGTGGAGACGGGCAGGTCGACGCCGCTCATGCGCGTGTTCGCGGTGAAGGGGACGAAGCTCGCTGGCTTTCCGTCAAAGCCCAGCGCGTGCATGTCGCGCTCGCGGATGTTGTACTTCTGCTTGGCGAGCACGACGATCGAGCGGCCCTCGGGCGTCTCGTCGGCGAGCGAGGAGAGCTGGGCCGCATCGGCGAGCTGCTCAGCGGTGGTCCCATCGACGGGATAGAACGCCGACGCCATGCGGTTGCCGAAGGTGATCGTGCCGGTCTTGTCCAAGAGCAGCACGTCCACATCGCCCGCGGCTTCGACGGCCCGGCCGCTGGTGGCGATCACGTTGGCTTGCACCAGGCGATCCATCCCCGCGATGCGGATCGCCGACAGCAGGCCGCCGATGGTCGTGGGAATCAGGCAGACCAGGAGCGCAACGAGTACCGTCACCGTGATCGGCTGCGCCGTGCTCGCGGCATCAGCAGCCTTGGCCTGCATCACCGCGTAGATCGAGTACGGCAGGAGCGTGGCGCACGCGAGCAGGAAGGTGATGGTGAGAGCGGCGAGCAGAATGTCGAGCGCGATCTCGTTGGGCGTCTTCTGCCGCTTGGCTCCTTCGACCATCGCGATCATGCGGTCGAGGAACGACGAGCCGGGGTCCGCCGCGATCC
>CAZBXF010000270.1:0-3736 GCA_964495635.1 uncultured Phycisphaeraceae bacterium
AGTAGCAGCAGCAGCAGCAGCAGCCCCGCCCGCCCCTCCAGCCGCGCCGCCACAGACTCGTCCATACCGGCAACCAGCGCCGCCACGTTCACCGTGCGGCCTGACGCGCCGGCGTCAGGGACCCGCCCCAACGCCGACCCTCCCTCACAGGCTTGTCAGTTCTGCGTCTCGCCCGGGTTCTCGGGCGTGCGGAACACGTACTGGAACGTCGACTCGATCGTCGGATCGATCGCATCCGAGAGCGTCACCGTGACCCGGATCATCCGTGGCCACGGGCACGGCAGCGCCTTCGGCTGGCTCGCCGTCGCAGGGGCATACGTCGGATCGACATACCCGAAGTAGCTCGTCAGCGACGACTGCGTGGCCGTCGGCGTGTACCCGTAGATCACGCGCTCCGTCAGATCATGGAACGTCGACCCCGCAACCCGCGTCCGGACCCGCGTGCGATCGTTCGCCGAGCCCGTGTCCGGAATGAACGGGAACGCAACCACCTGATCCGCCAGGTTGACCACCCCGTTGCCGTCGCTGTCCTCGCGCCGCTCCAGGCCGTGCCAGATCGTCTGCCCATTCGCAAACGTGTTGCCGAACGACCACTCCACGATGAACTCGCTGCAGCGAGGCAGCAGCCCCGCCGAGGCAAGCGCAAGCTGATCAGCACGCCGGAAGGCCTGCTCCCGCGCATCATTCGTCGCCGCCCCGCTCACAACCCGCAGCAGATCCGGACCCGCAACCTCAGTCCTCAGACGCGTCCCCGCTGGATCCACGCCCGGAGCCCCGCGATAGTCCGTCAGATCCGAGCCCGCCGGCGCCGACTGCGCCGGCATCGCATCGTCCATCCACGCGTGCATCAGATCGATGCTGTCAGCCGCCCCGGGCAGCGGCCGGGCCGCAACCTGCGTCAGCGGCGTCCGCTCGAAGATGCGACCAGCCGAGAAGCCGCCCGCAACGTCGGTCGTCGTCGTCACCGTGTTCGGAGCGCCGGGATACAGCATCACGAACGTGCGCAGCTCCGCAAGGTCAGAGCACGCGATGTCCACGATTCCGCTGTTGAACGCGGGACGCTCAAACTCCGGATAGAGGAACGCGCCGGCCGTGATCAGCGAGTTGTCCGGGAACCGCCGCGCCAGCGACCGGAACAGGCTCCCCGCCGCGGGCTGCAGCGCAATCTGACCATCCTTGTTCGAGAGCACCAGCCGCCCCCCGGCGGTGTTGGGATCAAACCCAAACACCAGGCCGCTGATCGGCGGCTGCGGCGCCACCGACGGCTCAACGAGCAGCGTCTGATGCCGGATCAGCGTCCAGTTCCCCGCGAACCGGCTCGGATTCGACGAATCCGGATTCCCCAGCCGCGCCAGCGCATCGTTGTTCCGGTCAGACAGCGCCGGCCGGAAGTACAGCTCGCTGTCCTCGCTCCCCGGCGCCACCACCGGCACCCGCCGCGGCTGCCCATGCCCGTAGTAGATCCGCGCAGCGTCAGACTCCGCCACCACGCCAGGATGCATCGCTGGACGCGCCGTCTGGAACCGCCCCTCCGCGAAGAACATGATCTCATCCACGCGCCGCGCCCGCGCCCCAGTGTCCTCCTGCGACAGCGGAACCCGGTCCACCGCCGGATCGATCACCCCGTCGCCATTCACATCAACCCACTGCTGACGGATCACCAGGAACCCATCACGCGTCATCCGGTCCATGTCATCCCGCAGACGCTCCTCAAGCAGCGCCGAGTACTGGTTCAGCGTGCTCAGACGCTGACCGCCAGCCACAGTCTTCCCGACCGCGCTGAAGATCGCCGCCAGCCCCACCGCAACGATCGCCACCGCCCCGACCGACACGATCGTCTCGAGAAGCGTGAACGCAGAACGCCGGGGTTCCGCCACAGACAGACCAGCCCGCGAGCGCAGATCGCTCGGGCGCGGCGTCTGAACGGCGGGCTGTTCATCGCGAGGCTTCGTCACCGTGTCGCTCCGTATCAAGTCCGTCTCACGTCCGTATCACGTCCGTCTCAGGTCAGCCATCAACGCAGCCCGCAACCCAGGGGCCAACACAATCCATCCCTACCGCTGAATCGTGAAGACCCCAACCGAAGCCGGAATCTGCGGCGTAAACAGCAACTCCAGATTGCCAAAGTCCGCCTGCTCGTTCGCAACCGTGCCCGGGTTCATCGGCGGGTCAATGAGCAGCGCCGTGACGTTCCCCTCCGCAGAGGTCTCCAGCGCCCGCACCGTGCGCACCACGCCGGACCGATCCACGAACTGCTGCCCAGCCTGGCGGGCGTACGCAGCAAGCTCCGAACCCGCATCCGGAATCAGCCGGACCAGCTCGCCCGTCGCGGGATCCGCCTGCACCGTGAACTCAATCCGCTGGATCGTCGAGTAGTTGTTCGCAGCCGCCGTGCCGCGCCCGTCAAGCGTCGGCCGCCCCACCACATCCGCCCCGAGCGGCACCCGCGCATCCGCATCCCCCTCCGGACGCGTCAGCGCGAACGCAAGCCCCCGCCGGTCCGTCCGGATGTTCCCGTCGATCCGTCGAACGAAGACCGCAACCTGGATCGCATCACCCTCGCGATCCCCCTCGGTCCGGTCGTTGGTCGCGACCCTGTCACCACTCTGCTGATCGATGGTCCGGACCTCAACCCGCCGCGCCGCAATGTCCCACACGAAACGCGGTTCTGCCCGCGAGCTGAACGGCGTCGGATTCAGCCGCTCCGACACCGGCAGGAGCGCAAACTCCCCCGCGCCCGCAACGATCGCCAGATCCCCAGTCGTCGAAACAACATTGAGCCCGCGGACCGCGTTCCCAAGCGAATCAACCACCGTCCCCGTGTCCCACGCCCCCGACGGCGACCACACCGTGCTGGTCGCCTCTTCCGCCACAAGCTCACGCCAGACCGAGTTCGAGTCCGTGTCCGACGGGTTCGACCGCACGCTCAGCACCGAGTTGCCACGGATCAGATCCTCGGCCGAGCGCTCGACCGACGAACCCTGGATCGAGTCCGACACGCCCCGCTGCTGCTGCACCACCACCGGGAAGACCGCCGCAAGCCCGACAAGCCCCAGCGCCAGCACCACGATGGAGATCAGGACCTCAACCAGCGAGAAGCCCCGAGCCGAACCGCCAGGAAGCACAGAGCTCAGAGGAGCTCGGCCCAGGCCCAGGCTCGCGCGGACCATCGTCGCCAGGCTCGAAATGCCGTGAGGAATCATCATGGGGCCACCGCCTTGAGTTCTTCGAGGCCACCGAGGTACTTGGAAAGCGCAAAGACCCGGGCATCAGACGGCACCGTGACGCCGTTGCGCTGGTACCGCCCCGCGATCCACAGCGCCTGATCCGCCGCAACCTGGACCGGCGTGCTCGTGCCCAGCGACTCCGGATCAAACCCGCCGTCCGCTCCGCCCGTGGGGAGATAGAGCGTCCCGGTGTCGCGATTCAGCCCACGAAGGCCAAGCCCAGCCACCATCGAGCTCTCGTTGTACAGCACAACCTCCGTCACCGGCCGCACGAGGATCGTGTCAATCGACGTGTCACCAAGCAGCCTGGTCCGATCGAGCGGAGTGATGTTCGTCCGCCGCGCCACGCGCCTGGCCCACTCCATCTGGCTCGCCGCCCGATCCACCCGCGCCAGCGACCACGGCTCCGCCTCCCGGAACGCATCCTCACCAACCGGATCGAGCACCACAGCCAGATCCGACCGCTCCGTCCGCAGCACGCCCGTCCCCGCCTCAAACCGCACGAAGAA
>CAZBXF010000271.1:0-1203 GCA_964495635.1 uncultured Phycisphaeraceae bacterium
GACCTCGCCGACGCCAGCATCGCCCGTCGCCTCGAGTTCGCTCTGGAAGCCCTCAGCGCTACCACCCGCGACGACGGCGATGCAGCCGCCACACAGCGCGAGCGCATCGCCCTCTCACCCCTCGTCCCCGATCCGGCACGAGCCCAGGCGCTCCTCGCCATGCCGATCCAGGAGCTCCTGGCCGCATCCCGCGTCTACGTCGATCGGCCCGTGCCCGACCCGCTTGTGAAGTCCGCGCTCGACCAGCTCGAGCGCCAGCTCTACCGCCTTTCCCGCGACGTCCTCGGCAAGCGCCACGAACGCTGGGCCATGGCCGCCTCATGCCTCGTCATGGTCCTGACCGGCGCCATCACCGCCCTGGGCATGAGCCGCCGGCAGCCCCTGGCCGTCTACCTCTGGACCTTCGCACCCGCGCTCATCTGCATCGTCACCATCTCCGGCGGCCAGCAGATGGTGAGGCAAGCCGGCACCGCAGGCCTCTTCCTCATGTGGTCCGGCGTCGCCGCGATGGCCATCTACACGCTCATCGTCTACCGCAAACTCGCGGTGCACTGAGGTCCCATTCCGCGGCAAGCACTCCGCGCGAACGCCTCACCCTCAAGAAGCAACCGCAACCAGCCGCGATCCAGGCGACACTCCTCTTCTCTCCCCACTGCCTCGCTCCATCGCTGCCTCGCTTCCCCTGCTTGCCTGCGTCCTCCTCATTTCCCGCTTTCCCGCTTTTCACTTTTCGCTCTTCCCCATGCCCCCTCCCGCCTCCACCTCCGCCTTCGCCTTCGCACGCCCCTGGGCCGCAACGATCGCGCTCGTTCTCGCCGTCACGCTGCTGCGCCTTACCTACCTCGCCTTCCTCTGCCCATACACCCTCATCGAGGACGAAGCCCATTACTGGGAATGGAGCCGCCGCCTCGATCTCTCCTACTACACCAAGGGGCCCGGCATCGCCTGGACCATCGCCGGCGGCACATCCATCGCAGGCGACACCGAGTTCGGCGTGCGCCTCGCCTCCCCCATCGCCAGCGCGATCCTCTGCCTCGCCGTCGCCGCACTCGCGCGCCTCATGACCAGCGACACACGCTCAGCACGCGACGGCCGCGTCGCCTTCTTCGCCGTTGTCGCCCTCCTCCTCGCCCCCGTCTTCCAGACCATGGGCCTGATGCTCACGATCGACGGCCCCTACGCCGCGTGCTGGGCCCTCGCGGC
>CAZBXF010000271.1:1303-3731 GCA_964495635.1 uncultured Phycisphaeraceae bacterium
GTCCACTCCGGCACCGCAACCGACCCAAAGCCCAGCTACTCCATCCTCTGGACGCTCAGCCTCATCGGCACGCAGATCGCGATGATCGGCCCCGCGATCCTGCTCATCATCCCCGCAGTGGTCGCCGCCCGGCGCGAGCGCACCACGAGCCCCGACGCCGCCACCTGGCACCGCGGCGTGCAGTACTGCCTCTGCATCGGCACTCCCGTCCTCCTCTTCTACATCGGCGTCTCGTTCATCGCCGAGCCCGAGGGGAACTGGCCCCTCGCCGCGTGGATCACGATGTTCCCGCTCATCGGCCACGCCGTCGTCCGCGGCTGGCCAGCATGGCGCGAGAAGCTCGAAGCCTGGCGCGCCCTCCCCGAGCCACGCCCGCGCGCGGGCCTCTTCGTCCGCCGCCCCGAGACCTTCACGCAGGTCGTCTGGACCTGGGCCCTCATCGTCGGCGGCCTGGTCGCGATCCTCACGCCGCGTCTGGACCTCCTCTCCTCCACGCTCGGGCTCGTTCCAAGCAGCATCCTCCCCAACGCGCAGCGCCTCATCCCCATCCACCGCTTCACCGGCGCCGACCGCATGGGCCAGCACGCACAGCAGCTCCTCGACCAGCTCGCGACGGAGAGCGCGGCCGAGCGCAGCAACACCGCCGGCCCACCCTTCGTCATGGCGATGCACTACGGCCGCGCGTCGCAGCTCGCCTTCTACATGCCCTCACGCCCCACCGTCATCTGCTCAAGCTCCATCATGCTCGGCGGCCGCGTCACGCAGTACGACTACTGGCCCGACACCACCCCCAAGGACCGCACCGACCTCCTCGGCCGCAACGCCCTCGTCGTCGGCGCGTGGCAGGAAGTCTGGGAGCAAGCCTTCGAACGAGTCGTGCCCGCAGGCCGCCTCGAAGGCGACGGCAAACGCGACCGCCCTGCCTTCCTCGCCTACGGCTTCAAAGGCTTCCCACCCGGCGGCATCGCACGGGACTCGGTGCCGCCTACGCCCAGGCCATCGGCGCCGTAGGCCAGTTGCTCCAGCTCGCGGCAACAACCTTGAACGCCAACGCACGCGTCGCGCTCCCCGATCTCGTCGCCTCCCTCAGAGCAGGCACCGTCCAGCGCGACACGCAGTTCACCCTCGACGCCGAAACCATCATCGGCGGTGGCGCAGGCGTCCCCGCCATGGCCCGCCCACCCTTCGACTTCCCAGCAAACCACTTCGTGAAGTAGCACCACCAAAGTGGCACCGGCCTCCCGGCCGGTGTCTTGGTTTCATGCGCTGGGTACCACGCCACTCCGCTGGCGTGTATCTTTCTCCGAACCCACCAAACCAACATCACACATAGACTCCCCGCGTGATCGCCCGATCAACATCACGCAAAGAGTCTCCCTATCGCGACGACCGCGCCCGCCCCTTCGCGCTCGCACCCAACGCCATCCTCGGCGGCAACATCTGGACCCGCACACCACTCGGCGTCCATCTCCGCCGCTGGGGTTTCATCACCATCATCATCGCATTCGCCATCTGGTCCCTGCTCCGCCAGCCGCTGGAGCTTCCGACTGGTGCGCAGTGGATCAAGCTGCTCATCGCGCTCTTCTTCGTCCTCGCCTGTCGAATCATCAGCAAGCGTCTCCATCGCGAGCGTGAATGGGTCTCCCCGATCGCCTCCCTCCTCGCCGCCCACGGCCGCTGTGGCGGCTGCGCCTACCGCCTCGATGAGATCCTCCCCGAGCCCGACGGCTGCCGCGTCTGCCCCGAGTGCGGCGCAGCCTGGCACAAAGACCGCCACGTCTTCACCGCTCAACTCAACACCCCGGCAACTTCGACACTCTCAACACCACCACCCCTCGCGAACCAGCTCCAACGCGATATCGCCACCGATCCCTTCGTCGCAAAGACGCTCGGCTCACGCGACACCGCAAGCCGCCCCAAGCTCGACGACGACCGTGGCGTCCCAATGGACCATCCCTGGTCCTGGCCACCAAAGTGGCTCGGCCGCCGCTCAGCCGATGTCGTCCTCGAAGCAAAGCTCCGACTGATCGCAAAGGACACCAGTGCCAAAGTGACTCGTCGTCTGATCTTGTTCCTCCCTGTCGGCACCGTCATCGGCGCGGCCATCACCACGACGATCGTCACGCTCAGCTCATACGAGTTCAACCCCGCCCCTCTTGTCATCGTTCCCCTCATCTTCCTGATCCTCGCAGTGGCCGTCTTCAAGCTGCTGTCGGACACCGCCATCGAGCGCGCCACCCGCCGCGAAGCCGTGCGCCAACTCCGCATGTGCTGCAACTGCGGCCACGCCCTCCCGGATGGCCCACCAAAGACCTTCGACAACTGCACCCCCTGCACCCACTGCGGCAGAGCCTGGAAACAAGCCGAAGTGCCCTAGGTTCTGTCTGACGGATCGTCTGGTGCGAGGAGGCGGAGGTATCGCCTGATG
>CAZBXF010000272.1:0-3706 GCA_964495635.1 uncultured Phycisphaeraceae bacterium
GGAAGGTAGAGGTGCTGTTGTTGAAGAGCAGCTGCCAGCCGGTGCCGATCGCGCCGGTGGTGACAGCGGCCTGCCCGGTAAGGCCGGACCAGGGAGCGGTGGTTGCGGTCGTGGCGGTCGTGGCGGTCGTGGCGAAATCGGCGGTGGTTGCCGTGGTTGCGGTCCTGGCGAAATCGGCGGCGGTTGCGCGGGAGGCCCGCGCCGCCACGCGAGCCTGTGGCGCTGGCGTGATGGGCTGGCGCGGCGAGAGCGTCACGAAACCCGAGTCTGGCGGGCTCTCGACCTCGATGTTGACCCAGAGGGCTTGGTTCACGTCGATGACGCCGCCGAAGTCAAGGGTGGTCGTGATGCGGCCGCCCTGGATGCCGTTCAACGAGCGGGTGATTGGCGCGGCGACGGCGGAACTATCCGTGGACCCAGTAGCGCTGTTGCAGAGCGTGAACCGGAGGTTGGCGTCGCCGTTGATCGGCGTGCCGCCAGACGAGACCAGGCCTTGATACGTGAAAGCGGTGGTCACGGGCGGGGGGAAGTTGATCGACCAGCCGCCAGCGATGCTGCCGACGAAGAAGTCGAATAATCCACCATCATCGAAGGCGTACAGGCTCCATGTGCCGTTGGCGTTGGTGCCAATGAGAGAGGCGAGGGAGGTGCCGTAGGGCCCGGCCGGCGCGGGGAGGGGGAGATCCGTGGGGGCGTAGACCGAGCAGGCGTAGAGGCCCGAGACGACGTCGCCGAAGGTGGGCAGTATCGCCGTACCGTCGGGGATGAACGTGAGGGTGTCGTTGACGGCGTCGCCGCTTCCATTGCAGTTGGCCATGAGCAGGATCTTCTGGCCGGTGGGCGAGACCAGCAGCACGTTGATTTCTGAGGCAAAGGTGTGCGATACGCCGCTGAGCGTGACGCTGAGATAGTCAATTGAGGTCGGTGCGCCGGCCACGGTGATCACACTCGGATAGGGATTGCCCGGTCCGTTGGTGAACGTATCGGGAACCGCAATCGATGTGGTGTTGCTGTACGTCTGGGCGTGGGCCGCGGGGGCTGCGACAAGGGCCGGCGCAGCGGCGAAGGCGACGATTCCGAGTGTGCGAAGTGTGTTCACAGGTGAGTCCTTTGTTGTGCGAAGGTGGATGGCCCGAGACGCGCGTCGACGACGACGCCCGGGGTGCCAGCGGCCTCACCAATCTACCAGACCTGTGCCGAAACCCCGACTCCATCTGACTCGCCTTTGGGTGTTTTCCGTTCTCGAGCCTGCCGCGGCACCGCTGACGCCCGCTTTGAAGAGACAATGGCTGAGTTTGGCGAGTTTGCGGACCACCCATCACGAAGCAACGCCGCCGTCGCCCGTGAGACGACTGGGTGCGATCCGGGCCAGACTTCGTTCTGGGGGTGCCCATAGGGGTACCCGCCGCGCGTCCGGGGCCTGCGGTTTCGGTCGAGACCGCCTGCTTTCCTCCCCCACCGCTCCTAAACTGTTTCACCGCCGGATCCCGCCAGACCGGGCTCTGCGGCCAAAGCGATTGCACCGCCCCTCCCGCGTCACCCCTGCCGCGGCACGGGGCTCTTCCGGAGCTTGAGTTCGCATGACCGCCACCGCGAGGCCCACCATGTCCGTTGCTGATGCTTCCCGCACTGCTGCCGCCACTTCGCCGCGCCCGAGCGACTCCCTCTCTCCCGCGGCGGTGATCAAGATGCTGCGCGACATGTTCCTGATCCGCGAGTTCGAGAACCGCTGTGGTCAGGCGTACCAGCAGGCCAAGATCGGCGGCTTCTGCCACCTGTACATCGGGCAGGAGGCCGCGGCCGTCGGCACCATCTCCTCGGTCAACCACGATGACCCGGTCGTGACCGCATACCGCGACCACGGCCACGCGCTCGCCCGCGGCATGTCGCCCGAGGCGTGCATGGCCGAGATGTTCGGAAAGATCGGCGGCTGCGCCAAGGGCAAGGGCGGCTCGATGCACATGTTCGACAAGCCCAACCACATGTTCGGCGGGCACGGCATCGTCGGTGCGCAGGTTCCGCTGGGCACCGGCCTGGCCTTCGCCGCCCGCTACGAGTGGGAAGTCATGAACCGCACCGTCGCAGGCGCACCGGCCAAGAAGCGCGTGTGCCTGACGTACCTGGGCGACGGCGCACTCAACCAGGGCGCGCTCCACGAGGCGATGAACCTCGCGGGCCTCTGGGACATCCCCGTCATCATCATCGTTGAGAACAACGGCTACTCGATGGGCACCGCCATCGAGCGCGGCACGACCATGGCCCACGACCTCACCGCCAAGGGCGCAGCCTACGGCATTCGCTCCGAGATCATCGACGGCTTCGATGTGCTCAAGCTCTACGACCAGTTCAAGCCGCTGGCGGACTGGTGCCGCGAGAACCAGAAGCCCGCGTTCGTCGATCTCAAGACCTACCGCTACCTCGGGCACAGCATGTCCGACCCGCAGAAGTACCGCACCAAGGAAGAGGTCGAGGAGTTCAAGAAGAAGGACTCGATCGACGCCCTCGCCAGCCACCTCATGACCGAGCGCAAGAACCGCGACGGCTCCCCCGTGCTCACCGAGGCAGCCTTCAACGAGCTCCAGTCCGAGGTCAAGGAAGCCGTCAAGCGCGGCATGGACTTCGCGGAATCCAGCCCCCTCCCCGATGTCGAGGCCGAGCTCTACAGCGACGTCTTCCACAACCCGCTCCCCAACATGAGCCCGACCCGCGACTACGTGCACGGGGCGAAGAATCCGCTGCTGTGAGTCGGATGCGCCTCCGACCCGAGGCAGAACAGATCCAAAGTGATTGAAAAGAAAACGGCCCGGAGATGCTGATCTCCGGGCCGTTTCGTTTCATGGGTCATGTCGCTCGAGGGGAGCGGAGGCTCAGGCCTTCCGGCGACGGCCGGCGACGGCGAGGAGGCCGACGCCCGCAAGTGCCGCGCCCGAGGGGAGCGGGATCACTTCGAAGTTGAAGGTCGTCTCGGTGCCGCCGCTGAAGCTGAAGCGGAGGTTGTCCACAGCGCCGCTGAAGGGGCCCCAGCCGGATCCGACTCCCATCGAGAAGCCGAGGACGGCAGAGTTGGCGCCGATGGTGCCATTGCCAACGCCGCCAGCCTGCCACTGATCAAGCGTGACGCCGTAGCCGTCCGCAGCGAAGGCCTTGCCCGCCCCGAAGGTCCACATGTTGGCGCCGGCGCCGCTGTTGTAGGCGAAGATGTCCTCGGTGATCCACGTGTTGACGGTGGCGTTGGCCATGCCGTTGTAAACGGTCTCGAAGACGATACCGCCGCGGTCGTTGGTGGTGGCGAGGTTGCCGTCGGCATCGACCAGGATTCGCAGGGCAGGCTGCTGAGCCGCACTGTTCGTGCTGCTGCCGTCGCGGTACCAGTCGTAGCCGAGGGAGGTCAGGCTGCCGAGGGTTCCGAGGCTTGAGGTGGCGAAGAAGTTGCCGCCGAATGCGGTGCGGCCGCTGAGGAACTCGATGTCGGCCTTGCTGCTCGCGCCGCCGGGACCGACGGTGGTCTGAAGGAAGGCCGAGCCGTTTCCGCTGCGTGCGTAGGTCGAGTTGATGCCGACGTTGCCGCTGTTGCGGACGTTGTTGTAGGCGAAATTGGCCGATCCGCCGACAGCCTGACCCTGGTTGCTGCCAGAAGCGTTGGTGTAAAGATCGCCGGGGAGGGTGCTGTTGGCGAAGACGGTCTGGACGCCGGCATGGGCCGAAG
>CAZBXF010000273.1:0-3693 GCA_964495635.1 uncultured Phycisphaeraceae bacterium
AGCGTGCCGCCCCAGTTGCCGATGACGGCGGAGCCCAGCGTGCCCTCGATGTAGTCGGAGTTGTCGTTGGGGAGGCCGTCGATCTGGCGGCAGGCGTGGAAGGTCTTCATGCCTCCCTCGTACTCGTAGATGGCGGAGAAGTTGTCGAAGACGTTGCCGTGCTCGGGGCCGCTGCGGGCGGCGCGGCCGCCCAGGCATGTGACGCGGGTCGGGAGGCG
This sequence comes from uncultured Phycisphaeraceae bacterium, assembly GCA_964495635.1. Classification (GTDB taxonomy): domain Bacteria; phylum Planctomycetota; class Phycisphaerae; order Phycisphaerales; family UBA1924; genus JBBASU01. Next base: position 219 of record CAZBXF010000273.1, read on the forward strand.
GTCGCCGGTGGCCCAGCGCAGGCGGTCGATCGAGTGTACGGCTTGCTCGACGATGTGATCTCCCGAGATCCAAGTGAAATGCCACCAGTTCCGCATCTGGAACTCCATGTCGGTCCAGTTGGGCTTGCGGGGCCTCTTTCCGAGCGTGCCGCCGAGGTAGTTGGTGTAGACGCTGGTGATCTGGCCGAGCTCGCCGGAGTTGACGCGGTCGAAGGCGGCGCGCATGCCGTCGTGGTAGCGCCAGCAGAATCCGACGAGGCAGGCGAGGCCCTTGTCGCGCGAAGTCTTGGCCGATGCGAGGACGCTGCGCAGGCCGGGGCCATCGACGGCGACGGGCTTTTCGGCGAAGGTGTGCTTGCCCTTCTCGACTGCGTAGGCAAGGTGCATGGGGCGGAAGCTTGGATAGCCGCAGAGGAGGACGACGTCGACATCGCTGTCGATGACGGGCTTGTACGAGTCAAAGCCGGTGAAGCGGCGCTCGGGCGGAACCTGCACGCGTGAGCCCTGGTCGCCCATCTCTTCGATGACTGCGGCGAGGCAGGAGTCGAGGCGGTCCTGGAAGACATCACCCGCGGCGACGAGGACGGTGTCGGGATCGGCCTTGAGGGCCTGAACTGCAGCACCGGTGCCGCGGCCGCCGCAGCCGACGAGGCCGATGCGGAGCGGGCCGGTGCGCGGCGAGCCCACGACGGTTGGGCGCACGGCGCTGGGCGTGAAGTTGGGGTTGAGCGCCGCGGGCTGGCTTGGTGCGGTGCTGCTGGCGCTGGCCTGCGTGCTGCTGGAAGCGCAGGCGCTGAGGGAGGCGGAGGCTGCCGCCCCCCCCACTGCTGCGAGGGCCGCGGCGGAGAGGAACTCGCGGCGTGAGGCGGTGTGGCTTGAAGCGTTGGCGTTGGGCTCGGTTGGCATCGCGTTGGCTCTTTTCTGATGGACGTGAGGTGCTGCGGAGTGGGTCGCGGTTTACTTGGGTGCGGGGGCGGCGGGTGTCGCCGGAGTTGTCGCGGGCGCGGTTGCTGGCACAGGCTTGGGAGGCTCGTACTTTGCGGGTGCGCCGTCCTTCATCTCGCAGACGATGCGGAAGCCCTGGAAGGGTGCGTCGGACATCCACCACTTGCTCTTGGGCACCTGCGGGTCTGTGCTGTTCCAGGACTTGTCCTGCGCGGCGCTCCTGGTGATGGCGAGTTCTTCGGACGGATCATCGAAGGCGCCGCCCTTGGTCGTCGGCTTGCCATCGCGGCCCACCACCCACTCCTGCACGTTGCCGAACATGTCGTAGAGGCCCCAGGCGTTTGGGCGCTTGGTGCCCACGGGCTTGGGGGCTTCTTTCGAGTTGGCGGCGTACCAGGCGTGATCGCCGAGCTTGTCTGCGGGGATTGACCCGTACTTGCTCTTGGGGTCGCCTCCGGCGCGGGCGGCGTGCTCCCACTCATCTTCCGTTGGGAGGCGGTAGACGCGGCCGGTGCGGACGCTCAGCCAGTCGCAGAACTCCTGCACGTTCTTGAAATGGACGGAGATGACGGCGAAGCCCTCGTGGCCGAAGCCGCGGTCGGGGGGGATGTAGGGCTTGCTGGGGCGCGTGACGACGTCGGCGTCGATCTCGGCGAGCGCGGCCTGCTCGATGTCGAGGTTGAAGACGAAGACGTCATATACGTCCCATGTAATCTCTTTGCGGGAGATGTAGAAGGGCTTGATCTTCCCATCAGCCGAGCCGGGGATCGGGGACATTTCGATCTGGTAGGCCGCGACGGGGACTTCCTGCTTGAAGGGCGTGGGATCTGGCGTCTTGGTGGCCGCGGGCTGGGGCTGGGCCGCGAGGGCAACGCCGCAGAACGCGGTCAGGGCCGCTCCGACACACGCCCGGGCACGACAGGTCCGGGCTGGGTACAACATCCAACGCATGGAGACTCCTCGGAAGTCGAAACACCCGCGATGCGTCTCTCAACCACACCCGTCATGGCGAGGTGCCATCTGCCTCACTCTCACACGATTGGCCTTGGCAACCATCGGTCTGCTCACTCTGGTCACTCTGGTCACTGTGCCGCTCGCGGGGTGTTCGCACGCACCGCTCGAACGCCACGAGTTTAGAAGAGTCCTGATGGGGGTGCAAACGCAGGTGATCCTGCACGCTCGCACGCCTGACGAAGCACGCGACGCCGCGGCGGCGGCCTTTGCCGAGGTGGCGCGACTTGAGCAGCTGATGTCGGACTATCGGCCGTCGAGCCAGCTCTCGGCGATCAACGCTGGTGCGGGCACTTCGGTGGAGGCGGACGACTCGATGGTTGAGATTCTGAGGCAGGCCCGAGGCATCTCCGAGCTGACGGAGGGTGCGTTTGACGCTACGGTCGGGCCTGCTGTTGCGCTCTGGCGTGAGAGTCGCAAGCGCGGCACACTCCCGGCCGAGGCTGATCGGGCCGCAGCGGTTGCGCTCATCAACTGGCGCGAGGTGGAGGTGGGGCAGCGGCGGGTTGGGCTTGGGCGGCCGGGGATGAAGCTGGACCTTGGCGGGATCGCGAAGGGGTACGCCGCGGAGCGGGCGATTGCGACGCTGCGCCGCCGGGGCGTGCGTTCGGCGCTCGTGGCGCTGGCTGGGGATGTGGCGCTGGGCGATGCGCCGCCGGGGAAGCCGGGCTGGCGGGTGGCGCTGAGCAACGAACGGACCGGGACCGTGCTCGGGACCATCACGCTCGCCAACGCGTGCGTCTCAACGTCGGGGGACAGCGAGCAGTTTGTCGAGATCGAGGGACGGCGCTTTGCGCACATCGTGGATCCGCGCAGCGGGCTCGGAGTCGTTGGGGGGATGCCCGTCACGGTCGTTGCGCCGGGCGGGGCGACCGCCGATGCGCTGGCAACGGGGGCGTTTGTGCTGGGTGCTGACCGGGCCCGCGGGGTGCGGCTGCCGCCGGGGGTGACGATGCTGATCCACACGGGGTCCGGGCCTGAGTTTGTCGGTGCTTCGTCGGCGGAGGGGCTCGAATGGAAGCCTCTACCGGCCGCTGGGCTGCCCCTTCCGACACCCCAGATCACGCCAACCCCCTGACCTTGGCGGCTCCGGATTGTCGGCGCGGGCCGAAACCTGTATTGTGTCGCCTCTGTCCGACGCTTCTCGCGCGGCGGCCTGCCGCGATCCGCATCGCTCCTCGAAAGGGACCCACGGAATGACCACCACCGCCCCCTCCCCCGCGAGCGCCATCGCTCCTCGCCTCTCGATCATGATGTTCCTGCAGTTCTTCCTGTGGGGGGCGTGGTTCGTGACGCTCGGGCCGTTCATGGGGTCGCGCGGACAGGAGCCGAGCGCGATCGGCAATGCGTACTCCACGGCACCGATTGGTGCGATCCTGGCGCCGATCTTCCTTGGGATGATCGCGGATCGGTTCTTTGCGACGCAGATCGTGCTGGGACTGCTGCATGTGCTGGGTGGCGTGCTGCTGCTGCTCGCGCCGTCGCTGGCGCCGCAGGCCGCGGGCGATTCGCCGTGGCC
>CAZBXF010000274.1:0-3666 GCA_964495635.1 uncultured Phycisphaeraceae bacterium
ATGGCGACCTCAACGGCGACGAGAACGCGGACCTGACGGACGCGCAGATCCTCGCCGCCTTTGTCGTCAGCGGCCAGTGCAACCTCTAATCAGCAGCTTCGGGGTGGTGTGCCGGTCTCCGGCACCTCCCGCCCCAGCCTGAGAACCTTCGGAGCCGCCCGCGAGAGCGGGCGGTTCCATTTTTGCCCGGCGTCCACCGGCAGACCCCGGCACTCCGCACCTGCCGGGCGCGGTACAGTCCGGCATGGTCTTCACGCGAGTCAATCGCATCGGTGGGCGGATCTTCGCGGCGTCGCTGCTCGCGGCGTCGACACTTCTCTGCGGCTGTGCGTCGAGCGCGGGTGTTGCCGACGCCATGCCGCCAGACGCCGCCGCCGCGCGTCCGCGCGACGCGGCGATCTCGATCTCCAAGACCGGCGACGACGCGGCGTGGTTCATCGTCGAGTCCGATGGTTCGCTGCGGGCCAGCCTCGGTGAACGCACCCGCACCAGCCCGAGCCCGCCTCTCGTCCGCGTCCTCTCCGCATCGGAGTGGGAGGCCCTCTGGTCAGACTCGCTCGCGGCCCAGGCCGAGGTGCGCGAGAGCGCGGCGTCGGGCGCCACGGGCCCCGTGCGGGCCGAGTTCCGCTCCGGCGGCCGCGTCGCGTGGGGCGATGGCGTCGCCGCGGGGCCGGGCGTCGATGCCCTCTGGTCCCGGCTGCGAGCCCTCTCATGGGCCGAAGGACGCTGAGCGCGGCGTACACTCGCCCACTCGATGCGGATCGGTCCACTCAATCTCGGCCTGCTCCATCGCGCGTGGCGCGAGATCGCCTGGACCTCCCTCGTCTTCGCGATGGTCGTCGGCTCCATCTCGGGCCTGCTCGCCTACGCGCTGCCCAGGATCCAGGCGCGCTTCATGGAGCGCCGGTTCATCCCGGCGGGCGTGCGCCAGTTCCGCGACGCCATCTTCGGCTTTGATTCCTCCGGCGCGGGCGTCTCCGAAATCGCCTTCGCGCTCGCCTGGAGCCACCCGATCGTGCTCGCGCTCCTGAGCGCCCACGCCATCATGGTCTGCACGCGCGTCCCCGCAGCCGAGGTCGAGCGCGGCACGATCGACGTCCTCTTCGCACTCCCCGTGTCACGCTGGAGCGTCCTCGTGAGCGAGACGGCGGCGTGGATCCTCTCGGCGGCGCTCGTGCTCGGCTCGGTCTACGCAGGCAGCTACATCGGTGCGCAGTTCATCAAGCCCGAGTATCGCCCCGACTGGAGCCGGCTCGCCATGGTCTTCGCGAACCTCGCTCTGGTCTACACGCTGATCGGCACCGCCGCGATGCTCGCCGCCACCATCACCAATCGGCGCACCTGGGCGATCCTCGCAGCCCTCATCCTCACGATCTCATCCCTGCTGATCAACTTCCTCTACACGCTCGATCCATCCCTGGAGTTCACCAAGCGTCTGGCGTTCCTGAGTTTTCTCGACTACTACCGCCCCATCCGCGTGCTGATGGATGGCGCGTGGCCCCTGCGTGACATGGCGATCCTCGGCGGCGCCGCGGCCGCCATCTGGACCATTGCGGGCATCTGGCTCTCACGCCGCGACATCACAACGACGTGATCACCGGCCTCCTCGGGTCCATGATCGTGACCTCGCTCGGACCTCTACGGGAACGCAGCGAAGACTCAGCGGGCCGACTCAACGATGACCGGAATCCGGAGCTTGGGGGTCCAGGTCGTCGGAGGCTTGGTCCACCAGAGGACGCGGGCGGGATCGACCGAGGACGGCACGCTGATGCTGAGCGGCGCGCGCTCAAGCGTGACCTCGGCGCCAAGCGCGCGTGAGAGGCCCGCGCGGGCCTCCTCGAGCGCCTCCTCAGTCGGGGCAACGTCCAGGATCAGCGTTGACTCGATGGCCGCGAGCTCGGCACGACGGCTGGCCATCGTGGCCAGGGAGCTGAACGCCGCGGCGGGACCGACCAGCGGCGTCATGAGGCGGCGGGCCTCCGCGCTGGCGGCGAGCGTCGCGGGCAGCGCAGGACCTTCAACGCTTGGGTCGGGCTCCGCGATGGTGCGCGAGGCGAGCACGGCCAGCGCGACCTGCGCGGGCACCTCGCGAGAAATGCTCCAGGGCGCCGCCGCGCCGCCGGTCCCGACCACCGAGGCGAGCCGCGTCGAGCCCGGCCCCGCGAGCACGCGCAGGATCAGGCGGCCCTCAGAAGCAAGCTCCAGACCCTCGGCCACGCTGGCAACCACCATGGAGGCGGAAGCGGTCGTGATGGGCGCCACGGGGGCGGCATCGCTCATGGTCGCCGCGCTCGCCACGTCGGACGGCGCGGGCCCGGTCTGCAGACTGCCAAAGGTGTCGCTGCTCGCGATCGTCGCGCCCTCCGGGCCGGCGTCCGCCGCCGCAATCGGGCCCGAGAGATTCGAAGGATTTGGGCCGGTCGGCGCCGTCAGCAGGATGGCCCAGTAAGCGCCCCCCGCGACGAGCAGCGCCACGCCCGCCGCCATGGCCAGACGCGGGATCCAGGCCGGCGGCGTCGTGGACCGGTACTCCTCGATCGCGATCGGCGCAAGCTCCTCGACGATCGTCGCGGGCGCGCTGGGATGGTCGGGGTCGATCTGGTCGTTCTGCCACGAGCCCAGCACCTGCTCGCGCTCAAGGGCCTGCACCACCCGGTCCATCAGCTCACGCGGAGCACGCTCGAGCGGGAGCGACCGGAGGGCTCGCCGGTTCGCCTGCATCTGCCGCACGCGGTCTCCCAGACCCTGACGACCCGACGACGCCTCAAGCCGGGCCATCTCGCTCGCCGGAAGCCGGCCATCGATCCAATCCAGAAGCTGCTCCTCGCCGATGGGGCGCGACTCCCCCCGCGCGGCCTGGCCAGCACGCTCGCCGGGGCCGTCAGGCGGGAAAGAAGAGGAGGAGTTGGATCGGGCGTCGTTCATCGGGCGGGTCTGGGGTCCTTGGCCGGGGCTGGCTGGCTGGTTGTGGACGAGGAAGGGGTCGAGGAGGGGGTCGTGGAGGGGGATGCGGAAGGCGGCGGCTGCTCGAGGTTCTCGATCGCGTCCCGCAGGGCGGTACGGGCTCTGAAGAGGCGGCTCTTGATGGTGCCGACGGCGACACCGAAGACCTGGGCGATTTCTTCGTAGCTGTGCCCCTGGCAGTCGGCGAGGATCAGGACGGCTCGCTGCTCGGGGTCGATGGTCTGAAGGGCTCTGAGGACCCTGGCCCGGTCCTCGTGGGCTTGGACGCCCGAGACGGGCGCCGGTTCCCGATCCTGAGGAAGTTCGTAGCCAGATCGGCCATCGGGGTTTGCGCGGGGTCCCGGCCCCTCGCGGATGGCGTCGATGCTGGTGTGCCGCCGGAGCTTCTCGGACCTGAGCTTGCTCAGGCAGACATTCATGGTCACCCGGATCATCCAGGTGCTGAGCTTCGCCCGGGCGTCGAAGCTCGGAAGGCCCTGGATGATCTTGACGAAGGCATCCTGCGTGAGGTCCGCCGCGAGCTCGCGGTCGCGCACCATGCGCACGCAAACCGAGAAGAGACGATCCTGATACGTGGAAATGAGCGCAACCCACGCATCGGGATCCCCCGCGCGGATGCGCTCAACCAGCTGCAGGTCATCATCCTCTCGGATCGGCTCGTGAGACACGGTGGGGGAGGGTAGGGGGAGGGAGAGCCTTGGG
>CAZBXF010000275.1:0-3663 GCA_964495635.1 uncultured Phycisphaeraceae bacterium
GTGTCGGTGATTCCGCGTGGCTTTGCGTTCACGGGCGCGACGCCCGACAAGCAGCCCGGACTGCGGTGGATTGGCAAGCACGGTGTGGTCGCGGTCGATGGCGTCGGCAAGGACATGGCTCTGGACGGCATGAACGAGAAGGGACTGACGGTCGGGCTCTTCTATCACCCCGGCTTTGCCGAGTATCCCGCGTATGACCCGGGCCAGGCCGCGAAGACGCTGGGGCCCACCGACCTGGGGACCTATCTCCTCACGACGTGCGCGTCGGTCGAGGAGGTGCGGGCTGCGATGAGCACGGTGCTGGTTGCGCCCGTCGTGGAAGAGGCCATCGGCATCGCTCCGCCCGTGCATCTGCTCGTGACCGAACCCTCGGGCACGGCGATCGTGATCGAGTTCACCAAGGGCAAGGTCGTGATCCACGATGCGCCGCTGGGCGTCATCACCAACGCGCCCAACTACGACTGGCACATCACCAACCTCCGCAACTACGTCAACCTTTCGCCGGTTGCGATCCCCGACAAGAAGCTGGACGGGGACACGTTCAAGGCGCTGGGCGGGGGCAGCGGCATGATCGGCCTGCCTGGAGATTTCACGCCGCCGTCCCGGTTCGTTCGCGCGGTTGCCTTCAGTCAGACCGCGCGTCCGACCGCGACGGGCGACGAGACCATGTACGAGCTCTTCCGCATCCTCGACAACTTCAACCTTCCCCTGGGCTCGGCCGAGGGGAGCGGGGGCGACAAGACCAAGGGCATGCGCAGTTCCACGATCTGGACGACCGCGTACGACACCAAGAACCTCGTCTTCTACTACCACACGGCCCACAACCGCCGCGTCCGGATGGTGGATCTCAAAGAGATCGACTTTGCTTCCAGTAAGGAGATCCGGCGGATGCCCATGGACAAGGAGTCCAGGCAGGATGTCGAGGACGTGACGCCGCGATAAAGGGCTGGCACGGGAGTGGGAGTCTCGCCTCGGTCGCCGCGAGGTTGCGAGGGGAGCCAGATAGGGTCGCTCAGCAGCGTCCTGGCGGCCGCCCTGCATCGCACCGCACTGGGCTTCCCGGTTCGGGACGGTTCCCCACAAGCCGCCCCGGCGCCATCGTCGCGTGCGCTCGCGCTGGTCGAACGCGGGCAGAGATTGACGCACCCGCGCCGACCGGCCTCGCCCGTGATCCGATGTAGTTTCACGTTCCTGCCCATGACCACCACGCCGAGCTTTGGCGCGGAGAGTGTGGAGGTGGGTGGCGGGGGCTTGCGGCTCTACTGACTTGGATTGGGGGGCGGGCTGGGAGCTGGCTTGGAGATGGCCTTGATGTGTGGCGCATCTATGCTCTCGCATGTCTGTTGCCACGACCCATGCGCGTCCGTTTGAGGTGGTGAGTCCGTTCAGGCCTATGGGCGATCAGCCGCAGGCGATTGAGCAGTTGTCGCGTGATCTGCTGGCGGGGTCGCCGCACGTGTGTCTGCTTGGGGCGACGGGGACGGGGAAGACGTTCACGATGGCGCACGTGATTGCGCGGCTGCAGAAGCCGACGCTGATCCTGTCGCACAACAAGACGCTGGCGGCGCAGCTGTTTGAGGAGATGCGGGAGCTGTTTCCGAGGAACAGCGTGAACTACTTCGTGAGCTACTACGACTACTACCAGCCGGAGGCGTACATCCCGCAGCGGGACATCTACATCGAGAAGGACAGCTCGCGCAACGACGACCTTGACCAGCTCCGGCTGCAGGCGACGAGCAACATTCTGTCGCGGCGTGACACGGTGGTGGTGGCGAGCGTGTCGTGCATCTTCGGGCTGGGGTCGCCGCTGGCGTATGGGGAGCGTGTGCTGACGATCACGAGGGGCGGGCGTGTCAACCGGCGTGAGTTTCTGCTTGCGATCGCGGGGATGCAGTACCAGCGGAGCGAGATGGAGTGGAAGCGGGGGCAGTTCCGCGTGCGTGGGGATGCGCTGGACGTGTGGCCGGCGTACGAGAAGTATGCGGTGCGTGTGGAGTTCTTTGGGGATGAGATCGAGCGGATCGAGCTTGTGAATCCGGCTTCGGGGGAGGTGATCGCGGAGGAGCGGCAGTTCTTCCTGTTTCCTGCGGTGCACTACGTGATGCCGGAGGAGCAGCTTCAGGCGGCGCTGGCGGCGATCAGGGCGGAGCTGGATGCGCGGGTGATGGAGCTGCGGAGCAAGGGGCGGCTGCTGGAGGCGCAGCGGCTGCTGAGCCGGACGAAGTTCGATCTTGAGATGCTGGAGGAGACGGGCACGTGCCCGGGCATCGAGAACTACTCGCGGTTCATGGATGGGCGGGCGCCGGGGGAGAGGCCGTACACGCTGCTGGACTACTTCGATTTCGCTCCGGCGGAGGGCGCGAGGAACCTGGCGCCTGGCACGAGGGAAGAAGAAGGCGAGGGGCGTTCGGGGCCGGACGTTCGTGATGAGCAGGCTGGGCGAGTGCCGGATGTTGAGGCGCTCGCGCCTTTGGCGCCTGTTGCGCCCTCGTTTCGCGGGTATCGCTCGACGGACACGGATCGTCCCGCGGCGGAGAAGCGGCCTCGGCCGAACTATCGGGACTGGCTGCTGATCATCGATGAGAGCCACGTGACGCTGCCGCAGATCCGCGCGATGTTCAACGGGGACCGGGCCCGCAAGGAGGTTCTGGTTGAGCACGGGTTCCGGCTTCCGAGCGCTCTGGACAATCGTCCGCTGAGGTTTGAGGAGTTTGAGAGCGTGGTGCCGCGGCTGATGTATGTTTCGGCGACGCCGGCGGCGTGGGAGCTTGAGAAGTGCGGCGGGGTGGTTGCGGAGCAGGTGATTCGTCCGACGGGTCTTCTGGATCCGGAGGTTGAGATCAAGCCGACGAAGGGTCAGGTGCCGGATCTGCTGGCGCAGTGCGAGGCGCGGGTGGCGCGTGGGGAGCGGGTGCTGGTGACGGCGCTGACGAAGCGGCTGTGCGAGGACCTTTCGACGTATCTGGCGGAGAAGGGTCTTCGGGTGAGGTATCTGCACAGCGACATCGAGACGCTGGATCGCATCGAGATCCTGATGGATCTGCGGCTGGGGAACTTTGACGTGCTGGTGGGGGTGAACCTGCTGCGCGAGGGGCTTGACCTTCCTGAGGTTTCGCTGGTGGCGATCCTGGATGCCGACAAGGAGGGATTCCTGCGGAGTCCGACGAGCCTTGTGCAGCTGATGGGGCGGGCTGCGCGGAACGTCAATGGGCATGTGGTGATGTATGCGGACGAGGTGACGCCGGCGATGAAGGCCGCGCTCGACGAGACGGATCGGCGGCGGAAGAAGCAGCGGGCGTACAACGCGGCGCACGGGATCGTGCCGACGACGATCCAGAAGGCGGTTCGGCGCGGGATGGAGACGGAGCTGATGGCGCGGAAGCAGGCGCGCGACGCGGTCGCGACGACCGAGCCGGAGTATCCGATCGATGATCTGATCCAGACGATGGAGGCGGAGATGCTGGCGGCGGCGGAGGAGCTGCGGTTTGAGCAGGCGGCGGCGCTGCGTGATCAGGCGCAGAAGCTTCGGCAGCGGAGGGCGGAGCTGGAGAAGGCGGGGCTGCCGCTGCGTGCGCGGCGGAGCGACTTTGATGGTTCGAAGCGGCGCGGCGGGAAGGGGAGGTCGGATGATGCGAAGCCGGCGCCGGGTGCGCCGGGGACGCG
>CAZBXF010000276.1:0-3642 GCA_964495635.1 uncultured Phycisphaeraceae bacterium
GCGGCCTTCCCCGGCGTCGCCACGGGCATCGGCCAGCCCATCAGCCACCGCATCGAGCACCTCCTGTCGGGCGTCCGCGCTCAGGTCGCCATCAAGATCTTCGGCGACGACCTCGGCACGCTCCGGACGCTGGCCGAGCAGACCAAGGCGGCGATGGAGGGCATCCCCGGCGTCGCCGACCTGCAGGTCGAGCAACAGGTGCTGATCCCGCAGTTGCACATCAGCGTCAACCGCGAGGCGGCGGCCCGCGTCGGCTTCACGCCCGCGACGCTCACCGACGCGATGGAGACAGCCACCAAGGGCAAGGTCGTGGGCCAAGTACTCGATGGCCTGAAGGTCTTCGACATCACGCTGACACTGGACGACCGCCACCGCACCGATCCGACCGCGCTGGGCCTCGTGCGGCTGGTGTCACCGACTGGCGCGATCGTGCTCGTGCAGGATGTCGCCGAGATCGTCGAAAAACTTGGCCCAAACGAGGTGCAGCGCGAGAGTCTCCGACGCCGCATTGTCGTCTCTGCCAATGTCCGGGGCCGTGACCTGGGCTCGACGGTCGAGGAGATCAAGAAGTCAGTGGCGATGGATGTCCAACTCCCTCAGGGCTACACGATCCAGTACGGCGGCCTGTACGAGGCCCAGCAAGAATCGACCCGCCTGCTGCTGGCACTTGGCGCGGGCTCGCTCATTGCGATCTTCGTCATTCTCTTCACGCACTATCGCTCGGGCATGGTCGCCATCCAGATCATGCTCAACGTCCCCTTCGCGTTCCTGGGGAGTGTCGCAGCGCTCGCCATCACGCGCGAGCCGTTCAGCGTGGCCTCGCTGGTGGGATTCATCTCGCTCACGGGCATCGCCACCCGCAACGGCGTGCTGATGGTCAGCCACTACATCCACCTCATGACCGAGGAGCGCCGCCCGTGGAGCAAGGAGCTCATCATCCAAGGCAGCCAGGAGCGCGTCGCCCCGGTGCTCATGACGGCCGTCACGGCGGGGCTGGGCCTGATTCCCCTGGTGCTCAGCAAGGGCGAGCCGGGCAAGGAGATCCTGTATCCGGTGGCGGTCGTCATCTTGGGCGGCCTCATCACCAGCACGCTGCTGGATTTCTTCGTCACCCCGGCAGTCTTCTACCGCTTCGGCAAGACCGCCGCCGAGCGGCTGGCGCGGGAACACGCCGAGAAGCACGGCGAGCACGCACCGAGCCAACCCGTGCCGACCACGATCGAAAGCCACTCAACACCCACCGTCGCCACACCAGCAGGGGCGAGCGATCGTGGCAGCTCGTCCGCCTCTGCATCACCCGAACCCGGCCGCTCAGCGGCCTCAGATCAAGGAGCCCAGTCATGAATCGTTTACGTCTTCCGGTCCTGTCGTTGATCCTCGCATCCGGCCTTGCACTCGCAACCGCGCCGAGTGCTCTCGCCCAGCACAGCCACGGCGATGACAAGCCGGGCGCAGGGGGCCAGCCCGGCCACAAGGACGACGGCCACGCGCACGGCGAGGTCGCCAAGGCCGGGTCGTTCGCCGATGCGGCCCAGCGCATCGCCGCCGATGTGAAGGCGATGGATGCCGCTCTTGCGGGCGGGTCCATCGCGGGTGTCTCCGACAAGGCCAACGCCGTTGCCACGCTCGCCAAGACGCTTGGGGCGCTGTCGCTCGCCAAGGACAGTGGCGTGCCGCGCGAGAAGGTCAAGGACATCAACCTCGCGAGCAAAGAACTCGCCGAGGCGGCGGACAACCTGCACAACATCGCCGATGCCGGCGATGTCGCCAAGAGCAAGGCGGCGTTCGCGCCGGTGAAGGCGGCGGCGGCCAAGGTCGCGGCGCTCGCGCCCGCGATGGCCGATGGGCACGATCACGCGCATGGCGCGGAGACGGCTCCGGTCACGCACACGGTCACGGTTGCTGTCGACGGCGGCAAGGCGATCGAAGCCGGGAAGGCCGCGCCGATGGTCTTCACGCTCAAGGACGCCAAGGGAACGCCCATCAAGGACCTTGACACCGTCCACGAGAAGGTGCTGCACCTGCTGGCGGTGAGCAAGGACCTCTCGTGGTTCGCGCACGAGCATCCCACGCGGCGCGCCGATGGCGCGTTCACCATCCCGATGACCTTCCCCGCCGGGGGCGAGTACACGCTCTACTTCGACTTCACGCCCAAGGGTTCGCCGCAGCAGGTGGTGCCGGTGAGGGTGACGGCGACGGGAGCGGCGAAGGCCGCCGTTCCGCTGACGGTCGATGCTGACAAGCCCAAGACCATCGACGGCTTCACGGTCGCACTCGACACCGAGGGCGCGATCAAGGCGGGTGGCAAGGCGCACATGGCGTTCACCATCACCAATGACGGCAAGCCCGTCACCACCCTCCGCCCGTACCTGGGCGCGATGGGGCACCTGGTCATCATCAGCCAGGACGGTACGCAGTTCGTCCACGCGCATCCGCACGAAGGTGGCGAGCACGGGGCAGGCGGGCACGATGCGCATGGCGGACATGGCGCAGAGGCGAAGAAGGACGAGCACGCGGGCCACGGCGGCGCTGCTCCCAAGGCGGCGGACGCGGGCAAGGGCATGGGCGGGCCAAAGGTGGACTTCGAGGCCCACTTCAAGGAGCCGGGAATCTACAAGGCGTGGGGCCAGTTCAACGTTGGCACCGCCGAGAAGGAGAAGGTCTTGACGGTGCCCTTCACATTCACGGTGGAGAAGGGGCCGGTGAGCACCGCCCCGGCCAACACCGTCTGCCCCATCACCGCCGACGCGGCCGACGCGAAGATCACCCGCGACTTCAAGGGCCAGGCCGTCGCCTTCCACGATGCGGCCTCTGCCGCTAAGTGGGACTCGATGAGCGACACCGACCGGATGAGCAATTTCGTCGCGGCGATCGCGGCATCATCGGCCAAGGGCGGACATGACGGCGACGACGCCATGCCCGCGGGCGTGGACGCGGACGAAGAGCGGGCGCTCTACCTGACGCCCGGCGGCATCTACACCGAGGCCGACATCAAGGCCAACGGCTCGGTGACGGCGGGCGAGAAGTTCAAGGGCAAGATGGCCAAGCACGACATGAAGCCCAAGGCCGGGGACAAGATCTGCCCGATCACGATGACCAAGGCGAACCCCAAGTTCACCTGGATCATCGGCGGCAAGACCTACGAGTTCTGCTGCCCGCCGTGCATCGACGAGTACGTGCTGCTCGCCAAGACCTCGCCCAAGGAGGTGCTCGATCCCAGCGAGTACGTGAAGAAGTGATCGTCGCCGCCGCGCTGCGCGAGAGCCGACGCGGTGGCATCCCGTGTGCCCACACCGATGGGCTGCCCATCGTTCGTTCAACAGTTCCATTCCACGTTTCCCGGAGTCAAACCCATGAAGAAATCCCCCATCGTGTTCACCCGCTCACTCGCCGCGCTCGTGCTCGGCGCTGGAATCATCAGTGCTGCCGCTTGGGCGGCGCAGCCCCAGCCGCCGGCCGCTACGCCTACGCAACCCGCCGCATCAGCACCGGCCCAAGGTGCGTCTAAGCCCGTCAACAAACTCTGCCCCATCATGGAGAACGAGGTGGATGCCGAATCGCCCACGCGCCAGTTCAAGGGCGTGACTATCGGCTTCTGCTGCCCCGGCTGCGACCGCAAGTGGGACCGCAAGTCCGACGAGG